>NZ_JACCBP010000003.1:0-300000 GCF_013408655.1 Pigmentiphaga litoralis
TGATAGTGGACGGACGTCTGTGAAAGTAGGTCATTGTCAGGCTAGTTATACCCAGAACCCCTCGTAGCGAACGCTGCGGGGGGTTTTGCTTTTGGCGAATGTCTTCGGGAGCACGTCTTTCGGTGCACATTCTCCGGTGCACCTTCTCTGGTGACCGCGCTCGTCGCACCTTCTTCGCTGATAGAACGCTGACATCGCCGGTCAGCGTCCATTGTCAGTGCGTTGATATTCTGCGTCTCATCCGATCCCCCATTGCTGTGCTTGGCAAGCCGCCCGATCCGGCGTCTTCGTTGCACACCAGGAGCTGTCCATGAGAACCCAGATCCACACTTCGCCATCTACCCGTCTGTTCAACCCCTGCGCGATTGACGCCGCCGCGACGCTTGCCCGGCACGCCGAACGCCGCCTGGTTGCGGCTCGCCGTATCGGGGACGCACCTGATGTGCTGGCCGCGATTGAAGCCGCCTTTGGGCGCGTGGTCACCCAGCGCGAAGCCTGGTTGGGAGAGGATGCGTATGCCGCAACGCTGTCGGCGTTCAAGCGGGACTTTGGCATGTCCGTCTTGGATTCGTGGGACACGTTGTGCCACTGGCCGCTGAGCCGCGCGACGCAAGTGCTGCATTACCTGAACGGGCGGTATGCCGAAGCCTTGGGTCGTACGCCTGACGCTTGCTGACACGGTGCGAGGGAGCAGACTCCTTCAGCCGTCCGGCCGCTCCTGCCCGGACTCAATAAAAAAACGCCGCGATATCCATCGCGGCGTTTTGTCCTTACAGCGTGTACTTAGCGAATCGGGACACCCGTCAGCTGCATCACACCCAGGTTGATCAGCAAGCCGCCAACCAGCAGGAATACAAAGAGGGTAGCGGCAAGCACCAGCGGCTTGGCGCCGGCCTGACGGATCGCGCCGATGTGCGTGCGCATGCCGAGTGCGGCCATGGCGGTGGCGAGCAGAAGGATGTCCAGCTTGAGCAGGACGCTGACGACTTCGCGGGGAATGATCTGCAGCGAGTTGATGCCGCTTGCGACGATGAACCACACCGCGAACCACGGGATGCACAGCTTGCTGCGTTGCTGACCCGACCCGCCGGCCAGGCCGGACTCTGCACGCTGCGGATCGTTGCGCTTGAAGCCGGACAGCAGAAGAAGAAACGGCGCCAGCATCATCACGCGGATCATCTTTTCGATGACTGCCATATTGGCGGCTTCCTGGCCGACGGCGTTGCCTGCGGCGACGACCTGCGCAACTTCATGAATGGTCGACCCGGCAAAGATGCCGAAGGCTTCCTGGTTCATGCCCAGCAAGGGGTACAGGAAGGGGTAGAGGAACATGGATAGCGTGCCGAACACCACCACCGTGGCGATGGCGACGGACACCTTGTTGGCCTGCCCCTTGACGACCGGCTCGCAGGCCATGACCGCGGCTGCGCCGCAGATTGCGCTGCCGGCGCCGATCAACATGGACGTTTCGCGATCCAGCTTGAAGACCCGGGTGCCGAGCTGCACGGCCAGGGTGAAGGTAAGGCCGACGATCAATGCGGCGATGAGGATGCCGGCCAATCCGACCTGGGCGATCTGCTGAAAGCTGATCTGGAATCCGTACAGGATGATCCCGGCGCGCAGCAGGGTGGACTTGGCAAAGTCGACGCCGGGGTTGGCCTGGACGGCGATGCGCGGGTAAACGGTGTTGCCCAACACGATGCCGATGACGATGGCCAGCGTGAGCGCGCTCAATCCGAGGCCGGCCACGGAAGGCAGCGTCGACAGTCCCAATGCGATCGCACCGACCACGCCGGCCAGCAGGATGCCAGGCACGCGGCCCTTGAACAGGGGCGGGCGAAGGACAAGACTGTCGGGCGTGGCGGACATGGTCGACTTCCTTAGACATAAACGTTATGACGTTATGACTGATACTAGGGGTCGAGCAGGGCATGAGTACAGTTCATTTAAATTAACTTTGTATGAGCTGCGGTTATATTCTTGGCCTCTTCCCTTCAAAAAGTCGCTCGCCATGCAACTCAATCTGCATCTGCTGCGCATTTTCCATCGCGTCGCCCTGCGTCAAAGCTTTTCGCGCGCGTCCGAGGATCTCTTCATCAGCCAGCCTGCGGTATCCAAGGCCGTGCGCGAACTCGAGCATCTGCTTGAACTGCCGCTGATCGAACGGGGCGCCGGCGGGCCGCGGGGCAGCAAGGGGGTGCGGCTCACGGAAAGCGGGGCCGCGCTGTTCGACCATGCGCGCGGCATTTTCGCGCTGGAGCGGGCGGCCGTGGAAGACATTGATCTGCGTATCAAGCTGCGGCGGGGTACCTTGACGCTCGGTGCGAGCACGACTATTGCAAGCTACTGGCTGCCGCCCACACTTGGTCGCTTTGCGGAGTCCTATCCGCTGGCGTCGCCGCGCGTGGTGGTCGGCAACACGCATGAAGTGGTCGAGCAGTTGCTGGACTGCCGCGTCGATCTGGCGCTGGTGGAAGGGCATGTCGATGACCCGCGTATCGATGTGGCGCACTGGCGCGATGACGAGATGGTGATCGTGGTGCCGATGGACTTTGCGGCTCGGTGCGACCTTCCCGCCGAGGAGGGCGCGCACGGCGACACTGGCCGTAGGAAGAACGCGCACGGCGACACTGGCCCTAGGGATGCCAGCGCGACCGCGGACCTGAGCTCTGCCGAACCCTTCGCCGCCCCGATCGAACCCTTGCGCCATGCACGGTGGATTGTCCGCGAAGAAGGATCGGGAACGGGGGAGGCGAGCGCGGCGCAGCTTGCGGCGCTTGACATCGTGCCGCAGGAACGTCTGGAGGTGGGCAGCAACGAGGCGATCGCCCGGATGGTGGCGGCAGGGATGGGCGTTGCCATATTGCCGCGCGTGGCGATCGAAGATCTGGTGGCCCTGAAGCGTCTGGCCATCCTGTCGGTCACGCCGGGCAGGCCCTTGCTGCGGCCCCTGTATCGGCTGACGCTGCGCGACCGGCCGAAGAGTCCGGTGGCCGCAAGCTTCGAGGCCTTGCTCGACGCGTAGCCGTGCGGCCCGGCAATCGGCGTCCATGACCCGCCATCGCCCGTGACGTTCAGCAGACCACCGCGCCACCCCCCCCCCGCGCCAACGCGTTGCGCCACCGCCTTGCGCCACCCCCTTGCGCCACCTGCGCGCCCCGAAGCGTTCCGCCCATATAGTTGTGATCGTCAACAAAGTAGTGTATAAAATCAACTATAAGCAAGCACCCGGAGGCAGTGCCACATGGCATACGATTTCACCACGATCACGCTAGACGTCAGCAACCATGTCGCGACGTTGACGCTGAACCGGCCCGAGAGCCGCAACGCCCTGAATTCCCGCATGTGCGTGGAACTGGTGCAGGCGGCGGAGCGGCTGGCTGCCGATCCGGATGCGCATGTGGTCCTGATCCGCGGGGCGGGCCCGGTGTTCTGCGCGGGGGCCGATCTGAAAGAACGCAAGGACATGTCCACCGAAGAAATCACGGCGCGGCGCGTGCGGGGCTTTACTGCCTACGCCGCGATCGAACGTTTGCCCCAGCCGGTGATTGCGGTGGTGCATGGCGCGGCCTTCGGCTCGGGGTGCGAAATCGCCGGGGCCAGTGACTTCATCCTGGCATCGACCGAAGCGCGCTTCAAATATCCGGAAGTGGGCTGGGGAACGATAGGCGCGACGCAGCGCCTGCCGCGCATCGTGGGTGTCCGCATGGCCAAGGAATTGCTGTTTACCGGCCGCGTCGTGGACGCGCAGGAAGCGTTGACGCTGGGCATGGTCAACCATGTGTACAGCGTGGAAGAACTGCCTGTACGCGCGGCCGAGATGGCGGCGCAGATCGCGGCGGCCGCGCCCCTGACGGTACGGCTGACCAAACGCTGTGTGGACCAGGGCGTGGAGACCACCCGCGAAGGCGCCATGGCGGTCGAGATGCTGGCGATCGAAGAAAACCTGCGCCATACCGACTGGAAGAAAGCGATTTCATCGTTCGGCAGCAGCGGCGCAAACACGAGCCGCGACGCAGCCACAAGCCCTGCGGCAAATCCAGGCAGCGACGGGGCCAGGTCCACCGATCGCCCTGCCGGAGCGCAATCATGATCGGCGCGCCCGTCACGTTGTACCAGGCGCTGCGCACCACGGAAAAGGCCTATGGCGCCCATGAAGCTTTTGTCTGCCAGGACGAGCGGCTGACGTGGTCGCAGACCCTGGCCGGCACGCGGCGCATTGCTGCCGCCTTGCATGCGCGCGGGATCCGCAAGGGTGACCACGTCGGCATCATGATGGGCAACGGCGCGACGTGGTTGCAGGTGTTCTTTGCCTGCGCGGCCATTGGCGCGGTGACGGTGCCGGTCAACACCCGGTTCAAGACGGACGAGCTGGCGTTCTGCCTCAAGCAGGCCGATGTGAAGCTGCTGGTGTTTGTCGACAGTTTCCTGGGCATCGACTTCGTGGATCTGCTCAAGGCCGTGGAGCCTGCGTTTGACGCGCAGCTGCCGGGCCAGGCCTTGCCCGAGCTGACCCAGGCCGTCATGGCGGGGGACGGCAGGGCGCCGGCCGCGGCACAGCGCTATGCGGACTTCCTGGCTGCCGGTGACGCGGCGCAAGTGGATGTGGATGCCTTGGCCGAGCACGTGACGCCCGACGACATTCTGCTGATGCAGTTCACGTCGGGTACGACGTCGTTCCCCAAGGGCGTGATGCTGACGCACGCAAATATGGTGACGAACGCGTGGGCGGCCGGGCAGCGGATCGGGGTGCGCGCGGATGACCGCTACTTCAGCATCCGGCCATTCTTCCACGTGTCGGGCACGACGCTGTCGGTGCTGGTGAGCCTGGTATATGGCTGCTGCCTGCTGACCCTGCCCAAGTTCGATGTGGCCGAGACGCTGCGTATCCTGGATGAGGAACGCTGCACCCTGACGTCGGGCAACGACACGATCTTTCTGATGATGATGGGGCACCCCGACTTCGACCGGAACAAGCTGCATCTGCGCGGCGGCTGGGCGGCAGCCGGGCCGGAAGTCATGCAGCAGATCCAGGATGTGATGGGCGTGCCGAACGTGTGCAATGCCTATGGGCAATCCGAGGCGTCGCCGAACGTGGTGCTGTCGGATCGCAACGATGCGTTCGAGCTGCGGGCCGCGGGCTGGGGTTTGCCGCACAAGGGCACGCAGGTGCGGATTGCCGACGCCGAGACGGGTGTCGAGCCCCCGCGCGGTGAGCGGGGCGAGATCCAGGTGAAGGGCTGGCATGTGATGCGCGGCTATTACAAGATGCCTGACGCTACCGCCAAGGCCTTCACGCCCGATGGCTGGCTGAAGACCGGGGACCTGGGCGAGATGTCGGAAGACGGCCGCATCCGGATGGTGGGCCGCCTGAAGGACATGTACCGGGTGGGCGGCGAGAACGTGGCGCCTGCCGAAGTGGAAGAGACGTTGCATGCCCATCCGGCCGTGCAGCAGGCCCAGGTGATCGGCGTTCCCGATGCGCGGCTGGGTGAAGTCACGGCGGCGTTTGTGCTGCTCAAGGCGGGCAAGACAGCCAGCTCGCAGGAACTGATCGATTGGTGCAAGGGGCGCTGCGCGAACTTCAAGGTGCCGCGCTACCTGGAAGTGGTCGACACCTTCGAGAACATCGGCATGACGGGCAGTTCCAAGGTGCAGAAGAACAAGCTGCGAGACCATGCGATCGTGTTGTTCGGCTTGGGATCCGGAGGGAAACCATGACAGACGTCACCCTGTGCGAGTGCTTTGCCCGCGATGGGCTGCAGCACGAAGTCGATTTCATTTCGACCGAAACCAAAGTGGCCTTGGTCAAACAGTTTGCCGACATCGGCTTCAAACGGGTCGAGGCCACGTCGTATTCGAATCCCAAGGTGGTGCCGCAGTTTGCCGATGCCAGCGAACTGCTCAAGGCCTTGCCCCGCCGTGACGGCGTCTTCTACAAGGCCACCTGCGCGAATGTGCGGGCGGTCGAGCGCGCCGTGGCTGATCTGAACGCGGGCTTTGGCGCCAATGAAATCAGCTTGCTGGTGTCGGCCACGGAAAGCCACTCCATGAAGAATCTGCGGCGCAGCCGGGATGACCAGTGGCACAACGTGGCGGACATGGTGCAGGCAGCCAACGGCCAGTTCCGGATGATAGGCACCGTGTCGGTGGCCATGGGTTGCCCGTTCGAGGGCGAGGTGGATCCGGCGGGCGTGATCGAAGACGTGCGCCGGTTTGCCGCGCTGGGCGTGTTGCACGTGGCGATCGGCGACACGACGGGCATGGCCACGCCCCGGTCGGTCAAGGCGCTGTTCAGCCAGCTGCATGCGGACGTGCCCGAGGTGCATACGGTGGCGCATTTCCACGATACCCGTGGCACGGCGCTGGTGAACTACGTGGCTGCGCTGGATGCGGGTTGCCGCTATTTCGACTGTGCGTTTGGCGGCGTGGGCGGGCATCCGGCCAAGGTCAAATATGGCGGGGGACACACCGGCAACGTGTCGACCGAAGACCTGGTCAGCCTGTTTGAATCGATGGGCGTGTCGACCGGCATCGATCTGGAAGGACTGCTGGAAGCGTCCGCGCAATGCGAAGCGGCGCTTGGCCGCAGCCTGCACAGCCGGGTCGCAATGAGCGGGCTGCATCCACTGCTGCGGTCAGGCGAGACGTCCGCGGCATGAAGGACGGACCCGACACCCAGGAGGCACCCGACATGAAGGACGCACCCGGCATGAAAGACGAACCCGACACGCCGTCCCTGGCGTCCTTGTCGGAAGGCTACGTGCCCAAGACGGTCGCGACCGGCCCGTTGGCCGGATCGCCCATTGCGCGCTTTTCCGCCTGGCTGGGGATCGAGGTGCTGGAGGCCGATGCCGGGCGGTCCGTGCTGCACCTGCCGCTCAAGCCTGAGCTGGCCAATCGACGCAACACCATTCACGGCGGGGCCATTGCCACCCTGGTCGATTCGGCCATGGCGCTGGCCACCCGGTCCGCGGAAGCGGGCCTGGAGACGCGTGGCACGGTCGACCTGAACATTCATTTTGTCTCACCCGGGCAGGGCAGCCTGACCGCGACCGCGCAGGTCACGCATGCCGGCGGATCGATCGCATTCTGTCAATGCGAAGTCAGGGATACAACGCAAAAGCTGGTCGCAACGGCAATGAGCAGCTTCAAACTGCGACGCGCGAAGGCACTCTAAGGTAAATTGCAGGGGTTCCCTTAAAGAGATAGAAGAATGACCCGTCCTGTTCCCGCGAATCTGAAGGAGCTGTTCTCCTACCGCCTGAACCGTCTGGCCCATGTGTCGAGCCGCATGGCGGCCCGTGCCAATGAAAGCCAGTACGATCTCGGTTCCCGGGACTGGCGCATCATTGGCCTGCTCGGCGCCTTTGCTCCGATGTCGCTCAATGCCCTGGCGCACGAGGCCAACATCGACAAGAGCCAGGCCAGCCGCAGTGTGGGCGAACTGATCGACCGTGGCTATATCAAGCGCGGCGCCGATGAGTCCGATGGACGCGGCGTGCGTCTCGACCTGACCACCCAAGGCCGTGCGCTGTACCGCAAGGTGTTCCCGAAAGCGGTGGACCGCAACGAACGGATCCTTGAAATCCTGAGCCCGGAAGAGCGCGACGTGCTGGAACGCGCGATCGACAAACTGACCGACCACACGCTGGGCCTGCTCGACGAACTCAAGAACAAGCCTGCCCGCAGCAAGACCGCCGTCAAACGCTGAACTTCCTGCAGTCTTCAGCGCACTGGCCAGCGCAGAAAAAAAGCCCCGCACGGGACACCGTGGCGGGGCTTTTTCATGGCTGGCGACCGGGGGCCTTCCGGGCAGATAGTTGATAAAGTCAATTAAATGGTATATAAAATCAACTAGTTGTCGACCCTGCAGGAATCACTTTATCCACCCCGGGTCGCGAGGACCGATATGAATGAACTGCTGGTAGAAGACCGCGGCGCTGTCCGTATCCTGACGATGAATCGTCCGGAAAAACACAACGCGCTGAACACCGCGTTGACGCAATCGCTGGTTGACGCGCTGCGTGACGCCGACACCGCCACTGACGTGCATGCCGTGGTGCTGACCGGTGCCGGCAAGTCTTTTTGCGCGGGCGCCGATACCACCGAGTTCAGCGCCCTGGTGCCCGAAGCGCCGCATGCCGTGGGCGAGCGCGCGCAGCTGACCGCCAACCTGCATCTGGCGTTTTCCAGAATGGCCAAGCCGGTGATTGCCGCGGTGCGGGGCAATGCCCTGGGCGGTGGCGCCGGGCTGGCGATTGCCTGCGACATGGCGGTGATGTCGGCAACGGTGCGCTTTGGCTATCCGGAGCTCAAGCACGGCATCGTGGCGGCAGTGGTCATGTCGAACCTGGTCCGGCAGATGGGCCGCAAGCATGCGTTCGAATTGCTGGCCATGGCCGAGCCCATCGACGGCGCGCGCGCGCTGGCCCTGGGGATCGCCAACCGGGTGGAACCCGATGACAAGGTGGTGGACGCCGCCGTGGAGATGGCCACCCGCGTGGCCAGCTGGAGTCCGATTGCCGTGGCGACGACCAAACGCCTGTTCCATCGGGTGGCCGACCTGACGCTGGCCGAAGGCCTGGATGCCGGCCGCGATACGAACATCCTGATGCGTGGGTTTCGCGCCAAGGCGGCGCAATAATGCGGCCGCTCGATGGCGTGACCATCCTGGACTTGTCGCGGGTGCTGGCCTGCCCGTTTGCGTCGATGATCCTGGCCGAACTCGGCGCCACGGTCATCAAGGTGGAACAGCCGGGTGATGGCGATGAAACCCGCAGCTTCGAACCCAAGGTGCAAGGCGAGGGCGGCAGCGAGTCGGCCTATTACATGGCCTTCAATCGCAGCAAGCAGTCCGTGACCGTGAACCTGCGTTCGCCGGAAGGGCAGGACGTGATCCGGCAACTGGCGTCCACCGCCGACGTGGTGCTGGAGAACTTTCCGGTCGGCACGCTCAAGCGTTACGGGCTGGATTACGACCGGCTGCGCGCCTTCAATGACTCGCTGATCTACGTGTCGTGCACGGGCTTCGGCATGACCGGGCCGTATGCCCCGCGCAAGGGGTACGACACCGTCTTTCAAGCCATGGGCGGCATCATGAGCCTGACAGGCGAGAAGGGGGGCGGGCCCGTCAAGCCGGGACTGCCCGTGGCGGACCTGACGTCGGGGCTGTGGGTGGCGATCGGCATTCTGTCGTCGCTGGTGGGGCGGGGCACGCATGGGCAGGGATGCCATATCGATTTTTCGATGATGGACGGGCAGGTCGGCCTGCTGTCGCTCGCGGCGGCGCGGTTCTTTGCGCTGGGCGAAGTGCCGGCGCGGATGGGCACGGAGCATCCCGGGCGCGTGCCATCGGCCGCGTTCCGGTGCCGCGATGACAAATGGGTGCAGGTGACCGGCAGCGATCAGCATTGGAAGCCGCTGTGCGACTTGCTGGGCCTGACCGAGTGGGCCGACGATCCGGAACTGGGCAGGAACCGCGCGCGGGTGGATCGCCGCCTTGAGGTGATGGCGGGCTTGCAGGAAGCGATCGGCAAGATCGACCGCGACGCCTTCTGCCGCCTGTGCGACGACGCCAAGGTGCCGGCGGGGCCGATCCTGAGCGTGGACGAAGTGCTGACCAATGAGCACGTGCTGGCGCGCGAGATGGTGGCGAGCTTTGCGCATCCCACCATCGGCACGTTCAACGCGGTGCCGGTGCCGTTCAAGTTCACCGGCTACGACAACCCCAGCCTGGCGCGCCCGCCGCTGCTGGGCGAACACACCGAACAGATTCTGATGCAACAGCTGGGCATGAGCCGCGAGGCCGTGCAGGCGCTGCGGGACAAGAACGCGATCTGAACCCCCGGACGCGCCAAAAAAGACATCCACCAAGGAGAGAGACATGCATCACACGACATTACGGGCACTGAGCGTTGTTGCAGGACTGATCGCCAGCCTGGCAGCCAACGGCGTTTCGGCGCAGGCCTTTCCGACCAAGCCCATCGTGCTGGTCAATCCCTATGCTGCCGGCGGCCCGGCCGACCTGATCGCCCGCGCGCTGGCCAAGGATCTGGCGACCGAGCTTGGGCAGAGCGTCGTGGTCGAGAACAAACCCGGCGCCGGGGCATCGATCGGCGCTGGCTTCGTGGCCCGGGCTGAACCCGATGGCTACACCTTGCTGCTGGGCACCGCGGCCGCGCACGTCGTGACGCCGCTGATCCAGAAGGTGCCGTATGACGGCATCCAGGACTTTGCATTCGTGGCGCTGGCGCCGACGCAGCCAAACCTGCTGGTAGTCCATCCTGACGTCAAGGCCACCAACGTGAAGGAATTGATTGCGCTGGCCAAGGCCAGTCCGGGCAAGCTCAACTATGGGTCGTCGGGCGCCGGCACGTCGCCACACCTGGGGGGCGAGATGCTCAAGCTGACCGCCAAGATCGACTTGGTCCACATCCCTTATGGCGGCGCCGCGCCCGCACTGACCGATCTGGTGGCCGGCCGCCTGCAGGCTGCCGTGATGAACCTGTCGGGCGAGTTGCCCTACGTGAAGGCAGGCAAGCTGCGCGCGCTGGCCTATGCGTCGACCAAACGATCGCCGCTGTTGCCTGACGTGCCGACGTTTGCCGAGGTGGGGCTGGGCGGCGCCGAGTCGTCGTCCTGGTACACCGTGGCGGCGCCCAAGGGCACGCCTGCGCCTGTCGTTGATAAAATCAACAAGGCAATCGCCACCGTGTATCAGCACGCCGAGTTTCGCAAGCTGATGGACGCGCAGGGCGCCGAAGTGACGGCCATGTCGCCCGAAGAGACGACGCGTTTCGTGAAAGACGATGCCAAGCGCACGGTGGACCTGATCAAGAGCGCCAATCTGAAATTGGAGTGATCATGGGCGAAATGGATGCACAAGAGGGCGGGCCGGTCGGCCACTGCATGATCGATCGGGTCGAGATCACGCCGTGCCGCCAGCGGCAGGACGACCCGACCTGGCGATTCGCGCGTGGCACGATCACGCATGTGGATGGCTGGATCGTTGCGCTGACCTCGCGCGCGGGTGACGTGGGCTACGGGCACGTGCTGGGCACGCCCATCCACGCGCCCGATGTGGCGCGTATCGAACCGGTGCTGCACGCGCTGGCGGGCGTGGTGCAGGGCAAGAATGCCTTCGAGATCGAGACGCTGCATGCCCTGCTTGCGCCCGTGGCCGAAGACGAGGCCTGCGCCTTGTCGGGCTTCGTCAACGCGCTGTATGACCTGGTCGCCCGCACCCTGCGCATTCCGCTGCATACCCTGCTGGGCGGCAAGGTGCGCGACCGGATCGAGGCGTCGCGCCTGATTCCGCTCAAGTCGCCCGCCGCCATGGCCGACCATTGCGCGCGCCTGGTAAATGAAGGCTACCGCTGCCTGAAGATCAAGCTGAGCGGCGAGTCCGGTCTGGATGTGTCACGCGTGTCCACCGTGCGCACGCGAGTGGGCAAGGCGATCACGCTGACCGTCGATGCCAACCAGGCCTACGATGCCGACGGTGCGATCGACGTCTGCCGCGCGCTGCAACCGTATGGCATCGCGATGATGGAGCAGCCTGTTCCGGCAGATGACGTGGACGGGTTGATACGGGTGCGTGCAAGTGGCTTGCTGCCGATCGAAGCGGACGAATCCATCAAGACATTGCGTGGCCTGGTGACGCTGATCGGCCTGGGCGCCGCGGATTCGTACAACCTGAAGCTGCATTACCTGGGCGGCATCCGCAACACGCTGATCGCCGTACGGATCTGCGAGGCAGCGGGGGTGGGTTACCGCTTTGGTGCGATCTTCGGGCCGCGGCTGTTGGCGGCGCAAGGCGTGGCCGTGGCGGCGGTGGCCGGGAACATCCATGCCGGTGCGGAGCTGTCGGAATTCGAGCATCTGCTGGACGATCCCTTCAGCGGGCTGACGACCGAGAACGGGGTGTTGACGGTGCCGGATGGGGTCGGGTCGGGGGTGACGCTGGGCGAGTCGGGCGGGGCGGCTGAGGCTGGCGGGTGACCTGCTGTGACCGGGCACGGAAAAGGCTCGGGTCAGGCTCGGACCAGGCTCGGACCAGGCTCGGACCAGGCTCGGGTCAGGCTCAGATCAGGCTTAGATCAGGCTTAGATCAGGCTTAGATCAGGCCGATCGCGCCGCCTGATGCATGCCCTGCGCCGCGTTCCCCTGCGCCGCGTTCAATTGATCGCGTCGCGCAACTCGGCAATGGCCGCTTCAGTCTCGCGCATGAGCCGCGCCACCAGTTGCCCGGCCGGCTCCAGGGTATCGATCAATCCGGCGCTTTGGCCCGCTTCGATCTTGCCCTGGTCGACGTTGCCATCCAGGGCGGCCAGCTTGAGCGAGCTGCCCGCGAACAAGGCATCCAGTGCCTCGTTGTCCGCGCCGGCAGTTTCGGCCGCGGCGTAGGCGGCCGAAAACGCATTCTTGACCATACGGATCGGTGAACGGCCCTTGCCCACCACGGCCGTGTCATTCACGCGCGCCTGCAGTACGGCGTCTTTATAGGCCTGATGCAGACCGGATTCGGGTGTCAGCAGAAAACGCGTGCCCAGCAAGGCTGCACTGGCGCCCAGCGCCAGCATCGACGCAATGCCTGCGCCGTCTGCAATGCCGCCGCCGCCAATCACCGGGATCGACACGGCCTTGACCGTGGAACGCACCAGCACCACCGTGCCGACTTCTTCCGGACCCGGATGGCCGCCCGCTTCATAGCCCACGGCGATGACGGCATCGACACCGGCCTCTTCCGCTTTTTTGGCATGCAGGGGATTGGCCGTGACCTGGATCCACGTCACGCCTGCGGCCTTGAACCGCGCGATGTGGGCCTTTGGTCCGCCCTGCGACGCGATGATGATAGGGACGCGTTCTTCAAGCACGATGTCCAGGAATTCGGCGGCCCGCTTGTTGTACAGCGGGACATTGACGGCGAACGGATGCGCCGTGCCTTCGCGCACGTCACGAATGGCGGCGCGCAGCGCGTCGGGATACATCGGCCCGGCCGCAATCACGCCCAGCCCGCCCGCCTGCGATACGGCCAGGGCCAGCGCTGCATTGGACGAGGCCCAGCTCATGCCACCCTGGATGATGGGATGTTCGATATCAAGCAGGCGGGTGATGCGGGTGGTCAGGGTCATCGTGGTTCCAGGAAAGGCGGCGTCCGGGGGGCGTGATCGTGTTCAGGGCGGTTAGTGCCCGGGGGCCTGCTGGCGCAACGCGGTATTGACGTCGCGATTGGCGATGACCGCGTCGGCCTGCGTCATGTCGAAGGCGGCGTAGAACAGCCGTTTGGAGGCCTGCATGGCCGCGGGCGGGAAGGCTGCGAGTTTGGCGGCCAAAGCAAAAGCGGCGGGCAACAGGTCCTCAGCCGGCACCAGCTGGTTGACGAGGTTCAGGGCCAGCGCGCGGTCGGCACCGATCGGCTCGCCCGTGCCGATCAATTCGAAAGCGATCTTGGGACCGACCTGCCGGATCAGATTGGGAATGAGCAGCGCGGCCGTGATGCCATGTTTGACCTCGGGATAACCGAAGCGCGCGGCCGGCGATGCGACCACCATGTCGCAGCCCAGGGCCAGGCCCGCGCCGCCCCCGATCGCGCCGCCATTGACGGCAGCAATGACCGGTGTGGTCATGCGTTGAGGGGCAAGCAGCAGGTCGACCAGCAAGGCATTGCGTTCCGCCAGGACGGCAGCGGGATCAGCTGCGCTGCGGGATTCTTCAAGGTCGGCGCCGGCGCAGAAGGCGGAGCCGTTGCCGGTAATGACGACGCAGCGGATGGCATCGTCGTTGTCCGCTGCCGACAGTTCGTCGATCAGTGCCCGGATCAGGCCATTCGTCAACGCATTGCGCTTGGCATGCCGGTCCAGCGTAAGGAGTCGGGTCTGGTCCTGCGTGCTGACGAGAAGGTCGGCCATGGTGATCCTGAAGGTGCACTGATAGTTGACAATGATAACTAGATAGTTAACTTTGTCAACTTGTTGGGCGGGGTGGTGCAGGGCCTTGTGTCAGTCCTGCAGCAAGTCCAACGCGGCGTTCAGCAACGCGGATCCGGGCTCGGCAAAGCCATCGCAGGCCGTCATGTGATTGAGGCCGGGCAGGGGTAAGTCGCGCATCAGATTGTCGGGCCAGCGTTCGCCGATCAGTGCGGTCTGGCGTTTGAACTCGCCGCTTTCGTCACCCCCGACTGCGGTGATCAGGCGCGCGTGCGACCCGGGTGACATCCAGGCGGGCGACAGCTTTTCCACACGTTCCGGCGTCAGTGCAAGGGACGCCAGGAATGGCGCTTTCGACACCGGGTCCAGGTCATACAAACCGCTGATGGCGAGACCGCCGTGGATCAGATCGCGGGGCAGGTCTTCGCCCCATTGTGGCCAGCGCGCGGCGATCATCATGGCGGTCAGGTGGCCTCCGGCCGAATGACCGCTGGTGACGATGCGATCGCGATCGATGCGCAGATCGTCTGCGTGCCGATAGAGCCATGCGTGCGCTGCCAGCATCTGCCGGACGATGCCTTCGATCGGATTGGCGGGCGCCAGCGCGTAGTCCACCACGGCCACCGAGACGCCTTGCTTGACCAGTTCGGGTGCGACCCACGAAAAGTCGGACTTGTTCAGGGCGCGCCAGTAGCCGCCATGCATGAAGACGAACAGCGGCGCGTCGGCCGATTCGGCGGGAAAGAAGTCCAGGGTCTCGCCAGGCTGGTTGCCATAGGCCAGCGTGCGCATGCGCGGCTGGCGGTGGCGCGCTTCCACGCTGGCCTGCGCCCAGTGTGCCTGGATGGCGTGGAATTCGGGCACGCGCAGGCTGGTGTTGTAGTGCGCTTCGAAATACTCGGGCGTGCCGGGCTTGGGGGTGGCCGCAGCAGCAGTAGAGGAACGTCGGGTGGTAGCCATGGATCCGTCGATGAAAAACGCCGGCAGCACTGCACCGGCAACAGGTCAGCCGATCAGGATACCGCAGCCCGCCAAGGAACCCGCCGCCCGCTGCCGGCGCCCGGCTAGCGCGCTGCCCGCCTGGCTTCCTTTGGAAAGGCGCCGTCAACGTACTGCCAGATGCCGGCTTCGCGCGTGAAGCGGCTGACTTCGTGCATGCGCTGCGCCCGGCCCGCGAACTTGCTGCGCGCAACGAACTCGACCGTGGCCTGGTCGTCGCCCGCGTCCGCATGACCGCGCAATTCGAGACCCAGCCATTGCATGCCAGGGGGATTGGGGTCGAGCGTGATGGGGCGCGTGCTGGGATGCCAGGTATCCAGCAGGTAATCGAGGTCGTCCAGCACGAAGGCGCTATACCGCGAGCGCATCAACGAGGGCGCATCGGGCGCCTTGAGGCGGTCCGGTCCGGTGTGCCAGCGGCCGCAGCACGCCACGTAGGGCAGGCGGACGCCACAGGGGCACATTTGGTCTACAGTATCGCCTCGCTTCATTTGTCGGTACCCACCATGCTGTTTTTGCTTTCGCCCGCCAAGAAACTCGACTTCGAATCGCCGGCCCACGTGGCCAAGCATACGCAACCCTTGTTCCTGGATCAGGCCACGGCCCTGATCGAGGTGCTGCGGCGCAAGTCGCCGCGCGAGATCGCGAAGCTGATGGACCTGAGCGAGAACCTGTCCACCCTCAACTCCGAGCGCTACCACGACTGGACTCCCGAGTTTACGACCGAAAACGCGAAGCAGGCGGTGCTGGCCTTCAATGGCGACGTGTACGAGGGCCTGGATGCGCCGCACCTGTCGGCCAAGCAGCTGGACTGGGCGCAGCAGCATCTGGTGATCCTGAGCGGCCTGTACGGCGCGCTGCGGCCGCTGGACCTGATGCAACCGTACCGGCTGGAGATGGGCACGAAGCTGGAAACCCGAACGGGCAAGAACCTGTACCAGTTCTGGGGCGGCGAGATCGCCGGCTATCTGAACAAGCGGCTGAAGGGCAAGGACGAGCGCGTCATCATCAACCTGGCGTCGGAAGAGTATTTCAAGTCGGTGGATCGCGAGGTGCTGGACGCGCGCGTGGTGCAGTGCGTGTTCGAAGACAAGAAGGGTGACGGCTACAAAGTGATCAGCTTCTACGCCAAACGCGCGCGGGGGCTGATGGTGCGGTATGCCATCGAGCATCAGGCGGCCACGCCCAAGGACCTGCTGGGCTTTGACAAGGCGGGCTACACGTACGCCAAGGCGGCGTCGACGGCGGACCGGCTGGTGTTCCGCCGGGATGTGGCGGCGGACTGAGTGAAGGTGGCCACTGCTGCATGGCAGTGGCCGGTTGTTACGCGGTGGCCGGCTTGCCCACGGGCGGGGTGATCTTCCTGGCCTCACGCGGGGCGCGCAGCAGCCGCAGCCCGTTGAATACCACTAGCAAGCTGCCGCCTGCGTCGGCAAACACGGCCATCCACAGCGTGGCGTGGCCCGTGAACGTCAAGCCGAAGAACACGATCTTAAGCAGCAGCGCGAAGGCAATGTTCTGCATCAGGACCGCCGCCGTCCGCCGCGACAGGCGGATGAATTCCGGGATCTTGCGCAGGTCATCCTGCATCAGCGCGACGTCGGCGGTTTCGATCGCCGTGTCGGTGCCGGCCGCGCCCATCGCAAAGCCGATGTCGGCCCGGGCCAGTGCGGGCGCATCGTTCACGCCGTCGCCGACCATGCCAATGCGGCCAGTGTCCGCCAATTCATTGACGATGCGCAGCTTGTCTTCGGGCAACAGGTTGCCGCGCGCATCGGCAATCCCCAGCGACGTGCCGACCGCGGCCACGGTGGCGGCGTTGTCGCCCGACAGCATGACGGTGCGCACCCCCAGCGCGTTCAATTCGGCAATGGCCTGCCGGCTGGTATCGCGGACCGTGTCGGCCACCGCGAGCAGCGCCAGCGCCTGCCCTTTCCTGGCCAGCACCACGGCTGTCTTGCCCTGGCGTTCCAGGGCGTCCATGGCGCTGGCCACGGCAGGCGTGTCGGCGCCGATTTCCTGCATCAGGCGCGGATTGCCCACGTAGTACATGACGCTATCGATCGCGCCCTGTACGCCCCGGCCGGGCAGGGACTGGAAGTCCGCGACGTCGGCCAGGTCAGCCGCTGCGACGCCGGTGGCAATGGCAACAGCCACCGGGTGCGGGGACAGCACGTCGATGCTGGCGGCCAGGCGGTGGGCGTCGTCGCGAGACAGCACCGTAGTCGAGTCAGGCGCAGAGCTTGGGATCATGTCCGACCCTGCGGCAGGCATCACGCCTGAACTGGATTCCGCCCCCAGCACCACAATATCCGTCAACGTCGGCTTGCCTTCGGTCAGCGTGCCGGTCTTGTCGAGCGCCAGCGCCGTCAGGCGGCGGCCTTGCTCCAGATACAGCCCGCCCTTGACCAGGATGCCGCGCCGCGCCGCGGCCGTCAGCCCACTGACGATCGTGACCGGCGTGGAGATGACCAGCGCGCACGGGCACGCGATCACCAGCAGCACCAGCGCGCGATAGATCCACGGCTGCCACGGCGCGCCAAACGCAAGCGGCGCGACCACGGCGACGGCGATGGCCGCCAGGAACACGATGGGCGTGTAGACGCGTGCAAAGCGGTCGATGAAGCGCTGCGTGGGCGCGCGTTGAGCCTGCGCGTCCTGCACGGAACGGGCGATGCGGTCCAGCATCGTGTCGCCCTTGCGGGTGGTGACTTCAATTTCCAGCACGCCGTCCTGGTTGATGGTGCCGGCAAAGACGCGGTCACCCGCCTGTTTGTCGACCGGCATGCTTTCGCCGGTGATGGGCGCCTGATCGATGCTCGACACCCCGCGCAGCACGACGCCATCCAGCACGACGCGTTCCCCCGGCCGCACGCGCACGACCTGGCCGATGGCCAGTGTGTCGACGGACTGTTCCTGCCATGCGCCGTCGGGTTGCCGTACCAGCGCGCGATCGGGCGCGAGCGCGGTCAGGCTGCGGATCGCGTTGCGGGCGCGTTCCAGGCTCAGCGCCTCGATCATCTCGGCAATGCCGAACAGCCAGATCACCACGGCGGCTTCCGGCCACTGGCCGATCAGCACCGCGCCGATCACGGCGACCGTCATCAGCAGATTGATGTTCAGCGTCAGGTTCTTGAGCGCGATCCACCCCTTGCGCAGGGTGGGCAGGCCGCCAATCAGGATGGCCGCCAGCGCCAGCACGGCGATGGGCCAGGACGTTTCGTCGCCGGTGCTGTAGGCGACCACTTCCGAGCCGATCGCCAGCACGCCGGCAACGCCCATGCGCCATGCCATCGCGCGCGACACGGCAGGGGCGGGGGGCGTGGGCGCGGCGCCTTCCTGGCCCGGTGCGTTCAGCAGCACGGGCTTCATGTCCAGCCCGCGGATCGTCGCCATGAGCGGTTCCGGATCGGGCAGGTCATGATGGACGCGCAGCGTGCGCTCGATCAGATTGAACGCGAGCTGATGCACGCCGGGCAGCGGCTCCAGCGCCTTGCGCAGCAGCCGTTCTTCGGTCGGGCAGTCCATCTGGTCGATGCGGAACAGCGAGAATGGCGTGCCGTCGGGCGCGGGCTGGGCGGCGGCGGACGCCGCCAGGGTCGCGGGGTCGGCGGCGCAGCAGGCGTCTTCGGTATGGGCGTGGCTGTGCGCAGCGGCGTGTGCGTGGTCGTGGTCATCGTGCCCGGCATGGTCGTGCTCTGCCTGCAAAGAGGTCGCGGCCGCCGGTGTGCAGCAGCTGGTGGCCGCAGCTGGCGCGCAGCAGCCGCCTTCCGCGGGCATTGCGGGCGGTTTCCGGGACACGGCGCGTGCGTTCAAGTCATCGGCGGGAGCGGGGGCGCTGCCGCAGCAGCCCTTCGAGTCGGACATGGGTCCTCCAATCATCAGCCCCTATTGAAAACCCTATAGCAAGTACAGAGTCAAGTTTTCTGCCGATAGTGCGCTATGCTTCTGTAACAACGAGTCGGGAGCAACCAGCTCCCCAAAGAATCGGTTCGAGGTGCGACATGAAAATCGGCGAACTGGCCGCACGTACCAACACACCGGTGGAGACCATTCGCTACTACGAGCGTGAGGCGCTGTTGCCGCCTCCCGCACGCACGGCGGGTAACTATCGGATTTACGGTGAAAGCCACGTGGAACGTCTGCAGATGATCCGGCACTGCCGGTCGCTGGACATGACGTTGGGCGAAATCCGCCGATTGCTGGAATTCCGCGATGCGCCGAATGCCAGCTGTGGCGAGATCAATGCGCTGCTGGACGAGCACATCGGCCACGTGGCGACGCGGATCACCGAACTGCGCGCGCTGCAGAAGCAGCTGAAAAGCCTGCGGGAACAGTGCCTGCAAGCCAAGGCCGCGAAGGACTGTGGGATCTTGCAGACCCTGTCCGAGGCGGTCGACCCGCCGCCGCGACACGACACGACGCACAAACACGGACTGCTCGGGCCGACCCACGGTTGATGCGGGTGCAAGTTCCGCCTCAGGCGGGCAGCCTCGCGAACGCCGCGCTGCGGCGGATCGACAGGCTCGTCTTGACCATCTGTTTCAGCTGGAACACCAGCTGACGCAGCGTGTTGACGGTGTCGCCGTCAACCGACCCGGCGGTTTCCGCTTCCGACACGGCGCCATCCAGTTCGCGGGCCAGTTCACGCAAGACTTCCGTGTCGTCCCGCGTGTCGGGCGTGCCCTTGACCGCGTCATCCAGAATACCTTCGATACGGCGCGTCACGCCCGCCAGCGGCGCCGGCATGGCGGGCAGGGTGGCCAGCAGCGGGGCAGCTGCGCCGATCTGCGCGGCCAGTTCGTGGTTCTGGATCACCAGGTTGTTCAGTTCGGCCACGGAACGTTGCTTGGAGCGCGGCTCCAGCATCATCCGGTAGAACGAATTGGCAAAGTTGCCGAACGCAATGTGGACGTTCTTGCGGGCCAGCCGGTACTCGAAGTCGTCGGCGGGCTGGGCAATGCCGGTGGCAACCAGTTGCTGGCTGGCCGACAGATAGTTGCGGTTGGCCGCGATCGCCCGCTGCACGGTCGGCTTGATCAGCCGGTATTCCCAATACGGCAGGAAGTAGCTGCAGCCCAACGCGATGATCGACCCCACCAGCGTGTCGAGCGCCCGTTCACCAATGACCGACAAGGACCCTGGCGCAATGAAGTGGAAGGCCAGCAGCACGAAGGTGGTGTTGAAGGTGGCGCTGGCCAGGTAGTAGAGCTGCACCAGGCTGTTGCCCATCACGGCCGCCAGCATCATGGCGGCGAACAGGATGAAGGTGTTGTCGACGAACGAAAGCAGCGCCAGCACCAGCCCGCAGCCGATCAGCGTGCCGGTCAGCCGGTGGATATTGCGCTGCTTGGACAGCGAAAAGCCCGGTTTCATGATGACGACGATGGTCAGCACGATCCAGTAGCTGTGCATGATGTGGTGCGGGATCAGCCACTCGCTCGACAAGGTCATGCCGATCGCCACCGCCAGCGTCACCCGCAGCGCATGGCGAAAGTTCGGTGACGACAGTTTGAGGTTGCTGGTGATGCGCGCGGGGCTGAAGTCCTGTTTGGACAGGAAGCGGCGCAGCGACGCATCCATTTTGAGCGATGATGCTTCGCCGTCGCTGGCGGGATCGGTGTCGCGATGCAGGCGGTCCAGGATCTTGGCCGCGTTGCGGGCGCGGCGGAAGGTCCAGATCAGCGCGGTGTAGGCCTCGGGTTCCAGTTTGGGAAAGTCGGCTTTTTTCAGTTGGTCGATCTCGTATTCGATCGCGCGCAGTTCGGCCTTGACGTTGATGTGGCGGTGCGTGATCTGGTCTTGCGTGATGGCCAGGCCAACCGCTTCGGTATCCAGCGCCAGCTTGTGCAGCAGGTCGTGGAAGAACACCAGCAGGTCGGACCCCGCAAACACGCGGCGCAGCAGCTCGTAGTCGGTATGCACGGCCACCACGGTTTCATGCAGGTCGACGATGTCGATGAACATCTTGAACATGCGGCCACGGCGCGCGTCCATGCCCTCGCTGGCGGCGCGGGGCAGCTCGCGCAGCACCACGTCGCGGGCGGCTTCCTGTTGCTCGGCCACCGCGGCCTGACGCACGATCAGCTGCTGATAGTTGTCGTCCAGCTTGGTGTCCGGATCGTAGAAACGCGCCTTGACCTCCAGGTATTCGGCCGACGCAAAGATGCACGCCGCGATCGCCTGCTGTTCCTGGCGATACCACTGCAGACGCGTCACGACCAGGCTGAAACCCGTGTACCAGAGTCCGCCCGCGATCGTGACCAAGGTATGCAGCAGCGCCTGCGCCGGCGTGAAGGTGCTGTGCATGGTCAGCGTCATCAGCAGCATGCAGGCAAAGCCGATCAGCCCGCCCTTGCGGCCGAATACGCTGAGCAGCGACAGGAAAAAGCACAGCCCGATGACCGTGAACCACAGGCCCCAGGCATAGGGCGTGGCCAACGCGGTAATACCGGCCGTCGCGGCCCCCAGCACCGCGCACCCCAGCATCTCGTTCTTGCGATGCCGCACCGGCCCCGGCTGGTCGACGATGGACACGCACATCGCCCCGAACGTGGCAGCCAGCCCGAGCACCGGCAGGTCGAACAACCCCAGCAACACCATCGCCGGCACCAGCGCCCCAAGCGCCTGCCGCACGCCACCGTAGAAGTAGTGGCTGTACACGAATTTCTTTATGTTCTTAGTGGAGTAATCCACAGATAGGTCCCCCCGGTCAGGCTGACGCTGCGGGCTACTTCTTTGTTATGGCTGGCGGCGCGCCGCCAAGGATGATGCGGGCGAGTTTGTCGTAATCGCCGTCGAAATGGTGGCCGCCGGGCAAGCTGACGACCTTGATCTTTGCCGGATCGACCGTCGGGCAGCCGGAGTCCTTGGCTTCATCCAGCCCATAGATGCACGTCGTGGTGCCTGCCGCCAGCTTTTCGGTTTCGGGCGCGATGGGCAGGCCGCTGGACGGGGCGGAGATCCAGTTGGTCACCTGGAATTCAAAGGCCGCTTTCTTGCCCAGCCCCATCAGCACCGTCTGCGGAATGTGCTTGCGGGTGGCGACGGGCATGCGGTTCATGACGAAGGGCAGCACGTCGGCGCCTTGCGAATAGCCCACCAGGATCACCTTGCTCTTGTTCCACCGCGTCAGGTAGAAGCGGATCAGGCGGTCCATGTCGGCGGTGACGGACGCCGGGGTGCGTTTGCTCCAGAAGTAGCGCAGCGAATCCAGGCCCACGGTCGGCACGTTCATCTTGAGCAGGGACGCGGCCACATCGCGGTCCAGGCCGGCCCAGCCGCCGTCGCCGCTCAGCAGGATCACGAAGGTGTCGCCGGGCGCCTTGCTCGGGATTTCGACCACGGGCAGGTCGGCAATCGTGGCGGGTGGCACGGGGGGTGCGGCGGGGCGCTCGGCATTGAGCTTGTTGAAGGCGGTGGTGTAAGTGCCAACCCAAGGGGCGGCCGCATCGTCGCGGCGGGCGGGCAGGGTGACGGCCTGCACTTCGACGCCCGGGACGGCGGCGGTGAAGGCTTGCGCGGCGCCCGGGGCGCAGGCGGCATACGCCGCGGCAGATGCGCTTGACGTCGGCGCTGCCGTCCCTGCCGCTGGCACTGGCGCAACCGCCGCCGTGCTTGCAACCGGCTTGGCGTCCTGCAGCGCAATCCACGGGTGGTCCAGCTTCTTGGCCGGCAGCAGCTTGGCGCCCGCAGCCGACGTGGCCTTCTCGAAATGCACGCCTTCGCCGTTGCACAGAGGCTTCTGCATCGGCAGCACGGGGCAGAAGTCGACGGTCAGCATGCCACCGAAGCGAGTCACTGGCGCCTGGGCGTACATCGCGTAGGCCATCGATGCGCCCGCGCCTTGTCCCACCAGGATCGGCGGAAAGTACGTGGGCAGATGTTCGAACGCCTGGATGAAGCGGCTCAGGTTTTCCATATCGCCGTCGGGCATGACGCATTTGCCCTTGTCCGCTTCCAGGTTGGCCAGCAACTTGGCGGTGTCGATCCCGGCGACCATCGTGCCCTGTCGGACCAGGGCTTCGGCCTGGACCTTGGCGGCGGCATCCCAGCCCGCCGCGCCCGACAGCAGCAGCGCAAAGCCCTTGACCGGGCCCGCGGGCTTGTAGACCGGCAGGTCATTGAACCGGCCATGCGAGATCGTTTCCGGGGACGCCGCCTGGGCGCCCGATCCGGCCAGCAGCAGGGCGGCGCCCAGCGCGGCAAGCACGCGGTGTTTCATTTGGCGATGACTCCCTTGAGTCCGCCGCCGATCAGGGCGGCCGTGTCAGTAAGCGCAAACAGCGGGTTGATGCCGCCCTGGGCGACCAGGTAGCGGGCTTCCCAGACCGGATCGAACTTGTCCTTGAAGCTGCGCAGGCCGCGAAAGTTGTAGAACCGCTCGCCGTACTGGAACATGAGGCGGCCAAACCGGTGCCAGCGCGGCGCAAGCTGGTGGTCCACCATGCCGGACATGGGCGCCATGCCCAGGCTGAACCGCTGGTATCCCAGCGACTGGAAGTGCAGCATCAGCTTGGCAAACAGGAAGTCCATGGTGCCGGCGGGCGAATCGGGCCGCTGGCGCATCAGGTCGACACTGACTTCCACACGCAGCACTTCGGGGGACATCAGCGTGGCGAAGGCCACGATGCGGCCCTTGGCCCGCACCACCGCAACCGGCTGGCGCTGTACGTAGTCATCATCGAATGCGCCCAGCGAAAAGCCTTTTTCCTGCGCGTTGTGCTGGGCCAGCCACAGGTCCGAGATCTCGCGGATCTCGTCCAGGATGGTGTGCACGTCGGGCGGCGACACGATCTCGAAGCTGGAGCCTTCGCGTTCGGCGCGGCTCACGCCATGACGCACGTTGGCGCGGCGCGATCCCTGCAGGCTGAAGTCGTGCAACGTGACGTACGCTTCTTCCCCCAGCTTGAAGGCGCGCAGGCCGGCATCCAGGTACAGCGGCAGCGTTTGCGGACGGGCCTTGTAGAAGGCCGCGCGTCCACCGTTGCCATGCGCCATCTCGATGAAGCGCCAGACCAGTTCCGGCCATTCCTTGGCAACCCCCACCGGATCGCCCAGCGCGATCCACGAGCGGCCCTGCTTGCCGTACATGATGAAGGACTTGCCCGACGGCGAGAACAACAGGCTTTTGTCGCCCATCAGCGCCAGGCAGGCATCGGCGGCGGCCTGGGCGCGCACCACGGTGTCGGCCTTGGCAAGATCGTCGGTGCTGGGCGGCGCCGAGGTGCCGGCGGGTTGGCGGAACAGCTGCCACAGTCCGAACACCAGCGCGATGATCGCCACCGCCATCATCGCCCGCATGGACCGCGACGCGCTGCTGTCCATGGCGAATTCCCACCACATGCGGTCGGCGTAATCGACGTCGCGATAGGCAAAGAACAGGATCCACGTCAACGCGGCCAGCACGCAGGCCACGGCAATCAGCCAGCCTTTTTCAAAGGTCTGCGTGAACAGGGATGACCGGCGGTAGAACTGCTTTCGCGACGTGATCAGCAGCAGCGCCAGCAGGCCCATCACCGCCAGTTCCGACACCGCAATGCCCTTGGGCAGAGCCAGCACACCAGCCACGATGGCTGCGCCCAGGGCCGCCCACCAGGCCGCGTCCAGCCGGTGCAGCAGCCCGCGCGACACGAACAGCAGCACCAGGCCCATCACGCTGCCGATCAGGTGGGCGGCTTCGACCACGAACAGCGGCACGTTCAATTCCAGCAATTCGGCGACGGCGTCGCTGGTGGTGGGCGTGACCCCCGATACCAGCAGCATGATCCCGGCGATACATGCCAGGCCCGCCAGCAATCCGGGCGTCAGTTTCATGGCGGCCCGGCCTACCTTGGCCACCGCCGTGCTGCGCAGCTCGAACGTGGCCAGCAGGATGGCGGCGACGATCAGCGGCAGGATGAAATAGATGCCGCGATACAGGATCAGCGCGCCGGCGATCTGTTCAGTGGGTGCGCGGCCGCCGCAGGCCAGCAGGATCACGGCTTCAAAGACGCCCAGTCCGCCCGGCACATGGCTGATCACGCCCAGCGCCATGGCCACGGCGTAGAACGCGACGAAGGTGGGCAGGTCGACCACGTTGTCGGGCAGCAGGAACCAGAGCGCGGCCGCGGCGGCGCTCAGGTCGGCGGCCGAGATCACCAGCTGGCGGATGGCCAGGCCGGCATTGGGCAGGGGCACCTTCCAGCGCCCCGCGATCGGCAGGGTCGTAAAACGCGCGCACAGCAGCACGAAGCCGGCAATGCCTACCAGCACGAGACCTGACAGTCCTTGCAGCGCCCAGGCAGGCATCTTGAGCAGGTCGGCCACCTGCGGCGCGCCCCACAACAGGCCGGCGGCGCCAAAGGCCGTCATGCCCAGGCCGAAGGCGCCGGCATTGAACGCGATCGCCTGCGCCACCTTGCTGGCTTCGACCCCCGCCGCGGCGTACAGCCGCATCCGTACGGTGCCGCCCGTCAGCACGCCAAGGCCGACGGTATTGCCAAGGGCATAGGCGACAAAGGAGGTGAGCAGGATTGTCGGCCGGGGTACTTTGGCGCCGACGTACGCCAGACTGGAAAAGTCGTAGCCGGTCAGGATCAGGTAGCTGAGCGCGGTGGCCAGCACCGCGAAGATCATGTCCAGATGGGGCGTGGCCGCCGCGGCCGCAATCACGTCCAGGTAGTGGACCTGGCTGAGCAGCACTTGCAGGGCGTCGATCAGCAGGACGGCCAGCACCAGCACGATGGCGGGTACGACCCAGGGGCGCAGGGTGGCCCACCGGGAGCGGCGCGCCGGTTCGGGCGCCTCGGCGGGCGCCGCCGTAGGAGGAGCGAGCGAGGGTGAAGGCTTCATGTCGCTAGATCTTAGTCCAATGCCAAATTCGTCCAGGCCCGCGTTCTGTGCGCGTGTCCTTTCCGGGAGTGACCGTTGTCTTCCTCACACGAAGGCGGCGCGAGTTTAGCATCGGCGCCCAGCGAAACGCCGCTTTCCGCCCTGCTAGCGGGTCAGGTTCGGTGTCGGGTGGTATTGGTACAACCAACTCTCGGACAGGACCGTGCCGGCATGCTTGAGCGCCAGGCGCAATTCCACCGGGTCGGCGCCGTCCACGGTCAGGTCGAACTGCGCGCGCCAGTGGCCCGCCACGCCATTCGGCACGGGCTCGGCAAAGATATACGAGAACGATCCGCGCGACGTCCACAGGTCCAGTTCCGGCTTTTCGCCGAACGGCATGCTGGCCAGCCCGCCGCCCAGGAATTCGACCATGAACTTGCGCACGCCCTGCGGCCGCGCGTTGCCCGGTTGGCCGCCGTTGCCCAGCCGCGTGGCCACGCAGCGCGCCAGGGCAGGCGGGAAGGGTTCGTTCGCCGACCAGTACAGCTTGTAGCCCAGGCGATAGCTGGACCCCTTGGTGGCCGGCGCCTTGGGCACCCACATGGCGACGATGTTGTCGTGGATTTCGTCGTCGGTCGGGATCTCGATCAGCTGGATCGCGCCTTCGCCCCAGTCATTGGTGGGCTCGACCCACAATGACGGCCGGCGGTCGTAATAGACGCCATCCAGGTAATGGTCGAAGTTACGGTCGCGCTGCAGGAGGCCGAAGCCACGCGGATTCGCGTCGCTGAACGACGACGCCATGGTGCGCGGCGGGTTGTTCAGCGGACGCCACAGGTATTCGCCCTTGCGGTTCCACATGGCCAGGCCGTCGGAGTCATGCACTTCGGGGCGCCAGTCCACCGCCGTTGTCTTTTGCGCTTCGGAATACCAGTACATCGATGTCAGGGGCGCGATGCCGAACCGGGCGATGTCCTTGCGCACGAACAGCGCGGCGTCGATCGTCATCGTCACATCGGCCTTGCGCGTCATGTCGAAACGGAAAGCGCCCGAAATGCTGGGGCCGTCCATCAGGGCGTAGACCGTGACGGTATCCGCCCCGTCTTTGGGAGTCTCGAACCAGAACTGGGTGAAGTTCGGGAATTCTTCGGGGTGCTCGGGTTCGGCCACGTCGATCGCCACGCCACGGGCCGACAGACCGTATTGATAAAGCTCGCCGATCGCGCGGAAGTAGGAGGCGCCCAGGAAGGCGACCCAATCGTTCTTTTTCCAGTCCAGCTTGCCCTGGTCGGCCGTGCGGCTTTCCTGGAAACGGAAGCCCGCAAAGCCGCTGCCCGCGGGCAATTGATGCGCGGGATTGTCGGCCGGCATGTTGAAGTAGTCGTCCTGGTACACGATCTCGCGCGCCGTCAGGCCGTTCCGGTCGCGGGTCAGCACGTGCATCTGTACCGGCGACAGGAAATACCGACCCAGGTGGAAAAAGGTGACCGGGAACTGGCCGGGGCCGTCGGCGAACACGGCGTATTCAGGCTTGAACTGGATCTGGCCGTGCGCTGCGTAGTCGATCTTGTCCAGAATGTCCTGGGGCGGGCGCTTGGGCGGCTGGTAGGCCTTGCCGGCCATGTCCTTGGCGCGCGCCACCAGGGCATCGAAGGAAAACGGCGTGCGTTTGCCAAAACTGATCTGGGCGGCGGAAGCCGTTGGCAGGTAGCCCATGGCGGCCAGAGTGGCGGTACTGGCCGCGGTGGCGAGAAACGTACGGCGATCGATCATGTGCTGCGCAGGTCCTTGTTCTAGTTGGGGTTTTCTTTGAAGGGCATGTTAGCTGCCCGGTCTGGCCAGACCCGGGGCAGGGTGGATCAACTCATCCATGTGCCCATTGTTTGGGCAGCGCGCGCAAGCTTTTGTTCCGCAACGGCTTTTTGACTTTCCACAGGCACTGTCCCCACGGTTGTCCACACGACGCTGGGACAACTTGCGATGGCTCATCCTTTGCAACGCTTTGCAAACTCCGTGCGCAAGTGTGTAGCGGCGGGGCAGCCGCGCCAGGCGGCGTATGATGCGGCCACCCGCGGCCCTCTGCCCGGTCAGGAAAGCTCCATGCAACAGACATCGATGGTCATCAATTCGGTCGCCTACCGCGACGGCGGCAAGGTCGGCGACGTGCCGATGGCCGATATCAGCGAGGTGCTGAAAGAGCCCGGCACGTTTGTGTGGCTAGGGCTATACGAGCCCGACGACACCCTGCTGCGCGACGTGCAGTCAGAGTTCGGCCTGCACGAACTGGCGGTGGAAGATGCTCTGCACGCGCACCAGCGGCCCAAGATCGAAACCTATGGCGACACGGTGTTCGTGGTGCTGAACACGGCGCAACTGGTGGACGAACACATTGTTTTCGGCGAGACGCACTTGTTTGTCGGCAGCAACTTCATTGTGTCCGTTCGCCACGGCGCGTCGACAACCTATGCCTCGTTGCGGGAAAAATGCGAACGGACGCCGCAGCAGTTGGGGCGCGGACCCGGCTACGTGCTGTATGCGGTACTCGATTTTGTCGTCGACCATTACCAGCCGATCGCCAACCAGCTTGAAGACGTCTTCCAGGAGCTGGAAAAGGAGATCTTCAACGACCGCTTCGACCGCGCCGCGATTGGCCGCCTGTACCAACTGAAAAGCCAGTTGCTGCGCCTGCGGTCTGCGGTCCTGCCGGTGCAGGAAATCTGCTCGCAGCTGATCCGCTTTCATGACAACCTGGTGCCGAAAGATCTGCGGGCGTACTTTCGCGACGTGGAAGACCACGTGAACCGGATCGTGGCCCTGCTCGACGCCATCAGCGAAATGTTGACGACGGCGATCCAGGTCAACCTGGCGATCGTGACGGTAGGCCAGGGCGAGGTGGTCAAACGCCTGGCGGGATGGGGCGCTATCCTGGCCATTCCGACCGTGGTCTTCAGCCTGTACGGCATGAACTTCGAGTTCATGCCCGAGCTGAAGTGGCATTACGCCTATCCGACCGTGGTCGCGACGACGGTGGCCGGATGCTGTGTGCTGTACCGGCGGCTGCGGCGGGCCGAATGGATCTGATGCAGGCCTGACGCCTAGCGCGCCGGCGTGGGCGCCACCTGCAACTGGCGGTTGCGCAGCAGGGTATAGATCCCGCCTGCCATCACGACGGCGCTGAAGATGCCCACCGCGGCGAACAGTCCGAAGGCATCGGCCAGCACACCCACCGCCAGGGCAGGCAAGGCATTGCCGCCCACATACCCCGCCACATAGAACCACGACACCACCGTGACCCGCGACGCGGACGGCGCAATGTAGTTGGTCAGGCCCGCCGCGCCCACGAACGCCGCGCCATACCCCAGGCCCGCGAACGCCGTGGCGATCAGAAAGCCCACCGGGCTGTGCGCCCACGCGGACAGGAAGAAGCCCACCTGCGCCAGTGCAACCACCAGCACCCCCCATGTGATCGAGGTCTGGAATCGCACGGTCCGGAAGGCGAGCTGGCTGACGCTGCCCATGGCCTGGAACAGGAACACCAGCAAGCCAGTCAGCGCAGGGTTCAGGATGCCGACCAGGTGCGTCGCGATCGTCGAACTGGCTGCCATGAAGACGGACCCGACCGACCACGACATCATCAGCGCCGCCATCGCGATCAGGAACGGAAACCCCAACGACGCGAACAGCGTGCGCGCCGATATGGGCGGCGCGCCGGTGCGCTGGCTGGGCGGCACAAAGGGCCGGTGCACCCAGGGCGATGCCAGGATGCCAACAAACGCACACACCGCGGTCACCAGGATCGCCAGGAAGGGCAGCACCGTTGGCCACAGATTCCACTGCAACGCCAGCCCACTCAGCACCGGCCCCAAGGCGCCCCCCGCCGTGAACGCCATCGTGCCGATCACCGCCGCCCGCTGCTGGTCGTCGCGCGGGTCCAGCTCTACCAGGGCCGCATTGGCCGCGCCCACCATCGCGCCCGTGCCGGCGCCCGCGAACAGGCGCCCGACCAGCAACCAGGCCGGCGTCGTGGCAAACGCAAAGATCACCGACCCAAGGCCGATCACGCCCAGCCCCGACAGCACGATGACGCGCCGGTCACGAATGCGGTCCGCGATCCGGCCCAGCAGCGTCAATGACATCAGCACGCCGATGGCGTAGGTGGCGAACACCGCCGACACGAAGCTGGAGCTCAGGTGCCAGATTTCCTGGTAGTGCGGATAGAGCGGCGACGGCACGCTGCTGCCGAGCAGTGCCGAGGCGATGGCCAGCGCGACGAACACGCGAGTGCGAACGGTGGAGGGGAGCGGAGCGGAAGGCGTGGCGGATCGGGGGGCGGAAGGCGGGGTAGACACGACGGCAAGACCTTGCGTGCGGGGACGTCAAAAGCAAAACAGCGCACCCACATGACGTGTAGTGCGCTGCAGAAAGAAAGTCGTGGTGGAGAGGAGGAGGATCGAACTCCCGACCTCGTCATTGCGAACGACGCGCTCTCCCAGCTGAGCTACCCCCCCACGTGCAGAAACTATATCAGTGAGTGTGCGGACTCGCAATGCAGCAGGCCCTTTCATGACTTGCGGCAATGAGGTCAGAACCTGCGCTTATGACGCGTGGCGGGATGGCGTCGGAAAGTGCACGGATATGGTCTAAATCCCCGTAGATCGAGGGGAGAACGCCTGGAAATGGCCGGGGGTTTGGTAAACTCATCTCAATTACCTCGACGGAATGTGACTGGCCATGGCCGCTTTCAATACCGAGCGCGTTACCAGCGTTCACCACTGGAACGATACGCTTTTCAGTTTCAAGACCACGCGCGATCCTGCCCTGCGCTTTCACAACGGGCACTTCGTGATGATCGGGCTGGAAGTCAACGGCAAGCCGCTCATGCGCGCCTACAGTATCGCCAGCGCCAATTACGAAGAACACCTCGAGTTCCTGAGCATCAAGGTCCAGGACGGCCCGCTCACGTCGCGGCTGCAGCATTTGAAAGAAGGCGATCCGATCCTGGTCAGCCGCAAGCCGGTCGGTACCCTGGTGGTGGATGACCTGCTGCCAGGCAAGAACCTGTACCTGTTCGCCACGGGCACGGGCCTGGCGCCCTTCATGAGCATCATCAAGGACCCGGATGTGTACGAGCGCTTCGAAAAGGTCGTACTTGTGCACGGCGTGCGTTTCGTCAGCGAACTGGCCTACGCCAACTACATTGGCGAAGAACTGCCCAACAACGAATACTTTGGCGAGATGGTCCGCGACAAGCTGATCTACTATCCGACGGTCACACGCGAGCCGTTCCGCAACATGGGCCGGATCACCGACATCATCGACAACGGCAAGCTGGCGTCGGGCGTCGGCCTGCCGCCGCTGGACCCGGCGCACGACCGCGCCATGCTGTGCGGCAGCCCGCACATGCTGACCGACATCAGCGCCATGCTGGACCAGCGTGGCTTCAAGGTGTCGCCGCACACCGGCGAGCCGGGCGACTACGTGGTCGAACGCGCGTTTGCCGAAAAGTGATCGGCAGGCAGGCGCGGCCGATCCAGCGTCTGCCAGCCCGTCATGACAAAAGGCGCCCTTGGGCGCCTTTGTTGTTTGTGCAGCAGCGGTGTGGTGCAGCGATGTGGTGCCGCAGCGACTAGTGGGCTTTACGGATGGCGGCGATCTCGCGAATGCGCTTCACCGTATCCAGATCCGCCGCCACGTAAGCCTGCTTGCGGATTTCGACGGTGGTTTCATCCATGTCGTCGCTGTCGTCCGCCAGGTCCAGCTCGTAGGTAAAGCGCAGGAAAATGGCGCCTTCTTCGGGCTCTTCCACCGTGACGGTGGCTTCGCTGCGGGGCCACCGGTCGGTTGCCGGCGCAAGCACACGGACTTCATGCATCGGCGTCAAGGTCACGCGGTCGTGAACCTGGAACGGGCCGAAGTCCAACACCCGCGTCAATAAAGTTTGCCCACTTTGCTCTTCCTGTGTTTCGATGACGCAGCTTTCTAATCCCATGATGAATTCGGTTGGATGATGGGCGCGCAGCACCAGCCCATGCCAGATGTCCATGCGGGTAAGCGGTTGGATCAGTGGAACCCGCGGGTCGTTGATCTGCACAAGGTGTTCGAAAGTCAGCATAGTGTCGGTCTAGAAATCGGGAGTGGTCATGCTGCGGGTCCTGGGTCAGGGCGCCGCCAATATTGCCCGCCGAGTGCGGCGGGCGGGAAGGCGGTCAGCCAGCGCAGCGTTGGAACCGCCCCGCGGGGTCGTCGTGCCGGGTACAGGCGGCGACCGGAACGCGGGCAAGCAAGTGCGGTAGATATTCACGAATCATCATAACGTGCCTACAAAGCTCAGAATTGCGATTGTCACGCGCCGTTTCGGCGCGCGTTTCGGTGGCGCCGAAGCCTACGCTGAAAACCTGACCCGAGTACTGATCCAGACCCACGACGTTCGCGTCATCTGCCAGGAGTTCGACAGCCCTGTGCAGGCACCGTTCACCCGCGTTCCCTGCAACTCGCTGCTGCCGCGCTGGCTCAACCAGCTGTGGTTCAACCTGTGCTGCCACCTGCTGGTGCGCCAGGGCTATGACATCGTCCATTCCCACGAAAACAGCTGGGTCGGCAACGTGCAGGTCGTGCATGTGATGCCGGTGCGCTACAGCCTGTTCATGCACAACCGGTCGCTGGTCAAGCGGATCGGCGCGCTGCTCAGCCCCCGTCTGATCAGCTACCTGCTGCTGGAACGCCTGCGCTTTCGCGTGCAACCCAATCGCGTGCTGGTGGCGCCGGCGCACCAGACCATCGACCAGTTGCAGGCCGCCTACAAACGCCTGCCGCCCATGGTCACCATCCACCCCGGCGTGACCCTGCCTGATGACGTGCAGACGCGCAACGACGCACTGGAAAGCCTGGGCCTGGATCCGTCCGCCATCTACTGCCTGCTGGTCGCGAACGACCCGCTGCGCAAGGGCTTCATGACGATCCTGTCGGCCCTGGAATCGCTGGATGCGCAGTACCACCTGATCGTGCTGGGCGGTCCGGCCGACGGCCAGGACAAGCTGCGCGAAGTGATCCCGCCCGCCTTGGCCCATCGCGTTCACGCGTTTGCAGCGCGACCCGACGTGTGCCGCTTCTATTCCTGCAGCGACGTGTACGTGCACCCCACGCTGCAGGATTCGTTCGGCATGGCGCCGCTGGAAGCCATGTCGTTCGGCCTGCCGGTGATCCTGAGCTCCAAGGAATACTGCGGCTTTACCGCCTGCGTGGAAGCGGAACATGACGCCCTGGTGGTGGCCGATCCGCGCGATGCCTGCGAACTGGCCGCCGCCATCCAGCGCATCACGCAAGACGCGGTGCTGCGCGGCAAGCTGCGCACCAATGGCCTGGCCCTGGCCGCGCGCTTCGACTGGCGGCAGGTGGAGCAGGCGTTCGTGAAGACGTATGCCAAGGTGCTGGACAAGTCGCCGGCGTGATGGGAGTTGGGCGGCTGCGCGAGTCGCTCGGCTGATCGCGGTAGAAGCACTGATAGTCCTACCGCGACTGGGATAGCCTTTGCCTTGTTCGTAAAATTTGCTTCTAGATCGTTAGGAGCGTGCATGATCCCCGCTTGGAATACTGAAGGCGTCCTTCCGCCTGTTCGCCCTGGTGTAGCGGGCCACCATCCCGATCGCTCTCCCTACAAAGCTTCGTTGGATGCATTCGTCGACGCCATGGGCACGAGCGAAACTCGCTTGCATATCATCAAGGGCTTGCTGGCGTTTCGGCGCGCCATTCATGAAACGGGAATTCAAACGGGATTTCAATGGCTTGACGGCAGCTTTACCGAAAACGTCGAGACGCTTGAAAGTCGCGACCCGCGTGATGTCGACGTCGTGACTTTCTTTCACGTTCCGGAAGGCGAGACGCAGGCTTCGCTCGTTGCAAAGTGCCCTCGGCTTTTCGACCACGCTTACGTGAAGCACACTTACAAGGTGGATTCCTACTGGGACGTTTTGGGACTGCCAATCCGGGAGCAGTCCGTTCGGCAGATATGTTATTGGTACAGCATGTGGTCACATAGAAGGACAGGCACCTGGAAAGGCTTTGTACAAGTCGATCTAGACGCCAGCCAGGACCCGTTCGCCACGCAACAGTTGATTCAGGCCCAAGCGAATTTCGGAGTCACGCCATGATTCAACGTATCGATATGCTGAAGTCCGAGATCAACGAGTTGCAGCAGATGTTGAACGACCTGGATGACAGCGCTGTCATCCAGCGGCTGTCATTGCAAGGACGGCTGAATGCGGCACAAGGGGAACTTGAGCGAGTCGAGGCCACTCCCGAGCCGCTGCGCGCGCGCCTGACCTTTCGTGGCCGTCCCGTGTTCGGCAGCCACGGCATTGCTGCCGATTTTGGCGGCAAAGCGTCCAACGCGTTTGCCGACGCCTTCGCGGCGGTGGTTGCCGGGCTCAACGAAAACCTGCAGTTCATGGGGCCCATCCCCGACCGGGTCAAGAATCAGCTACTCATTACGGGTACCGCCCAGGGGTCATTTGGCTTTGTGTTCGAATTGCCGCCTGCGGCGGGCTTGTTTCCTGAACACGAAAGAACCGGCGACGCTTTGGCGACGATCCAGTCCTTGTTCGAGGCTTCCGCTCAAGGAAGCGACGACGAGGTGGCAGAACTCGTCGAGGCGATTCATCCGCGCGCCGTGAAGAAGGTGTTCGAATTCTTGTGTCTGCTCTCGCAATACCACGCCTTGTGCGGATTGGAGTTCAAAGACAAGACGTTCCGGTTTGAGGGCACAGAACAGCTCGAGCGCTCCGCCGGGCGGCTTGCCGAAGGCAACATCCAAGAGAAAAAGGAAACACACCGCGGCATGTTTCTTGGCGTGCTGCCGAACAGTCGGTCGTTCGAGTTTCAGACCGCCAATGGGGTCATCAAGGGCAAGATCGGCACAGCAATTGAAGATCCCGACATCATCAACCGCGAATGGCTCAGGCAGGAATCGTGCATCACACTCGGTGTGATTCAAGTCGGGCAGGGGCGCCCGCGGTACACATTGATAGGACTGCCTGAATGACAAGGCCGGATTGCCGTATTTGCAACGCGGTCAACCGACAAGGCGGCGCTGCCTGATATACAGTGGATTCATGACGACGACCCGCAACTCTCGCCCCATTCCTATCCTGATGTACCACCAGTGCGCGACGCCGCCGGCGAAGGGCACGCCGTTTCGCAGCCTGACGGTGGACCCGGCCGTGTTCGCGCGGCATATGCGCTGGTTGAAGGCGATGGGGTATCGAGGCTTGTCGATGCGCGATCTGCAGCCTTACCTGCGTGGCGAAAAGCAGGGCAAGGTATTCGGACTGACGTTCGATGATGGCTTCGTGAACGTGGCCGAGAACGCGGTGCCGATCATGGCGGACCTGGGGTTTACGGCAACGAATTACTTCGTGGCGGCCCAGGTGGGCGGCACGAATGCGTGGGATGCCGAGAAGGGCGTGCCGACGGCGCAACTGATGGACGGGGCGCAGATTCGCGCGTGGGCCAAGGCGGGGCACGAAGTGGGTTCGCACACGATCGCGCATGCCAACCTGAAGGAATGTTCGGCAGACCAGGCGCGGGAGCAGATTGGCGGGTCGCGCAAGATGCTGCAGGACGTGAGCGGCGAATCGGTCGACGCCTTCTGTTATCCCTATGGCTACTACCTGCCCGAGCAGTGCGCGCTGGTGGCCGAGAGTGGCTACACCAACGCAACCACGACGCGGCGCGGGCGGGTGCAGCCGGGCCAGGACATGATGGAGCTGTCCCGGGTGCACGTGCTGCGGTCCACCCACTTTGCGTCGATGATGATCAAGCTGTTCACGCCGCGCGAGGAACTGCGCGGGCGATAGTTTTATTCCGGTTCGATGCCGGCGGCCTTGATGATCTTGCCCCACTTCTGCGATTCGGCTTTCTGGAAGCTGGCCAGTTCGCCGGGGGTGGAGGTGTAGGGCTCGGTGCCGGTCGACTCGTAGAACGTCTTGGCGGCGGTCGAGGTGGATGCCTTGATCAGCAGTTCATTGAGCCGCGTCACGACCGCGCTGGGCGTGCCGGCAGGCACGTAGGCCGCGAACCAATACCCCATTTCATACCCTGGCACGCCCGCTTCGGCGATGGTCGGGACGTCGGGCGCCAGGGGCGAGCGCTTCAGGCTGGTCACGCCCAGGGCGCGCAGCTTGCCGCTCTTGACCTGGGGCAGGCCGGTGGCGGTGTCGGTGATCATCATGCTGATCTGGCCGCCCAGCAGGTCGGTGACGGCCAGCGGGTTGCTTTTGTAGGGCACGTGCAGGATCTTGGCGCCGGTCATTTGCTGGAGCAGTTCGCCGGCAATACGGCTGGACGAGCTGCCGCTGCCGAAGCTCAGCTTGCTGGGTTCTTTCTTGGCCAGGGCAAGCAGTTCCTGCACGCTCTTGACCGGCAGGTTGGGGTTCACGACCATGATCTGGCCACCCTTGCCCAAGGCCGTGACCGGGGCAAAGTCCTTGACCGGATCGTAGGGCAGCGACTTGTACAGGTGTTCGTTGGCGGCGTGCGTCGTGTTGGTGGTGATCAGCACCGTGTAGCCGTCGGCCTGCGCGCGGGCGGCCGATTGCGCGCCGATGATGGCGCTGGCGCCCGGCTTGTTTTCGATGACGACGGTCTGGCCGCTGGCTTCGGTCATGCCCTGGCCGATGGCGCGGGCGATCTGGTCCGTGGCGCTGCCGGCCGCGAACGGCACGACGAAGGTCACGGGGCGGGCCGGATAGGTTTGCGCCGATGCCGTGAGTGGCGCGGCGGCCAGCGGCAGGGTGGCGGCGATGAGGCCGGCGAGCACAAGGCGGCGGGGTTGCGAGGTCATGGTGATGGGTCTCCGAAATTCTTGTTGTGGGTTAAGCAGAAATGCGGTCAGCAGGAAGGCGCTGAGTCAGGCGCCGTGTCAGTCAACGGTCTGTTCGATGATGCCGTCGCCATTGGCGTCGAAGCCGGGTGGCGGCGCTACGGGCATGTCCAGCAGCCAGAACGACAGGCCCTTGCCGTGCGCGTCCAGGTTGAGCGATCCGTTCACGCCGCCGTCCAGAACCTCATCCAGCACGAAGTTCATGGCGCACAGGGTGGGCAGCAGATAACGCTCGACGTGGGCCGGTTGGCGGTAGCCGAACCATCGGGCCACCGCGTCGGCAGTGATGTGCTCGACCAGGTGGTCGTAGTACGCCGGGTCGTGGGCGATCAGGCTCAGGTTGGACCGGTTGCCCTTGTCGCCTGCGCGGCTGTGCGCGAGCCGATAGAGGGGCACGGCGAGCGATGTCGACGCAACGCTGTTGGTTGCCGATGTCAACGTTGCAGCAGTCAACGATGCCGAACTCGTTGCGGCGGAAGTCGTGGTGGGCGATGTCATGCCGTGCTCCCCGGGGTCAGCATGTTCCAGCCGCTGCGGACCGCTTCACGCGGAACGAAGCAGGAAATGAGGTTGAGCCGCGGCTTGAGCGTAGTGCGCACGCCGCCGCCGCCGGCCGGGCCATTGGTATACAGCGCGGTGACTTCGCGCACGATGCGCTGGGCCTGGCGTTTGTCGTGCTGCGAGCAGGCAACACGCAGCCGCACGTCGCGGGCGCTGCCGTGGGGGGCGCCGCGCAGCATGTCGCCGCGGTCGTCACCGAGGATGCTGACGGCCCCGATCAGGTCGATGCGCACGGGCAGGTCGGGCCCCAGGCGTTGGATGATGACGTCGGCGGCAAGACGCGCACGCGCTTCGGCGCGCGGGCCGGCATAGGAAATTTCGGCTTCGGCCAGCCAGCCGCCGCGATAGCAGACGTTGACCTTGAGGCGGTCGGGACGGGCATGGCCGGTCACGCCGCCGAGCGCGACACGATCGTTGCCAAGATCCACGACCCGCGCCTGGCTGATGTCGGCCACGACGTCGGGCGTGAGGTAGCGCGCCGGGTCATGCACTTCATACAGCAGCTGTTCCTTGACCGTGCGGGGATCGACGCAGCCGCCGGTAAAGTCGGCTTTGCCAATCACGCAACTGCCGTCGGCATTGATCTCGGCGATCGGAAAGCCGACCGCGTGCAGGTCGGGCACGTCCTTGAAACCGGGATCGGCAAAGTAGCCGCCCGTGACCTGGGTGCCGCATTCGAGCAGATGGCCTGCCATCGTGGCGCGGCCCAGGCGTTCCCAGTCGTCCGCGGCCCAGCCGAAGTGGGCCATGGCCGGGCCGACCGCCAGGGACGGGTCCGCCACTCGGCCTGCAACAACGATCTGCGCGCCGCCGCGCAAGGCGTCGGCGATGGCTTCGGCGCCCAGGTAGGCGTTGGCGCTGACCACATCAAGGTCATCAAATTGGGGGCCGATGCATTCGCGCAGCAGGTCGCGATAGGCGGGCCCGGACAGGTCGTCGCCATGCACGATGGCGATGCGCGCATCGGGGATGCCTTGCGCGCTGGCCAGGTCGTGCAGGCGCTGCGCAGCGCCGGGCGGGTTGGCCGCGCCGAAGTTGCCGATGATGGCGATGTCGTGGCGCAGGCAGCGTTCGATGACCGGACCGACAAGGTCGTCCAGCTGCGGATCGAAACCGCCTTGCGGATGGTGTTCGCGTTCGAGTTGCGCCAGCGCCAGGGTGCGCTCGGCAAGCGTCTCGTACATCAACGCTGCCGGACCGCCGCGGGCGATCAGGGTGTCTACCACCGGGCCCGCCGCGTCCGTCCTGTCTCCAGAGAAACCCGAGGCCGACCCGATCAGAAAGGGAGCTGTTGGCATGGGATTGTCTTTTGTGCTTTTATGAAAGCCCACTATAGGGGCGGAAAAATCATCCGTAAAATAGAAAAAAAAGATCGATTGATCCAAAAAACGGATGAGTTGATAACGGATATCGAGGGGGAGCAACAGATGGTGGGCAAGACCGGGTTGAGGAAAGACGGGGTGAAGGCGAGTGGCGCCAAGGAACCCGGGGGGAGCACGCCATGAACCTGGCCAATATGTCGACGCGGCAATTGCGCGCGTTCATTGCATTGGTTGAGGAACGCAACTTTACGCGCGCGGCCGACAAGACTTTTCTGTCGCAGCCCGCGTTCAGCGCCCTGATCCGGTCGATCGAAACGGTGGCGGGTGTGCGGCTGTTTGACCGGTCCACGCGGCATGTGGAACTGACGCCCGAAGGCGTGCTGTTCGAAGGGTCGGCGCGGCGTCTGCTGGGTGACTTCGAGCTGGCGATGGAAGAGCTGAGCGACCACGTGGCCAAACGCAAGGGCAGGGCGTCGGTGGCGGCCCTGCCGTCGTTGGCATCGGGCTGGTTGCCGGGTGTGCTGGGGGAATTTCGCGCCGAGTTTCCGGGCGTGGCGCTGGAACTGCACGACGCCTTGCTCGAGCCCTGCCTGAGTCTGGTGCGCCTGGGCCGGGTGGACTTTGCCCTGGCCGCGAACGGCGCCGACATGAGCGATTTCACGACCGAGTTGCTGTGCGTGGACAGCTTCTATCTGGTCTGCCGCAAGGACCATCCGCTGGCGCAACTGGCGACGGTGCGGCTGCGCGACGTGGCCGATTACCCGTTCATTCAGTTGGCGCGGTCAAGCAGCGTGCGGCAGCATCTGGACGCGGCCTTGCACCCGGTGCAGATGCAGACGGCGTTCGAGGTCGAGCACCTGGCGACGGTGACGGGACTGGTGGTGGCGGGGCTGGGCGTGAGCCTGGTGCCCGAGATGACGCTGTCGCAGTTTTCGCATCCGGACGTGGCGGTGATTCCGCTGTCGGTGCGCGGGCCGACCCGGTCCCTGTATCTGGTGCGCCGGCGAGACCGGTCCATGTCGGCGGCGGCCGAGGCGCTGTACACGCTGATCAAGGCGCGGCGGCCGTCGTTCCCGGCGGGGAAGGGCAGTGGGAGGGCTGGCGCGAAGCCGGCGAAGACGGGTGGCAAGGCGGCGAAGAAGCCCATCGCAACGAAGGCAACTGCTGCCTGACCGGACAACCGGACAACCGGACAACCGGACAACCGGACGATCGGACAACCAAACATCCGCACAACCGATCAATCGATCAACCAGACGATCGGACAACCGATCAACCAGATAACCGATCAACCGATCAACCGATCAACCGAACATTCGGTTTACCCATCAACCCATCAATCGATCAGCATCGGCAGCACCATCATCTGCTGCCCATTGATATGCATGCGCCGCTGCAGCGCGTTCACAGCCTGGTTATGCAGCAGGCGCGTGAACAGGTTGTCGCGCTTGAACACCAGCTTGCTCGCAAAGAACAGCGTGTTGGGATAGGTTTCCAGCGTTTCATTGCACAGCTTTTCCAGCGTCTGGACCGCATCGGTCCCATACCCCAGCCGGCTGGTGGCGGCCATGCCGTAGCTGTTGCAGAAGCGTTCGAAAAACTTCAATGACGTGTTCGCCTGCATCCGCAGGGTTTCCAGCGCTTCCGGCCCGCCATACACCCGCGCGTCCACCGTGCGGGCGTTGATGAACACAAAGTTTTTGAAGTGGTCCGGGAACATGCGCTGCACCCACAGCAGCGCATGCAGGCCACCGCCGCGGCTGGACCCCACCAGGAAGGCCGCGGTAGGTGCCTGCGGGTCGAGCGCGGGCGGATTGCATTCGGAACCGAACGATTGATTGGCAAAGATCTCGTCGACCAGGGCGATACGGCGGCGGGTGTCGCGGTAGTGGGCGCGGATGCCGAAGCAGGCCAGGATCAGCGCCGACGTGATCAGCAAGGTGGCCCAGCCCCCTTCGTAGAACTTTTCGACCACGGTCACCACCAGGATCGCGCTGGTGATGGCCAGGGCGATCAGGGACAGGGCCAGCCGGCGTTTCCAGTGGCGGCGGTGCGCCGGGTTGCGACGGTTCACGATCCAGTAGCGCGACAGGCCGGCCAGCGACAGCGTGAAGGTCAGGAACACATTGATCGAATAAAGCACCACCAGTAGCGAGACCTTGCCGCCGGTCAGGATCAGGATGGCGAGGGCCGCGATGCCCATCAGCAGAATGCCGTTTTCCGTCACCAGCCGGTTCGACAGATAGCGGAAACGATGCGGCACCCACGAGTCGGCCGCCATGTTGGACAGCACCGACGGCCCGCCCAGAAAGCCGGTGTTGGCCGCGACGAACAGCAGGCCGGCTTCAAATATCAGCACCAGGGTCAGGGCGATCACCAGGCCGCTGCCGGTCAGGCCCATCTCGCCCAGGATGTCCTGGAAGACGACGGCGTTCAGCGTCTGCCCTTCGACCGGCGCGGCGGCCCACAGCAGGTACAGCAGGATGATGCCGCCCGCGGTGAACGCGAGGCTGATGGCCATGAGCATCATCGTCATCTTGCCGGTGCGGACGACGGGTTCGGCCAGGCGGTCCACGTTGTTGGAGACGGCTTCGATCCCGGTGTAGGTGCCGCCGCCCAGCGAATACGCTTTCATGAACACGGCCAGCACGAACAGCCAGCCGGCTTCCTGGGTGAAGCTGTCCAGCTCGGCAAAGGTATCGGGTATCAGGGCGGGCAGGCCCTCGGCATGCGCAAAGATGCCCCAGCCGATCAGGATGACGTGGGTGATCACGAAGCCGATAAAGATCGGCAGCAGAAAACGGATGCTTTCCTTGGCGCCGCGCAGATTGAGCCATAACAGCAGCAGCACCATGGCGCAGGCGGTCCAGTTCTTGAACGGCTGCCAGGTGGCGGGCAGCAAGGAGAACAGGGCGTCGGTGCCGCTGGCGACCGAGATGGCAATGGTCAGGATGTAGTCGACGATCAGCGCCGACCCGGACACCAGCCCGGCCGTCGGCCCGAGCAGCGCGGTCGATACCCGGTAGCCGCCTCCGCCGGTGGGGAAGAGTTCGATCACCTGGTTGTAGGCCAGCGCCACGACGAACACGGTGATGGCGGTGGCCACGGCAAGAAATAGCGCCAGGTGCGTATGGGCGCCCAGCGCGCGGAAGGCTTCTTCGGGACCATAGGCCGACGAAGACAGGCCGTCGGCGCCCAGGCCGACCCAGGCCAGGAAGGCCGCCAGCGCGATCGAATGGCGCGTGTCGGCCGACAAAGGGTCGCGGGCCTTGCCCAGCAGGCGTTCCCGCCACGACGTTGCTTTCATACCGGTCGTTCCAAAATTGCGGCAAGTGACGACGACTTGCCGGCGTCCTTTTAGGGCCGCTTGCGAATGTTAACGGGGATATTGTTACCTGGTCGTTCAAACGGGTGCTATTGGACTTGGATTTCTGATAGCTTTGTACATGGCGCGCTGAATTCGTTGGATCATCGCTGGCCCCCCTCACGCTTTACAGGACTTCCCCCATGACGAAAGAGATTCTGCACACCGACCAGGCACCCGCCGCCGTCGGTCCGTATTCGCAAGCCGTCGCCGTGCCGGCCGGCGGCAAGGTGGTGTATCTGTCGGGTCAGATCGGCCTGGAGCCATCCACCGGCGTCATGGTCAACGACACCTTCGAAGCGGAAGTGCGCCGCGCCTTCGCCAACATGACGGCAGTGGTGACCGCGGCCGGCGGCACCTTGGCGCAAGTCGTGAAGCTGACGCTGTTCCTGACCGACCTGTCCAAATTCGGCCAGGTCAACGACATCATGGCCGAACTGATTCCCCAGCCATTCCCGGCGCGCTCGACCGTGGGCGTGAAGGAATTGCCCAAGGGCGCGACCTTCGAAGTCGAAGCGATCCTGGTGATCTGATTGCCTGTTGCCGCGTCGCCTGCCAAGGCTTCCGCCAGGGACCTGTCCGCCCAGCAACGCAAGATGGCGAAGCTGGGCCTGCATGGTCCTGAAGATCTGATTCTTCATCTGCCGATCCGGTATGAAGACGAGACGGCCATTACGCCGATCGCTCGCCTGATCCCCGGCATGTGGGCTCAGGTCGAAGGCGAAGTCACGAGTTGCGAAGTGACCTACCGGCCGCGCAAGCAGCTGAAGGCGTCGATTCGCGATGAGTCGGGTGAACTCGGCCTGCGTTACCTGAATTTCTATCCCAGCCAGCAGAAACAGCTGGCGGTGGGCCGGCGCATTCGCGCGCGGGGCGAGGCGCGCGGCGGCTTCTTCGGCATGGAGATGGTGCACCCGCGCACGACGGTGGCGACCGATGTGTCCCGCCTGCCGACCTCGTTGACGCCGGTGTATCCGACCACCGAAGGCCTGCCCCAGGGCGTGCTGCGCAAGGCGATTGCCGAAGCGCTGCAAGACGCCGATCTGTCGGATACGCTGCCGGAATCCTTGCGCCAGCAATACGACCTGATGGGGTTTGCGCAGGCGGTACGTCTGCTGCATTACCCGCCGGCCGACGTGGATCCGGAAGGCCTGACGGCGCGGGCCCATCCCGCCTGGCTGCGCGTCAAGTTTGATGAACTGCTGGCCCAGCAGCTGTCCCTGGCCAAGGCGCGCGCCGCGCGGCTCGACAAACGCGCCGTACGCCTGCCCTTGCGCAAGGGGGACGACACGGTGGTGTCCCGGCTGCTGGCCACGCTGCCGTTCGGCCTGACCGGCGCACAGCAACGCGTGCTGAAGGAAATCGCGGCGGACCTGGCCAAGCCCAACCCCATGCACCGCCTGCTGCAAGGCGACGTGGGCAGCGGCAAGACCGTGGTGGCGGCACTGGCCGCCGCGCAGGCCATCGACAATGGCTACCAGGCGGCCCTGATGGCGCCTACCGAAATCCTGGCCGAGCAGCATTACCGCAAGCTGGTCGACTGGTTCGCGCCGCTGGGTATCAAGGTGATGTGGCTGACCGGCAGCCTGAGCGCCAAGGTGCGGCGCGAGGCCGTGGCCGCGATCGAAAGTGGCGAGGCGCATCTTGCCGTGGGCACGCAGGCCTTGATCCAGGATCAGGTCACGTTTTCGAAACTGGGCCTGGCGATCGTGGACGAGCAGCACCGCTTTGGCGTGGGCCAGCGGCTGGCCTTGCGCGGCAAGGGCGGCGGCAAGGACGGCGCGGATCTCTACCCGCATCAGTTGATGATGACGGCGACGCCGATTCCGCGCACGCTGGCCATGACGTTCTTTGCCGACCTGGACGTGTCGGTCATTGACGAGCTGCCGCCGGGGCGCACCCCCGTCGTGACCAAACTGCTGTCGGACGCGCGGCGGGATGAAGTGGTGGCGCGCATCCACGAAGCGGCGCGGATCGGCCGGCAGGTGTACTGGGTCTGTCCGCTGGTCGAAGAAAGCGAGACCCTGGAATTGCAGACCGCCGTCGACACGCATCTGGCCTTGACGCAGGCCCTGCCAGGGTTGAACGTGGGACTGGTGCATGGCCGCCTGCCCACGGCCGAGAAGGCCGCCGTGATGCAGGCCTTCAAGGCGGGCGAGATCCACTTGCTGGTCGCCACCACGGTGATCGAAGTGGGCGTGGACGTGCCCAATGCATCGCTGATGGTAATCGAGCACGCGGAGCGGTTTGGCCTGGCCCAGCTGCATCAGTTGCGCGGCCGGGTCGGGCGGGGCGCGGCCGAGTCGGTGTGCGTGCTGCTGTTCCAGACGCCGCTGTCGATGATCGCCAAGGCCCGCCTGCGCACCATGCACGAGACCACCGACGGGTTCGAAATCGCGCGGCGCGATCTGGAGCTGCGCGGTCCGGGCGAGTTTTTGGGCGTGCGCCAGTCGGGTCTGGCATTGATGCGGTTTGCCGACCTGGAAACCGATATCGAGATCGCCGAACAGGCGCACGAGGCCGCAGCCCTGCTGCAGGCCAGCCAGCCGGACGTCGTGGCGCGCCACCTGGCGCGCTGGATGCGCGGCCGCGAAGATTTTCTCAAGGCATAAGCCGGAGGCAAGGCAATGACGCTGACCGAGTTGAAGTACATCGTGGCCGTGGCGCGAGAACGCCATTTCGGCCGCGCGGCCGAGGCCTGTTTCGTCAGCCAGCCGACGCTGTCGGTGGCGATCCGCAAGCTCGAAGATGAGCTGGGCGTGACGATTTTCGAGCGGGGCGGATCCGAAGTCGGTGTGACGCCGATCGGGCAGCGGGTGGTCGCGCAGGCGCAAAAAGTGCTGGAAGAAGGCGCAAACCTGAAAGAGATCGCCAAGCAGGGGCATGACCCGCTGTCGGGCGCGTTGCGGGTGGGGGTGATCTACACCATCAGCCCGTATCTGCTGCCCCAGCTGATCCCGCGACTGATCGCTCGCACGCCGCAAATGCCGCTGCTGCTGCAGGAATACTTTACGGTCCGGCTGCTGGAATTGCTGCGGCAGGGCGAGATCGATTGCGCCATCATGGCCCTGCCGTTGCCCGATGCGGGCCTGGTCATCCAGCCGCTGTATGACGAGCCTTTCGTGGTCGCGGTGCCAAAGAACCATCCGTGGGCCAGCCGCAAAAGCGTGGCGTCGGAAGAGCTGAAAAACGAGACGATGCTGCTGCTGGGGAGCGGGCATTGTTTTCGCGACCAGGTGCTGGAAGTCTGCCCCGAGCTGGCGCGGTTTTCGGCATCGAACGATGGCATCCAGCGGACATTTGAAGGATCGTCGTTGGAGACGATCCGGCATATGGTGGCGTCGGGGATCGGCATTACCGTGGTGCCGAAAACGTCGGTGCCGGCCCATCCCGATGAGCGCGAAATGCTGGCCTACATTCCGTTCGAGGACCCGGCGCCCGATCGGCGGGTGGTGCTGGCATGGCGCAAGAGCTTTCCGCGCACCCAGGCCATCGAGGCCCTGGTGGCGGCTGTCCAGGACTGTGACCTGAACGGCGTGACAATGATTTCCGAGGCGGCGCAAGAAGTCTGAGCGTTGTCTTGTAATGCGGCGAATGATCGCCATCTGGTAATTTGTTCATAGGTCTCGAACAACAACGAGGGGAGTAAACGATGGTCAAGAAAGTCAGCACGAAAGTCCCGGAACCCGTGAAGGTTTCCGCCGGCAAGAACATGAGCCAAACCGCCGTGGTCGCACCGCGCATCGATATCGGCATTTCGGATGCCGACCGCACCGCCGTCGCGGGCGGGCTGTCGAAGCTCCTGGCCGACACCTACACGCTGTATCAGATGACCCATAACTTCCACTGGAACGTGACGGGTCCGATGTTCAACACGCTGCACACGATGTTCATGACGCAGTACACCGAACTGTGGAATTCGATCGACGACGTGGCCGAACGTATCCGCGCCCTCGGTCACTTTGCGCCGGGTACCTACCGCGACTTCAACCAGCTCTCGTCGATCGAAGAGCCGGTGAATGTGCCGGAAGCGCTCGATATGGTCCGCCTGCTGGTGGCCGGTCACGAAGCCGTGGCACGCACCGCTCGCGAAACCTTCGCGATGGCCGATGCCGCCAATGACCAGCCGACGGCCGACCTGATGACCCAGCGCCTGGACATCCACGAAAAGACCGCCTGGATGCTGCGCAGCATCCTGCAGTAATCGACAGGAATGTCGCGGGACCTGCGTTCGGGTCCCGACACGAACCGTGGCAAGGTGCCGCGGTTTTTTTTCGCCCGCGAAACGGCCTGCCATCCCCTCCAAAAAATTAGTTGAAACCTAAAGGTTTTCGGCTACAGTTATCGGCAGAGACCCCGCGCACAGACGCGGACCCGGATTCCCCGCGCGCAGACGCGGGACCACAAACCGCCGTTGGAGGCCAGCATGGAGCGTTCGGCGCACATCGATAGCTTTTCGCGGGATCATTTGCCCGACCCCGGGCTGTGGCCCGACTTTTTGCTCGACAGCCCTGACGTGGCCTACCCGGCCCGTATCAACTGCGCGGCCGAGCTGGTCGACGGCGCGGTGGCGCGCGGGCAGGGTGACCGCCCGGCATTGCACTGGCTGGGCGATAGTGGTCGGGCGTCCATGACGTACCGCGACCTGCAGCGCGCCGTGAACCGTGTGGCGCACGTGCTGACCGGCGACATGGGCCTGGTGCCCGGCAACCGGCTGCTGCTGCGCGGCCCCAACAATGCGGGCATGGCCATCGCATGGCTGGCAGCGGTCAAGGCGGGCCTGGTGGTCGTGCCGACCATGCCGCTACTGCGCGCCACCGAACTCAAGCAGATCATCGACAAGGCCGACGTGACGGCCGCGCTGTGCGATGTCAGGCTCAAGGACGAGCTGGTGGCCTGCACGGACGACGGACATACCCACTTTTGCGGATCGCTGAAACGCGTCGTGCTGTTCAATGCGACTGGCTCCAACGATGCCAGCGCGCAGGAACTGGAAGCGCTGGCCGCCGGCAAGTCCGATCAGTTCGATGCGTGCGATACCGCGGTGGACGACGTGTGCCTGATCGCGTTCACCAGCGGCACGACCGGGTCGCCCAAGGGGTGCATGCACTTCCATCGCGACGTGCTGGCCATGTGCGACCTGTTTCCCCGCCATCTGCTGAAGGCCACGCAGGACGACGTGTTTTGCGGCACGCCGCCGCTGGCGTTTACGTTCGGCCTGGGCGGCATGCTGTGCTTTCCGCTGCGGGTGGGCGCGTCCGTGGTGCTGGCCGAGCGCCTGACGCCCGACAGCCTGCTGCAGACCATCCAGGATTTCCGCGCGACCGTCGTGTTCACCGCGCCGACCTTCTACCGGCAGATGGCGGCGCTGGCCAGCGGCTTTGATCTGTCGTCCTTGCGCGCCAGCGTGTCGGCGGGCGAAGCCTTGCCCGATGCGACGCGGCAGGTATGGAAGCAGGCGACCGGGCTGGAAATGACGGATGGCATCGGCAGTACCGAGATGATCCACATCTTCATTTCAAGCACGGGCAGCGACGTTCGCAAGGGCGCCATCGGCAAGCCCGTGCCGGGGTACGAGGCGTGCATTGTGGACGAGCAGATGCGGCCGGTGCCACCGGGTACGCCGGGGCGGCTGGCGGTGCGCGGGCCGACGGGATGCAAGTACCTGGCCGATGCGCGCCAGGCCACGGCGGTGCAGAACGGCTGGAACCTGACGGGCGACAGCTTCCTGATGGATGCCGACGGCTACCTGTTCTACCAGGCGCGCGCCGACGACATGATCATTTCGGCCGGCTACAACATTGCCGGGCCGGAAGTGGAAAGCGCCTTGCTGCTGCATGAGGCCGTGGCCGAGTGCGGCGTGGTCGGCGCGCCGGATGCGGAGCGGGGGCAGGTGGTCAAGGCCTTCGTGGTGCTGAAGCCGGGCTTTGCGGCGGATGACGGCATGGTCAAGACCCTGCAGGATTATGTGAAGGCGACGATCGCGCCATACAAATATCCGCGCACCATCCAGTTCGTGGACGGACTGCCGCGTACCGAAACCGGCAAGCTGAAGCGGTACGCCTTGCGGGCATAGGACCGCGGTCCGTGGCCGGGGCTCGACGCCCCGGGCCGAGGGCGGGGCGTAAGCTCGCGATCCTTGGTCGAGGCGTGCCAGTCTGGCCCTCCGCCCCCCGGGCTTGTTACGATGGCGGGATGACTACCGCCTCCCTTTCCCTGGCCCAGCGCGTCGGCCTGTACGCGCGGCTTGTGCGCATCGACAAGCCCATCGGCATCCTGCTGCTGCTGTGGCCCACGCTGTGGGCGCTCTGGATTGCCAGCGATGGCGCGCCGACGCCGTATCTGGTGTTTGCCTTCGTGCTCGGGACCGCGCTGATGCGGTCGGCCGGCTGCGCCATCAACGATTATTTTGACCGGGACGTCGACCTGCACGTCGCGCGCACCAAGGATCGGGTGCTGACGTCCGGGCTGATCTCGCCCAAGGAAGCCTTGCTGGTCGCGGCGGGCCTGGCGCTGGTGTCCTTGCTGCTGGTGCTGCCCATGAACCACCTGGTGTGGGCGCTGGCCGTCGTGGCGGCCTTCCTGGCCGTCAGCTATCCCAAGTTCAAGCGCTTTTTTGCGATTCCCCAGGCCTATCTGGGGATCGCATTCGGCTTTGGCATTCCGATGGCGTTCGCGGCCGTGCTGGGCACCGTGCCGGCGATTGGCTGGCTGATGCTGCTGGCCAATATCGTCTGGGCCATTGCCTACGATACCGAATACGCGATGGTGGACCGGCCCGATGACCTGAAGCTGGGCCTGCACACCTCGGCCATCACCTTTGGCCGCCATGACGTGCTGATGGTCGGCATCTGCTACGTCGTCACGTTGGCCATGCTGGGGGCGATAGGGTTCATGCTGGGCTACGGCTGGGCGTTTTACCTGGGCCTGGTGGCCGCGGCGGCGATTGCCGTGCGGCATCTGGTCTGGATCCGGCATCGCGAGCCGGGCCCCTGCTTTCGCGCGTTCCTGAACAACACGTGGTTCGGCTTTGCCGTGTTTGCCGGCATTGTTGTGCAGACTTCGGTGCTGTCCCGCGCCTGATCGGGACTGTTCGCCGGCGGCCTGATCGGGCTGTCCGCCGGCGGCCTGCATTCAAGGCCGGGCGGTTTCCCGCACGCTTATAATCGATCCTTTTGCGCCCACCGCCATGTCGCCGATTGCCGACCATCTCCAGGCCGTGAGGCAGCGTATTGATCGTGCCGCGCAGGCCTGCGGGCGCGAACCGGCGGCCATCACGCTGATGGCCGTGTCCAAGACCTTTGATGCCGACGCGGTCCAGGCCGCCATCGATGCCGGCCACACCGTGTTCGGCGAAAGCTACGTGCAGGAAGCGATCGCCAAGATCGCCCTGCTGCGGGTTGCGCCTGGGCAACTGGCCTGGCATTTCATCGGCCCCCTCCAAAGCAACAAGGCGCGCCAGGTGGCCGAACACATGGACTGGGTGCATAGCATCGACCGCCTGAAGATCGCGCAGCGCCTGTCCGATCTGCGGCCCGACAGCCTGGGTCCCTTGCAGGTCTGCCTGCAGGTCAACATCGACAATGAACCCACCAAAAGCGGCGTGGCCCCGGCAGACGTGCTGACCCTGGCGCAGGCGGTGCACGGGCTGCCCCGGCTGCAGCTGCGTGGCCTGATGGCGATCCCGGCGCCGTCCGACGACCCGGCCGTGCAGCGCGCCGCGTTCGCCCGGCTGGCCGCGCTGCAACAGCAATTGCAGGACGCGGGCCTGCCGGTCGACACGCTGTCGATGGGCATGTCGGACGACCTGGAGGCCGCCGTGGCCGAAGGCGCCACCATCGTGCGGGTCGGCACGGCGATCTTCGGCACCCGGGCCTATGCCTGACCGGCCGCCTTCGGCGTCCTCGTATTCCTTCTTGCCGACGGGTGTCCCGCCTGTCGCCTTCGACTCTTTCTGACGGTTCCTGCTCATGCGCTCTGAAGACCTTTCCATTGCATTCATCGGCGGCGGCAATATGGCGTCCGCCCTGGTCAGCGGCCTGGCGGGCAAGCTGTGCCCGATCGGCAATATCCACGTGGTCGAGGTCAATGACGACCTGCGGGAAGCCTGGCGCGCCCGCGGCGCATCGGTCTCGGCCGAGCCCGACGAAGCCCTGGCCAATTGCCAGGTGTGGGTCTACGCCGTCAAGCCGCAGGTGATGAAGGCCGTGGCGATCGCCACCGAACCTTTCCTGCGCGACAGCCTGGTGATCAGCATTGCCGCCGGCATTCGCGCGGCCGACCTGGCCCGCTGGCTGTCGGCGACGCGACTGGTGCGCTGCATGCCCAATACGCCGTCATTGATCGGCGCCGGGATTTCCGGCCTGGCCGCGCTGCCCGGCACGCCGGATGCCGACCGCGAGCTTGCAGGACAGATTCTTGCGTCGGTGGGCGAAGTGGTGTGGGTCCAGGAAGAGTCGCAGCTCGATGGTGTCACGGCGCTGTCCGGCAGCGGCCCGGCCTATGTGTTCCTGATGATCGAAGCGCTGATCGAAGGTGGCCTGGCCGTGGGGCTGGATGCGGCGCAGTCCCGCGCGCTGGCGCTGGCGACGATGTCGGGCGCGACCCGCCTGGCGGCCGAGTCGAACGAGCTGCCGTCGCTGCTGCGCGAACGCGTGACGTCCAAGGGCGGCACCACCGCGGCCGCGCTGGCGGTCATGGAACAGGATGGCTTCAAGGCCACGGTCGTGCGCGCCATGCAGGCGGCGGCGGACCGGGCACACGAGATGGGCGATGAATTCGGCAACTGAACCTCCTGCATCGGATCGTCCGGCCACTGCCGCGGCAGCCACCCCGGCAGCCGTGGCGACCGACCCGGCAGCGGCCGACCTGCCGTCGTCGGTCGCGCGCCACCGGCCCTTTGTGCTGTTCTGGTTTGGCCGCGTGCTGTCGACGCTGTCGTTCCAGATGCTGTCGGTGGCGGTGGGCTGGCAGGTCTATAACCTGACCGGCCGCGCGCTGGACCTGGGCCTGGTCGGGCTCGCGCAGTTCTTGCCGATGGTGGTGCTGACCTTCGTGGTCGGGCATGTGGCCGATCGGTATGACCGGCGGACCATTGCCAGCATCTGCATGGCCGTGGAGGCGCTGGCGGCCGGAGTGCTGGCCTTTGGCACCTATGAAGGCTGGCTGACGCGCGACGCGATCCTGGTGATCGTGGCGATCGGCGGCGCGGCGCGGGCGTTCGAATCGCCCACCATGGCGGCGTTGGTGCAGGGGGTCGTGCCGCGTGCCATGCTGCCGCAGGCGGCGGCCTGGTCGACATCGGCCACGCAGACCGCGCAGATCCTGGGCCCAGCCTTGGGCGGGCTGCTGTTCGGCTTCGGGTCCACCGTGGCCTACGTGGTGGCCTGTGTGTTCTTTGCCCTGGGCGCCTTGGTGGTGTCGTTGATCCGGATCGAACGGGCGATTCCTTCCAAGGAACCGGTCACGTTCAAGTCCGTGTTTTCGGGTATCAGCTTCATTCGCAGCCGGCCAGTCATTCTGGGCACGCTGTCGCTGGACCTGTTTGCCGTGCTGCTGGGTGGCGCGACGGCGCTGCTGCCCATCTACGCCAAGGACATCCTGCATGCCGGGCCATGGGGGCTGGGCCTGCTGCGGACGTCGCCCGCCCTGGGCGCCCTGGCCATGTCGGTGTTTCTGGCGCACTACCCGATCAAGAAGAACGTGGGGCCGATGCTGTTTGCGTCGCTGGGCGTGTTCGGTCTCGCCACGATCCTGTTCGGGCTGTCGACCAACATTCTGCTGTCGATGTTGGCCCTGGTGCTGCTCGGTGCAGCCGACGTGGTCAGCGTGGTGATCCGCTTCACGCTGGTTCAGCTGCAAACGCCCAACGAGATGCTGGGCCGGGTCAGCGCGGTCAATTCGCTGTTCGTGGGTACGTCCAACCAGCTGGGCGAATTCGAGTCGGGGGTGACGGCGGCCCTGTTTGGCGTCGTGCCGGCCGTGCTGATCGGCGGCGTGGGCACCATTGCCATTGCCGGCCTGTGGATGTTCCTGTTTCCGGCGCTGCGGCGCCTTCGGACGCTGGAGGGGTGATGACCTTCGAGCCCATGTCGCGGTGGCAATATGTGCGCGCCATCCTCGCCATGGGCGCGATCGTGCTCAGCTCCAACCTGCTTGTCCAGTTTCCGATCAATGACTGGCTGACCTGGGGCGCTTTCACCTACCCGGTGGCCTATCTGGCCATTGATCTGGTCAACCGCCGGCATGGCCCGCGGCGGGCGCGGCGGGTGGCCTGGGTGGGCTTTGCGGTGGCCGTCGTGGCCTCGTTGATCCTGGCGCCGCCGCGTATCGCGATTGCGTCCGGCACCGCCTATATCGCGTCGCAATTGCTGGACATCCAGGTGTTCGACCGCCTGCGCCAGGGGAACTGGTGGCGTGCGCCGCTGGTCTCCACCCTCTTGTCCGCCACGCTCGACACCGCGCTGTTCTGGAGCATTGCGTTTTCAGGGCAGGGCCTGCCGTGGACCTCGTGGGCGGCCGGCGACCTGGCGGTCAAGCTGGCGATCGGCATGACCATGCTGCTGCCGTTCCGAATTCTGATCCGGCGTACCCCCTCCGGTCGCTGACATTACATGCGCCGCCTGGCGGCGCTGGAGGAAAAACCGAATGGCCCATCACCCCGTCCTTGACGCCGTTACCGAGCGCATCATCAAGCGCAGCGGCACCCGCCGGGACGACTGGCTGGCCGAGACGCGCGCGCGCGCCGGTGCGCGAGTCGCCCGCAGCCAGATCTCGTGTACCAATCTTGCCCACGGTTTTGCGGCCATGCCGCACGACGCCAAGTTCCGCATCCGCGAACAGCAGCGGCCCAACCTGGCCATTGTGTCCGCCTACAACGACATGCTGTCGGCGCACCAGCCGCTGGAAGCCTACCCGGCCTGGATCAAGGAAGCCGCGCTCCAGGCCGGCGCCACCGCGCAATTCGCGGGCGGCGTGCCGGCCATGTGCGATGGGGTCACCCAGGGCCAGGAAGGCATGGAGCTGTCCTTGTTCTCGCGCGACGTGATCGCCATGTCGACCGCGATCGCGCTGTCCCACCAGATGTTCGACGCCGGCCTGTACCTGGGCGTGTGCGACAAGATCGTGCCGGGGCTGGTCATGGGCGCCTTGTCGTTCGGCCATCTGCCCGCCATTTTCGTGCCGGCCGGACCGATGACGACCGGCTTGAGCAACGACGAAAAAGCCCGCACGCGGCAGCTCTACACCGAAGGCAAGGTCAGCCGGGAAACGCTGCTGGAAGCCGAAGCGCAGTCCTACCATGGACCCGGCACCTGTACCTTCTATGGCACGGCCAACTCCAACCAGATGCTGATGGAGTTCATGGGCCTGCACCTGCCGGGCAGTGCCTTCGTCAACCCCGGCACGCCGCTGCGCGAAGCCCTGACGCGCGGCGCGGCGCAGCGGGCGGTGCAGCTGTGCCACGGGTCGGACGCCTATACGCCGATCTGCGACGTGCTGGACGTGCGGGCGTTCGTGAACGGCATCGTCGGCCTGATGGCGACGGGCGGGTCGACCAACCACACGCTGCACCTGGTGGCCATGGCGCGCGCCGCCCGCATCGTGCTCAATTGGGATGACTTTTCGCATCTGTCGGACGTGGTGCCGCTGCTGGCGCGGGTGTATCCGAACGGCAAGGCCGACGTGAACGAATTCCATGCAGCGGGCGGGCTGGGCTATGTGATGGCGCAGCTGCTGGACGCCGGACTGCTGCACGACGACGTGACCACCGTGGCGGGCCGCGGCCTGTCGGCCTACACGCAGGAACCCTGGCTGGACGACGGCCGGCTGGCATGGCGCGCGGGCACTTCTGAGCCGCTGAACCGCGACATCGTCCGGCCGTTTGCCGAGCCGTTCTCGTTGGACGGCGGGCTCAAGCTGCTGAAGGGCAATGTGGGCCGCGCGGTGATCAAGGTATCGGCCGTCAAGCCGCCGCATCGTATCGTTGAAGCGCCGGCCATCGTGTTCCAGGAACAGGACGACGTGCTGGCCGCCTTTGACCGGGGCGAACTGGAACGTGACTTTGTGGCGGTGGTGACGTGGCAAGGTCCGGCGGCCAATGGCATGCCCGAACTGCACAAATTGACGCCGACCCTGAGCATCCTGCAGGAACGCGGTTTCAAGGTGGCCCTGGTGACGGACGGGCGCATGTCGGGCGCGTCGGGCAAGGTGCCCGCCGCCATCCACGTCACGCCCGAGGCCTTGTCGGGCGGGGCGATCGGACGGATCCAGACGGGCGACCTGGTGCGCCTGGATGCGGAAGCGGGCACGCTGGACGTGCTGGGTCCGGTGGACTGGCTGCACCGCGCGCCGTTCGAGCATGACCTGTCGGCGCACGTGAATGGCATCGGCCGGGATCTGTTCGGCAATCTGCGCAAGACGGTGAGCGCGGCCGAACGAGGCGCGTGCACGCTGTTCGAGACGGACGAGGCGGTCAATCCGGAAGGAACGGCGGAAGCAGACGACTGAGGTGGAAGACCGAGTGGACGACTAAAGTGGACCACTGAGGTGGACGTCTGAGGTGGACCACTGAGGAGCAGCCTGCTGGAATGAACAACGGCGCATCAGATCGATGCGCCGTTGTTTTATGGCCGGGTGGCGGCGTGTTGGACGCCGCCGTCCTGTCAGGTCATTCGCTGAAGAATGCGAAGCGAATCAGGAACAGGATGGCCACGACCCAGGTTGCCGGGTGGATCTGGCGGATGCGGCCGGTAAAGGCCTTGAGCACCACATAGCTGATGAAGCCGAAGGCCAGGCCGGTGGCGATCGAATACGTGAAGGGCATGGCCAGGGTCGTCAGTGCGGCCGGCACGGCCTCGGTCACGTCTTCCCAGTCCACATCGATCAGTTCGCGCATCATCAGGCCGGCCACGTACAGCAGCGCAGGCGCGGTAGCGTAGGCGGGGATCGACCCGGCCAGCGGCGCGATGAACAGCGCGGCCAGGAACAGGATGCCGACCACCAGCGCGGTCAGGCCCGTGCGGCCACCGGCCTGCACGCCCGATGCGCTTTCCACAAAGGCCGTGGTGCTGCTGGTGCCCAGCAAGGAACCGGCGGTAATCGCGGTGCTGTCGGCAAACAGGGCGCGGCCCAGGCGGTTCTTGGGGCCATCAAGCAGACCGGCGCGTTTGGCCACGCCCATCAGCGTGCCCGTGGCGTCGAACACTTCGACCAGCACGAACACCAGGATCACCTGCAGGAAACCGGCGTGCAGGGCACCCAGGATGTCCAGCTGCAGGAAGGTGGGCGCCAGGCTGGGCGGCGTCGACAGAATGCCCTTGAAGGTGTTGATGCCCAGCAGCATGCTGGCCACGGTGACGACCAGGATGCCGATCAGGATGGCGCCGCGAACCTTGAGCGCATCCAGCACGGCGATCACGAAGAACCCCAGCACGGCCAGCAGGGCTTGCGGCGAATGCAGGTCGCCCAGGCCGATCATGGTGGCCGGATTCTTGACGATGATGCCCGAGCTGCTCAGGGCGATGATGGCCAGGAAGAGGCCGATACCGGCTGCGATCGCGCTGCGCAAGGAGGGCGCGATGCCCGCAATGAGCCAGCTGCGTATCCCCGTGACCGTGAGCAGCAGGAAGATGCAGCCCGAAATGAACACGGCGCCCAGCGCCTGCTGCCAAGTGTAGCCCAGCGCCGCGACCACCGTGAAGGCAAAGAAGGCGTTCAGGCCCATGCCCGGCGCCATGCCGATCGGGTAGTTGGCCACCAGCGCCATGACGATCGACCCGATGGCCGCGGCCAGGCAGGTCGCGACAAAGATCGCGTCGCGGTCCATGCCCGTGGTGGACAGGATCTGCGGGTTGACGAAGATGATGTACGACATCGTGAGGAAGGTCGTGATCCCCGCGATGACTTCCGTTTTGACGGAGGTGCCGTGCTCACTTAACTTGAATAAGCGCTCGAACATGGTGGGTGTCCTGGTCGGTGATGGATGGGCCCCCCCTGGGCGCTGCGCGCCTCCCCCAGGGGCGACACCTGCGGACTGGCGAAGCCAGATCCGCGGTGTCCTGGCTGGTGGGTTCCTTAATGATAGGTGTGCGAGCGCGAACTGAAAACAAAAGCGCCCCGGGATGGCGGGGCGCTGTGGTGTGTATGTGCTGTGTTCGTCGTAACTGTGGCGCACAAACGCGTTGCGTGCTAATGCCCAACAATCGCGCAAAGCGGCCTTCCCGCACCGCCACGGCCCGATCCAGGACACCGCGGATCTGGCTCCGCCAGTCCGCTGGAGTCGCCCCTGGCGGAGGCGCGCAGCGCCTAGGGGGGGACCAATTCCCGGTGTCGCCCCTGGGGGAGGCGCGAAGCGCCCAGGGGGGGACTACTTCCGCAGCTGGAGGTTGTTCTTGACGTCAACCACGCCCTTGATGCCTCGGACCGTCCGAAGCGCCGAATCGATTTGCTCGGTGCTCTGGGCGGCGCCGGTCAGGTTCACCACACCGTCCAACGTCTTCACGCTGATCGACAGCGACTTGGTCAGTTGTTCGCGGAGCAGGGCGCCCTTCACCTGCGTCGTGATCAGGCTGTCATCCACCACGTCACCCAAAGTGCGGCGATTGTCATTCCCCATGGGCGCAGGCGTTTGCGCCTGGGCTTGCGTCAGGGTCAGCGGGGAAAAGACGGCGGCGGTGCTCACCAGGGCGGCAAGGATCAGAGAGTGACGTTTCATTCGGGGGCTCCATGTCAGGGTGCAGGGGCGGCCGATGCCGGGCCCTGCTCAGACCGCCAAGGTAGTGCGGCGGCAGGGTCTCGTCAAAGCCCTGCGTGTAACCCCTAGTACACTGCAAGGTCATCGAACCGGGTCCTTATGTTCAGCTACCGTCACGCCTTTCACGCCGGCAACCACGCCGACGTCCTCAAACATGCCATCGTGGTCTACCTGCTGCGCCATCTTGCGCAAAAGGACGCGCCCTATTGGGTGATCGACACGCACGCCGGGGCCGGCGCCTACGCGTTGGAAGACGAGTGGGCGGAAAAGAATGCCGAGTATGAAACCGGCATCGCCAAGATCTGGGAACGTGAAGACCTGCCCGAGATGATCGCGGATTACCTGGAACAGGTGGACGCTTTCAACGAAGACGGCACGCTGCGCTACTACCCGGGATCGCCCTTCATCGCCGCGCAGTTGCTGCGCGATCGAGACCGCCTGCGGCTGTTCGAACTGCACCCGACCGAGATCGATGTGCTGCGCAAGAACGTGCAGTCGCAGGGCAGGGACATTGCCCGCCGCACCATGATCTATGCGGCCGATGGCTTCGAAGGCATCAAGGCGCTGCTGCCGCCGCCGACCCGCCGCGGGCTGGTGCTGCTCGATCCGTCGTACGAGGACAAGCGTGATTACGCGCGCGTGGTCCAGAGCGTGAAGGATGGCCTGGAGCGTTTCGCCACGGGCTGCTACGCCGTCTGGTATCCGCAGGTGGCGCGCAACGAGGCCATCCAGCTGCCCGAGCGTCTGGCCAAGCTGCCGGTGAAAAGCTGGGTGCATGCCGCGCTGACGGTGCAGTCGCCGTCGGGGGACGGGCTGGGGCTCAATGGCAGCGGCATGTTCATCCTGAACCCGCCTTGGACGCTGGCCGCCGCCTTGAAGGACACCTTGCCCTGGCTGACCGAGGCGCTGGGACAGGACGACGGGGCCAAGTACACGCTGGAATTCAAGGAAGGCTGAACGCAAAAGAAGCGGGCAGACACGGAAGCCGCCCGCCGCCCGCCGCGCTCCGTGTTGCCTCGCGGCGCTTCAGGCCACTTTCAATCCGCCCGGATGTTCCCCTTCTTCACGATCCCGCCCCACAGCGCGATTTCACTTCGCACGTAATCGCCAAATGCCGGGCTGTCCATGAAGTTGACCTGCACGCCGGTGTTGGTCATCACCTCCATCACGGCCGGATCGGCCAGCGCCTTGCGATTGGCGGCGGTCAGCGCGGCCACCACGGCGGGGGGCGTGGCGGCGGGCACGAACATGCCGGCCCACGTCGCACACACCACGCTGGGGTAGCCCAGCTCGGCAAAGGTCGGCACATCGGGCAGGGCCGGATGCCGCTGCGCCGCCGCGACGGCCAGCGCCCGGGTCTTGCCGGCCTTCAGGTTGGGCAGGGACACCGTGACGGTGTCGAACATCATGGCGATATTCCCGCCCAGCAGATCCACCGCCGCTGGCGCGCCGCCCTTGTAGGGCACATGGGTCATGTCCACGTTGGCCGCCTGCTTGAACAATTCGCCTGCCAGGTGCAGCGACGTGCCGTTGCCGGCGGACCCGAAGGTCAGCTTGCCGGGCTCGCGCTGCGCCTGGGCGATCAGGTCGGGCACGCTGCGGACGTCGCTGCTGGCGCGCACCACCAGCACATTGGGCACCGACCCCCAATGCGCGACCGGCGTGAAGTCGCGCACGGCATCGAAGGGCAGGCGGGGGAACAGCGCCGGGTTCACGCCATGCGTGGCCGACGTCCCGACCAGCACGGCGTAGCCGGTCGGCGCGGCCTTGGCGATCTGTTCCGCACCGATATTGCCGCCGGCGCCCGGCTTGTTTTCCACCACCACCTGCTGGCCCAGTTCGCGGCTGAGCGACGCGCCCATGGCCCGCGCCATCTGGTCGATCGCGCCGCCTGCGGCAAAGGGCACGACCATCTGGATCGGCCGGACAGGAAAGGTTTGGGGAGCGGTGGCCTGGGCACGCGCGGGGGCGGGCGCCAGCAGGACCGTCAAGGCGGCTGTCAGTGCGATACCCGCAACGGTCGCTGTGTTCGTAGTCATGTTTGTCTCCTGATGATCGGAGCAGCCGTGACGTGCTGATGCACGTCCGCCCCGGGGTACCGCTGGCCCGTGATCGGGCTCTGTGGCGGTTGGGGGACGGCGTTATGCCGGATCGGCCTGCTTGCTTTCGTGCTCGGCGATCGTCGCCAGCAGTTCCGCGCCGCGGTTGGCCGCCGACAGGCCGCGGAACAGGAAGCACAGGCTGACCACGGCCTGCATTTCTTCCCAGCTTGCGCCGGCGCGGCGTGCCGCAATGCCGTGCAGCACGACGGCGTCATTCATGTCCATCAGCAGCATGCCGAACAGCATCAGCTGCGCCGTCTTCACGTCGAAGCACTTGGGGTACATGGCCTGCTCGCGCATCTGTTCCTGCAGGTCCAGCAGCTTGGGGTCCAGGGCGCCAGTCACGGCCAGGCGGGCCTCGATGCGGGGCGGAATGAAGCCGATCAGGTCCTTGTAGATGTCGCCGCGGGCGTCTTGCGAGGCAACGGTATCGGCATAGGCGCCAATGCGCGATTCCACCAACTGGCGATCGATTCGTTTGGGCAGCATGACAGTCTCCATAGGGGTTCGATGAGGGGTATCCGCAACGTTCTGCCGCCCATGGTCACGGAAATCGATTTTCACGTCAATATCGATTTTACCCGCGCCTGTTTACGATATCATCGCAAGCCATGAGCGCCTCTCTCACCTCCCGACTGACCCAAACGCTGCGCGACGAGCTGCTGAACGGCGCGTTCAAGCCCGGCCAACCGCTGCGGCTGAACCAGTTGTGCGAGCAATTCGACGTCAGTCTCAGCCCCTTGCGTGAAGCCATGTCACGGCTGGCGGCCGAAGGGCTGGTGATCGCGCAGGATCAGCGCGGCTATCAGGTGGCGCCGGTGTCGCTCAAGAATCATGAAGAGATCACCGCGTTGCGGGTGATGCTCGAACCCTGTGCCCTGCGTGCCGCGATGGCGCAGGGGGGCGAGGAATGGGAAGTGGACCTGGTGGCGGCGCACCACCGCCTGCAGATGATCGAAAAGCGCACAGCCGTGGCGGGCGAAGCGCCGGCCGACTGGGAACAGCGGCACCGCGAATTCCACCTGACGCTGATCGGCGCCGGACAGATGCCGGTGCTGACGCAGTTCTGCGAAAAGCTGCTGGACTTTTCCGACCGCTACCGCCGCATCTTCTTGCGCACGCGTCCGCTGGACCGGAACATTCCCGATGAACACGACGCGATCCTGAAGGCGGCGCTGGCACGGGACGCCGAGACGGCCTGCGCGCTGCTGACGCAGCACATCGAACGCACGGCCGCCAACATCTCGAAAATGTTGAAGACGGATCTGCCGTCAGCCTGAACGCAAAGGCGGGCAGGCGGCCCCAGCCTGCCTAGACCGCCTGCTCCGGCAGGTTGTCGATCACCGCTTCCAGGCTGGCCAGGTCAACGGGCTTGACCAGATGGAAGTCGATTCCCGCCGACCGCGACTTGAGCTTGTCGGCCGCCTGGCCATAGCCCGACAACGCCACCAGCACCGCCCGCGAGGTGGCGGGTGACGCGCGCAGTTCCCGCGCCAGCTGATAGCCATCCAGCAGCGGCAGGCCGATGTCCAGAATGATCACGTCGGGCTGCAGTTGCCGCGCGGCTTCCAGGCCGCTGACGCCATCGAGCGCGACGTTCACGATGTGCCCGCGTTCGCCCAGCAGCAAGGCCATGCCTTCGGCCGCATCGGCGTTGTCTTCCACGACCAGAATGCGCCGCGACGTGGACTGCCCCGCGATGGCCGCGGGGTCGGTCGATGCGCGCGGGCCGGGGGCGCCCAGCGGCAGGTCCAGCGTGAACACCGACCCCTTGCCGGCGCCGCCGCTTTCAGCCGTGATGCGGCCATCGTGCATGTGCGCCAGCGTCTGCGCCAGCGACAGGCCCAGTCCCAGGCCGCCTTGCGAGCGGTCCAGCGACGGGTCGGCCTGCATGAACAGATCGAACACATGGGGCAGGGTATCGGCCGCGATGCCGATGCCGTTGTCCCGCACGCTCAGGTGCAGGCGGTTGCCCTGCTGTTCGGCGGTCAGCGTGATTTCGCCGCCCATGGGCGTGTATTTGGCGGCGTTGTTCAAGAGGTTGCCCAGCACTTGCGCCAGGCGGACGGGGTCGGCCGACAGCCACAGTTCGTGCATGGGCATGACGGCGTTGAACACGTGATTGCGCTGGTCCATCAGCGGCCGCACGGCCTCCGACGCGGCGCGCACCACGGTCGATAGCGCCACCGGTTCGCGCACCAGCGAAATCTTGCCGTGCGTGATGCGTGACACGTCGAGCAGTTCGTCCACCAGCCGGCTCAGGTGATCCACCTGGCGCGAAATGATCTCGCGCGCCTTCAGCTGGACGCCCGTGGCGCTGGGCTCGATCAGGCGCATCAGTTCGACGGCATTGCGAATGGGGGCCAGCGGATTGCGCAGTTCGTGCGCCAGCATCGCCAGGAATTCGTCTTTGCGGCGGTCCGCGTCGACCAGCGCCTGCGCGGCGGTCTTGCGGTCCGTGATGTCGTGGGCGACCCCGGTCAGCCGCGTGATGGCGCCGTCGGCGCCGCGTATCGGAAAGCCCCGGTCGTGGATCCACGCAATGCGGCCGTCGGCATGTTGCAGACGGTATTCCTCGTCATAGCTGCCGGTGCTGCGCGCCACATGCAACGACGACTTCACGCGTTCGCGATCGTCCGGATGGACCGGCGCCCACCACAGGTCGGGGTTCGCCAGCACGGCCGCATCGCTCACGCCCCATACGCTGCCGATCGCCTTGCTCACATACACATGCTCGCCCAGCGCCGGTTCGTACACCCAGAACACGTCGCCGATTGCCTCGGCCATCTGCCGGAACCGTTCTTCACTTTCGCGCAGGGCGGATTCGGCCGTGCGGTGCGCGTCTTCGGCTGCCTTGAGGCGGAGCAGGGCGCGCACGTTGGCGATCAATTCTTCGGGTTCGATCGGCTCGATCAGATAGCTGTCGGCGCCGCCATCGAACGCCTTGACGCGATCGCGGCTCTGCACCGCCGACGCCGACGTCTGCAGCACGATGATGGACCCGGTGATGGGGTCGTCCTTGATCCGCCGGCACACTTCCATGCCGTTGATGTCGGGCAGCATGACGTCGAGCAGCATCAGGCTAGGCTGCTCGCGCGCGGCGGCGTCCAGCGCTTCCTGCCCGGTCGCCGCCTCAATCACGCGGTAGCCGGCCAGCTTGAGCAGGCGCGACTTGGCGTAGCGGCCGCCTTCGTTGTCGTCGACGTTCAGGATCAGATCGTTGCGAGGCGGCGTCGTCATGCCACAGAATCTCCGGAAGCGGATGAAGGCGACACCGAACCGGGCGTATCAAGCCGCGCCAGCAACGCCAGCACATCATGCCGTTCCGCCGGTTTGGCCAGATAGGCGTCGGCGCCCAGGGCCAGGCCCTTGCTCTTGTCCAGGTTGTCGGTCGCGATGATCAACAGGGGATCGGTATCGCCATGCTTGATCTCGGTCAGCAGGCGCCAGGCCTCTTCCTCGGGCGGTACGATTTCCAGCAGCACGGCGGCCACGGGAATCATGGCCAGCATCTTGCGGGCATCATGCACGGTCGCCACCGACACGGGCTGGTAGCGGGTGCCGCGCACGTAATCCTCATACAACAGGCGCGTGGCCGGATCGTCTTCGACGATCAGCACGGTAGGGCGATCGGGGTCGAGCGCCAGCGCGCGGTCGGTGGACGAAATTTCGTGCAGCGGATCTTCTTCGGCATACCGCAGCGGCAGCGTGGCAATGAACACCGAACCCACGCCCGGCGCGCTTTCGGCTTTCAGATCCCCGCCCATCAGCTCGGCCAGCTTGCGGCACAGCGGCAGGCCCAGGCCCGTGCCTTTCACGCCGCGCTGCAGGCGGTTTTCGATCTGCGTGAATTCTTCGAAGATCAGCGGCAGGTGTTCGGTGGCAATGCCCAGTCCGGTATCGCGCACGCGAAATTCCATCGATCGGCCGTCGGCCGTCACTTGCGCCGATACCTCGACTTCGCCGCGTTCGGTAAATTTGAGCGCGTTCGAAATCAGGTTGCGCAGGATCTGCGCGATCTTGCCTTCGTCGCTGAACATGGTCGGCAGGGCGTCATCGTGCACGAACAGCAGATCGACCTTGCTCGAGAGCAGGGGCCGCATCATGCCGCGCAGCGCGCTGAACACATTGGCCACGTCCACCGGCGCGGCGCGCACGTCGGTCTTGCCGGCTTCGATCTTGGCCAGGTCGAGCAGGTCGTTCACCAGTTCCGACAGGTCTTCGGCACCGCGCAGGATCAGGCTCACCTGCTTTTCCTGCTCGGGCTGCAGATCGCCATCCACCCGCGCCAGCAGCAGGCGCGACAGCGCCCGGATCGAGCTGAGCGGCGTGCGGAATTCATGGCTCATGTTGGACAGGAAGCGCGACTTCATGTGGTCGGCGCGGCGCAGGTCTTCGGCCTTTTCATCCAGCTCGGCATACAGCGCGACCACGCCGCGGTTCGTGTCTTCGAGCTCGGCGGTCAGCTGGATCAGTTCTTCCTGACGCGCGCGCACGTCTTCCAGCGCCTGCAGCAGTTCCTGGTTGTGGCGTTGCACTTCGTCAAAGCTGGTCGCCAGCGGCCCCTTGGCCAGTTGCGCGCCCAGGTCGCCGATCTGCGGGCCTGACAGGGCCGGCATGCCGGGGGGCAGCAGCTTCTTCAAGGTAATGAGGGTGCCGCGTTCCCCGGTGTCGACCGAACTCTGGTCCATCAGGCGCATCGCGCCGGTCAGGCCCACGCCCATGCCGGTGCTGGACACATAGCGGCCGTTCAAGACCTGCTGCAGCTGGCCGATGCCCGGGCCGTTGTCCGAGATCTTCACGATCAATACCTGCGGCGGCGTTTCGCCTTCCAGCAGATAGTCGATGCGCCCGCCGCCCGCATAGCTGAAGGCGTTGCGCGCGACTTCCGAAATGGCGGTCGCCAGCCGTGTCTGGTCCTGCACGCTGAAGCCCAGCAACTCGGCGATCTGCCGGGTGCGCTGGCGCGCCAGCACCACGTCCTGCTCCAGGGAAATGCTCAGGCTCAATATCCGATGACTCATGTCCGTCCCACCCCGATCCGTACTCAGTTGCGCCGCGCGACGAGGACGGTAACGTCGTCGCGCTTGCGCCAATGGGCCTTGCACACCGTGGCGGCGATCACCGCCGGATGACGTGCATCGAGTCCCGGGAAGTCGTTGAGGTTCCATTGCGTCGACAGGCCATCGCTGTGCATCAGCAGCCAGCTGTCATGCGGCCAGTCCACGTCCATGGATCCCACCTTGCGCATGTTGTGGCCAACGATGCCATTGTGCGTGACCAGCTGCTTGCGCGCGCCATGGCCGCCAATGAAGGCGGCCACGTTGCCCACGCCGGCAAACTGCGCCTGGCCGGTCGACAGGTTCAACGACAGCACCGACACCGCGGCGCCGCGGGTGGCGCGCAAGGCGCCGTGCGCTTCGTGGATCAGGTCGGCGGCCGGCCAGTTTTCGCGTTTGGGCAGGACCTCGGTCGCCGCCATCGATGCACGATAGGCTTCCAGTCCGTGGCCCAGGCCATCGGCCACCATGATCGCGCAGCGTTCACCGTGTTGCTCGACCCGCCAGTCATCGCCGGACAGGGTCTCGCCAGGCAAGGGCAGGCAGACGGCGCCAATGTCCAGCAACTGGTCGGGCACCACGCGGCCGGGCCACAGGGCCATCCAGAAAATCGACCCGTTGGCGCTGTCGCTGAACCAGTCGAACTGGTCCGACAGCCGCGCCAGCGCGCCCAGTCCGGTGCCCGCCGTGCCGGCCGTTGAATGTCCGTCGGCAAAGCTCAGCGCCGCATCGGGCAGGCCGGGGCCGTTGTCCAGCGCGATCACTTCAATGCCGTCGCCCGCCTCGTCGGAATGGGGATGGGCCAGCGGGCGGATCAGCAGCACGCCGCTGCCGGCATGCTTCAGGATATTGGTGGCAGCTTCGGTGACCACGATCGCCACGCGGCCGCGGTCAGTCTCGTTCAGGCCAATGCTGCGGGCGATCTCGGTGGCCTGGCGGCGCGCGTCGGCCACCTGGCTCACGTCATCGATCGGAAGGGCGATCTGTCGCATTACGCGTTCGCCATCACATGCGTTTCCACTTGATGACCGACACCCGCGTGCCCCGGCCCACTTCGGAATCGATCGAAAATTCGTCGCAGAGCCGCTTGGAGCCGCCCAGGCCCATGCCCAGTCCGCCGCCACTCGTAAAGCCGTCTTTCAAGGCCAGGTCCAGGTCGGGAATGCCGGGCCCATGATCGATGAACGACAGCTGGATGCCGCGGCGTCCAGGCTGTTCGGGCAACGACACATGGGCTTCGCCGCCCCCGCCATACTTGAGCGTGTTGCGCGCCAGTTCGCTGGCGGCGGTCACGACCTTGGTCTGGTCAGCCAATCCGAACCCGAGCGCCACGACCCGCTCGCGCACGTATTTGCGCATGCGGACCACGTCCTCGTCCGTCTGCAAGGGCAGCACGGCAAGCACCTCGGTGTCGTTCATCATTCGATCAGACGATCGAAGTCGCGCGTGAGCAGCGCCATGCCTCGTTCCACATTGAGGGCGGTCTTGACGCCATCGAGCGTCAGGCCCAGTTCAACCAAGGTGATCGCCACCGCCGGCCGCATGCCGACCAGCACGGTATCGGCATCCAGCACCCGGGCCATGGCCGCAGTGTTGCTGATCATGCGGCCAATGAAGGAATCAACGACATCCAGCGCCGAAATGTCGATCAGCACGCCTGATGCGCGGTCCCGGACGATCCGGTTCGTCAGGTCGTCCTGCAGGGTCATGGCAAGCCGGTCGTGCATATCCACCTGGATGGTCACGAGCAGAAACTTGCCCATTTTCAGAATGGGGATGCGTTCCATGGATCAGCGCGCCGTGTTGGGGAGGTTGGTCGCGCCGGTGCGCTTCAGGGCAATCACGAAGGCGTCGGCCAGCGTGGCCTTGGTCGTCACGTCGGTCAGATCCACGCCCAGATGCACGATGGTCTGCGCGATCTGCGGACGGATGCCGCTGATGATGCAGTCCGCGCCCATCAGGCGGGCGGCGGCCACGGTCTTGAGCAGGTGCTGCGCGACCAGGGTGTCCACCGTCGGCACGCCGGTAATGTCGATGATGGCGATCGATGCGCCCGTCTCGACGATCTTTTCCAGCAGGCTTTCCATCACGACCTGCGTGCGGCCGCTATCGAGCGTGCCGATCAGGGGCAGGGCCAGGATGTTGTCCCACAGCTGGACCACGGGGGTCGACAGTTCCATCAGTTCCTGCTGCTGGCGCACGATCACTTCTTCGCGGCTCTTCTGGAACACTTCGGTGGTGTACAGGCCGAGCTGGTCGAGCATGGTGTCGATGGCGCGGTTCTGGTCGGCCAGCACGTCGGGCGTGGCGCTCAGCGCCTGGCTGAACACGGCAAAGATCGGATTCTTCAACGAGAAGATGAACATGGCGGTTTCAGACGGGCTGAAGCCGCTGCGCGCACGCGTGTTCGAAATTTCGGTCAGCAGGCCCCGCACTTCATCCCAGTCCCGGCCGGAAATATCGGCGGCGGTGCTGCGGCCCAGGGCAGCGATCAACGCGCCCAGGAACTGCCGGCACTGATCGCGCAATTGCGGTTCGGCCTGGCGTTTCTGACGCGCAGATTGCAGCAGACTGGCCACCCAGTTATCGAGAAGCTCGTTGTAATGGACTTCGAGAAGCTTGGCGGAGGCGTCTTGCAGGGGCATGGGGGTCCTTGTTGCTGCGTCAATGAGAGAGTAGGTTCGGGATTCTACGTAACAAACGTCATCCGGGGAGCGAATGTAGTAAGCATTTGCGCACGGCCAACAGGAAGCGGCGGTGTGGCAACCGCGGCTTCCTGTTCTCCCTTCTGTCGATGCGCCGTTTCTGTTAGCCCACGGCCTCCGGTTTCCACGCTGGCGCTGCCAGCGATCGCAGGTAGTCGCCAAATCCGCCGGCCGCGCGCGGATCGGTGCGGGCGCTGGTGGCCACGCGGGGCAAGGCGCTCCATGCGATGCGTGCGCCGGTGGACTCCAGCGCTTCGACCAGGGCAACGTCTTCACTGACGGCCAACGCGCTGAACCCGCCGGCGCGCAGGTAGGCTTGCGTCGATACGCCAAAGTTGGCGCCGTGGATGTGCCGATGATCGTCGCGATCCTGGTACAGGCGTTCATAACGTTCGCGCACGGCGGCGGTGTGCGCGGACCAGTCGTCCACGCTGACCACGCCGCAGACGGCGTCCGCACCCAGCCCGACCTGCGCGGCCAGCCAGTCGCGGGCGACCATCGTGTCGGCATCGGTAAACGCCAGCCAGCGCGCGCCACTGGCAATCAGCTGGGACGCGCCGGTGGCGCGGGCCAGACCCACGTTGCGGGCCTGCACCCGCAAGATGCCCACGCCATGGGCCAGCGCCACGTTTTCGGAATCGTCGGTGCAGCTATCGAGCACCACGACGACATAAACGGATTCGCCGCGCAGGTCCGGGTGCGCGGCGGCGCAGGCCACCGCCGCCAGGCAGGCCGCCAGGTTCTCGCCCTCGTTATGGGCCGGTATCACCACACCTATCATGTCAGTCCCTCCGCGCGGCCGACGGACTGCCCTTGGCGGGTCCAGACATCCAGCACAAAATCGTCTTCCTGGTGATGCACGATGCGCGGCAGGCCGGTTTCGGCCGCCAGGATCTCGTGCACCGCATCGCCGCCATACGCGCACCCGTCGATCAGCGGGCGCCAGTGGCAGGCCAGCAGCGTCCCGGTATCGGTCAACGAGCCCAGGCAGGCACGCGCCAGCGTGGCCAGATCGGCGGGGGGCAGGTAGTAGCCCAGCTCGCTGATCACGATCAGGTCGAACTGTTCGGCGGGCCAGTCGGCCGGCATGGTCATGGTTTCGACGCGGGCATGCGGCACGTCCCTGAGCCGTTGCCGGGCCAGGCGCACGGCCGGCGCGCTGGCGTCGCAGGCCAGCAGGCGATGGCATCGTGGCGCCAGGTCGGCTGCCAGTTCACCGTTCGCGCAGCCCGGCTCGAAGATGCTGTCGTAGAAGCTCGCGGGCAGGCAGGCGAGCGTGAGGGCGCGTTTGCGCTGTTCATACCAGCGCGTGCGGAATCCCCAGGGGTCGTCCGAAGCGGCGAACAGGCTGTCGAAATACGGCGGCGAAAGAGGCATGACGCTCCGGTCAGACAAAAACGAATTCGTGGTCACGCATCAGGCGCGCCAGCGCCCACGGTGGCAGGATGGCATGACCCGGCAACGTGGGATCGGCTTCGACCTGCGTGCGGTGCGCGGCAATCGCGCGGCGCTTGGCGGCGCGTAGCGCCGGGTCCAGGCGCACCCGGGCCAGACGGTGCCACGGCACGCGCGGGTCATCCGGTTCCGCCCAATGCCACATCCAGACCGGCAATTCCACCAATGGCAGACCGGCCTCGGCGCAGCAGGCGGCGGCCGCGCGCCCGGTGGCTTCATGGTCGGGGTGGCCGTCCAGGCGCCAGGTGGCGAACACCACGTCGCCCGGTTGCAGCATCGGTTTCAGTGCGCAGTGCAGCGCGGCCTCGGTGCCGGTCACGCCGCCATCGGGCAACTGCAGGCCGATCACCGGCACTGTCGCCAGACCCATTTCGTGCAGCGCGGCCAGGCGTTCGGCGCGCCGCGCGGCTTCCAGCGTGACGGGGGTCCAGCGGCGGGATCCGGTGTGGCTTCCGCCGCCATCGGTCACCGCCACGACCACCACGTCGCGGCCGGCATCGGTCCATTGGCGCATCAGCCCGCCGCAAGCCAGCAATTCATCGTCGGGGTGGGGCGCGATCACCACCGCGCGGCCGCGTTTCGGGACCAGGTCCGCCGCGTCAAGCACGGGCGGGCTGTGCAGCCCGGCCCAGGCATCCCAGACCGCTTCGGGCGTGCCTTCAGCGCGGATTTCGCGGTCGCCTACAAGTCCCATGTGGCCTCCGACGCATCAAGCCGCGTGCGTGCCAGGGCCGCCAGATCCTGCTCGGCGTGGCTTTGGCGAATGAACACGGGAAGGTCTGCCGCCATGCGGGCATATCGGGGATCACGGCAATACGGCGTGGCGCCCAGCGCGCGGCCGGCGTGATCAAGCACCCGGGTGGCGGCCGCTTCGGCGCTGGCCCGCACCCGCAGGGCGATGGCCATGGCGTCCTGCGTCGGGTGCGCGTCGATCCAGATGGCGGCTTCGCGCAGCAGCGCGGCGGTCTGGCCCAGGGCGACGTCTATCGCCCCCAGGTGAGCCAGGCGGAACGACAGCGCGGGGGAAACGGCTGCCGTGGGGCGGCCATCCTGACGACGAACCGCATCGGCGCACGCCTGGCGCACCGCATCGGCAATGGCGCACGCGCCGCCGTACCAGCACGCGGCAATGCCGGCGCCGCCCTGCCAGAAGCCGGGCCGGCCGACATATTGGCCAGGTTGGCCGACCCACTGCGCGCGGGCCTGTGCAAACTCTACGTCGACACTTCGGGTGGCTTCCATGCCGATGGCATGCCAGCCGCGGTCGGTCACCGTCACCCCGGGTTGATCCATGGCCACGGCCACCAGCACCGGTTCGCCATCGGCATTCCAGGCGCTGACGACCGCATGCGTCACGGCCGCCGCCCCCGAACACCAGGCCTTGGTGCCAGTCAGCAGCACGCTGCCGTCAGTGCCCGTTCGCGCTTCCACGCGTGCCGTGGGCGGCTCCGATGCCCAGGTGGCCCACAAGCTGCCCGGGGGCGGCGTCGGGCTGTCCAGGCTCGGGTCGTTCAGAGGGTCGTTCAGTTCGGCCAGGATCGCGATGGCGTCGGTATGGCCTTCCACCAGTTTGATGGCCGCCAGATCGACCTCGGCCACGGCAGCAAACACTCTCCACCGTGCCAGCGTATTGCCGTGTCCGGGCAATGCCAGCGTGTTCAAGCCTGCCGACACCAGGTCACGCAGCAAGTCGCCCGGGTCGATCGCGGATGCCGACGTCACCGATTCCAGAACGGTGTGCAGCCTGGTTTCAGCCTGACTCGGCGCCTGACCTGGACTCGTGGCCTCGTGATGACGCTCGGCTTGCGGTTCCTCGCCGATAGCCGAACCCCTGCCGCCAGCGGGCTGGAGCAGGGGAGCAGACGACGCATCGGATCGGACAGAACGCAGCAAGATCGGCCTTCAGACGTGAAAATGTCGGGGAGAACTTCGGGGGAAGCTTCAGCGGAAAACCCGGCCGACAGACGCACGACGCCGTGGGATCGCGTCATAGCGCGATCCCGGCACCGGCAATGCCGACTGGCTTCAGCTGTAAACGCCAACCCTGACGGGTCAGCGGGAATGAGGCGTGGACCCAAGGGTCCACGAAGTGACGCGTCCGGTGCGGCAGGCCATCCCGTCGTCTAGATCGGGGTCATCGCGCGGGCTTGAGTGCCGCCGCGCCGGACTTGGGCTTGCTCCGTGCCGGTTGCGCATTGCCGACTGGCGGCAACCGCAAACCGTGGGCAAGCGGTACTGCCTTTAGATCTTGCTGTCTTTGACGGCTTCTTTCACGTCGCCAACATTCTTCTGAACCTTGCCTTCGGCTTGGTTGGCCAGGCCCTTGGCCTGCGTGCTTGGGCTGTCAGTGGCTTTGCCCACGGCTTCCTGCACCTTGCCGCCGATTTCCTTGGCCGTACCCTTGATTTGGTCTTTGTTCATGGCTTTTCCTTTATCGCGGGAGAGTCCGCACAGACTCAACAGCAAGCGGCGTTCCCGGCTCTTCCCTATCGCGCCAAAAACAACGCCAAAGCGCGCGGCAGCGCCGATTGCCGCTATAGTGCTGCCAGCCGCCGAACCGGCGCGGCACCCGCGGAAACGCCCCCCAACGACAACGATGCTCGAATCTACCTATAGCTACCCGCTCGTGCTGTTGTCGTTTCTGATAGCGACCGTGGCAGCTTTTACCTCCCTGGACCTGACCGGACGCATCGCCAGCCTTCCGCGCGCGTCCAACCGGACATTCTGGCTGGCCGGGGGCGCGGTGGCGCTGGGCCTGGGCATCTGGTCGATGCACTTCATCGGCATGCTGGCGTTTTCGCTGCCGATCCCGCTGGGCTACGACCTGGGCACCACCCTGTACAGCCTCGCCGTCGTCATCGGCGTGTCCTATCTCGCCTTGCACCAGGTCACCCAGCGCACGTTGACCCGTCCCCGGCTAGCCGCGGGCGCGGTCGTGGTCGGCTTGGGCATCTCGGGCATGCACTATATGGGCATGGCGGCGATGCAGATGTCGCCCGGCATCGATTACAGCCTGCCGCGCGTGCTGCTGTCGGTCGTGGTCGCGATCGTCGCGTCGTTCGTGGCGCTGCGCCTGGCCTTTGCCCTGCGCGCCGCCGACCCCCGCCGGCGCCTGCGCCAGCGTCTGGCCGCCGCCATGGTCATGGGCGCGGCGATCTGCAGCATGCACTACACCGGCATGTGGGCCGCCGAATTTCCGATCGGCGTGGTCTGCCTGGCCGCGGGCCAGATCGACATCCACTGGCTGGCCGCCACCATTCTTGCCGGCACCCTGGGCGTGCTGGGCGTCGCGCTGGTGTTGTCCGTGCTCGATTCCCGCCTGCAGGACCGCACCCTGCGCTTCAACGACACCCTGCGCAGCGCCAATGAAATGCTGCTGTATCAGGCCACGCACGACGAACTGACCGGCCTGCCCAATCGCGGCTTCCTGGCGGAACGGCTGGAACAGGCCATCCTGTTCGCCCGCAGCAACGACAAGCGGTTTGCGGTGTATTTCATCGACATCGATGGCTTCAAGGCCATCAACGATTCGCTTGGCCACAACGTGGGCGACGCGGTGCTGCGCGAACTGGCGGCCCGCCTGCGCCTCAAGCTGCGCCGCGAAGACGTGGTGGCGCGATTTGGCGGCGACGAATTCGTGGTCGTCGTGGAAAACCTGTCCACCGCCGCCATCGCCGGCGACCTGGCCGAAAAGCTGCTGGACTGCTTTCAGGAAGAATTCGACCTGATCGACACCCACATGACCGTGTCGCCTAGCATCGGCATCAGCGTGTTTCCGGAAGACGGCCAGACCAGCGACGTGCTGCTCAAGAACGCCGACGCCGCCATGTACGAAGTCAAGAACGCCGGCCGCAACGGCTACCGTTTCTTTGAAGCGGCCATGAACACCAGCACGCAGCGCGCCATGAACCTGCAGCGCAGCCTGCGGGGCGCCGTGGCCGGCAACCAGCTGCATATCCATTACCAGCCCAAATTCGACTGTGCGAGCGGCAAGCTGCTGGGCGCCGAAGCGCTGCTGCGCTGGACGCATCCGGAACTCGGCCCGATCGAACCCAGCGAATTCATTCCGATTGCCGAACGCTCAGGCAACATCACGCGCATCGGCCAATGGGTGATCAAGGCGGTCTGCCAGCAGATCCAGTTGTGGGACAGCGCCGGCCTGGCGCCGGTCAAGATCGCCATCAACCTGTCGCCGATCCAGCTGCGCTCGTCCACCCTGATCCGCGACGTGATCGACCTGACCCGCGAATACGGTGTGACGCCATCCCGCCTCATGTTCGAGATCACCGAATCGGTGGCCATGCAGAATGCCGAAGAAACCATGAAGGCCGTGCAGCGGCTGCAATTGGCTGGCTTTGAAATGGCGATCGACGATTTCGGTACCGGCTATTCCAGCCTGAGCTACCTGCAGCAGTTTGCCGTCCGCCAATTGAAGGTGGATCGCCTGTTCGTCAATGAACTGGATGTGAAGGGCTCCAAGAGCCGATCCATCGTGTCGGCCATCATTGGTCTGGCGCATGCGCTGGACATGGAAGTGGTGGCGGAAGGCGTGGAGACGGCCAGCCAGCTGGCGCTGTTGGCAGAGATGAAGTGCGACCAGGCGCAGGGTTTTCTGCTGGCGCGGCCCTTGGGCGTGGGGGACTTTTCGCGCCTGATGGGGATGGAGCCGGCGTTGGCGTGAGCGGTGGGCTTCGGGGCCAGGTATTGGAGCGAGGATGCGGGCGGCGGCCCGCATTTTTTATGGGCGGTGGGCGCGCGGAAGGTGCCGACGTGGCGCTCGTCGTTACCGGTATAATGCAACTCTATTGCATTAGCGCGCGTGCCGGTGAAGGCTGTTGGCCGCGCGATCCCAGGAAGCCAGCCATGCCCGACTCCGCCGTTAGCGGCCCGATTCCCGATCTGCGGTCCCGTTCCGCCATCCCTGGCACGAATTCTGATCCGCTGCCCGATACCTATTCCGATCCGCTCCCCGACGTCGCCCGTAACGATTTCCCGACACGGCTGACCCCGCTTTCCTGGGTCGGCATGGAAGGCATCGCGGTTCCCCTTCGTCTCGACGATCCGGCCTTTCCGGGAGCATTACTCGGCCACGTCGACGCCGCCGTGGATCTGCCCGACCCCCGCGTCAAGGGCATCCACATGTCGCGCCTGCATCGGCTGGTCACCGCCGCGTGCGAAGCGGGCGCGCTCACGTCCACCGTGCTGACGACGCTGCTGGCCGACATGGTCGACAGTCACCAGGATTGCGGGTCGACCGCGGCGCGCGTCACGTTCCGGTGCCGGGTGCTGCGCGCCCGGCCTGCGCTGGTCACCCCTGGCCTGAGCGGCTGGCAGGACTACCCCGTCACCCTGATCGCCGAACGTCAGGACGGCGTCACCACGCTCAGCCTGCGGACAGAAGTCGTGTATTCGTCCACCTGCCCGTGCTCGGCCGCCCTCGCGCGCCAGGCGGTGCGCGACGCGTTCGTGCAGCATTTCGACGGCGCTTCCCTGACGCTGGACACCGCCGCGGATTGGCTGTCCGCCAACGCCACGCTCGCCACGCCGCACAGCCAGCGCAGTGTGGCCGACGTGACGGTGGAGCGGCGCTGCGACGGGGCAGGGCAGTCAGGCCAGACCGGCCTGGCAATCAACGACTGGCTGGACCGCATCGAAGCCGCACTGGGCACCCCCGTGCAAACGGCCGTCAAACGCGCCGACGAACAAGCCTTTGCGCGCCTGAACGGCAGTCACCTGATGTACGTGGAAGATGCGGCCCGGGCAGTCGAAGCCGCCTGCCGGGACTATCCCGATGTGGTCAGCGCCCACGTGTCGGTGCGCCACCTGGAAAGCCTGCATCCGCACGATGCGGTGGCCACGGCAAGCTACCGCGCCGCGGCCTGATGACGTAGACGGCGGCATCCACTGCGTAGCTCGGCGCGGTCCATCAAGGCGCCCGGGGTGCACCAGTCCGGGCGCGCTATTCCCAGCCTCAGTTCCGAGGCTCCACCGCCGGATCCGCCCCCGGGATCCCCCTGCGGATCGCGATCGAAAAATCCGGATCCGCATCGGCCGCGCGCGCCCGGTCGGTAATGCGTCCGCGCTCCCGCAGCGTCTCCAGCGGATAGCCCTGCGTCAGGGCTCCCGCGTCATACACATAGCCATCCAGCATGCTGGACAGCAGCAGCCGGTAATCCATGGGCAAGCCGCCCACGATGCGCGCCATCATGTGATAGACGATGGTCGTGCAGTTGGCCGTGACCGTGTGATAGAAACGCGGCGTGTGCACCAGGGAATTGGCCTCGGCCACGTAAGCCAGGAACAGCGACCGCATCGTGTCCTTGGACACCTGCACCCGGAACAGGTGATCGTCTTCCTGCCTGACGTTGGTGCGCACCCGGATGATGTCGCGTTCATCCGCGGCCACCACGCTCATCTCGAACTCTTTGAAAAAGCCGCCGATGGCCGAAAAGCTTTCGTTCTTTTCCTTGCGGATCTCGACCGAGAACGTCAGGTAGCGGCCATCATCGAACCCGAATGACACCAGCGTGTGCGCAATGCCCGGCAAGCCCCACGACGACAGGATCATGTCCACCGACGCCAGCCGGTCCAGGTCGTAGTCGCGCCGTTCCCAGCGGGGGGTGTAATCGGTCTCGGTGCGCCAGTCGAAGTTGCGCACGTTCTGCAAGGTGACCAGGTTGCCGTTGATAGTGCCCGACGTCATGGACGCCACGTCGTCCGCCCATTGCCGATTGTTCGATGGCGTCAGGGTGTTCCACCAGATCGACAGCAGCACGAAAGCGACGGCGTAGGCGGCAAACCCCAGCCAGCTGCGTTCGCGCCACGCCAGCCCCAGCGCGGTCAACGCGATCAGCACCCAGGCAGCCACCAGCGCCGCCTTGACCGCGGGCGGGAAGGGCACCTGATACCAGAGCGCCATCGCGCCCCAGGCGGCCGACAGAAAGGTCGTGACTGACGCAAGCGCCAGCAGGCAGGTGGTCAGGAAAGTGCGGAGTCGGGACATGGGGAGCAATGAAGGGCGGCGTCGTCAGCAGTATAGGAGGCGGGGGCGGAATGCGGTCAGACCCCCGGGCAGTGCGACGTGGCGGATAGCTGGCTGCGCGATGACAGTCAGTCCCCGCATTCAGGCTCAGGCCGGTCTGCAGACTTATCGCACCGGCCGCAGCGGCACCCGCTCCACCAGGAAACCTTGTGCAGCCAGCAGCCGCAGCAGGCTGGCATCGCCCGTCATGTGCAAGGCGCCCACGGCGGCGAATACGCTGCGCCCCTTGCCGTGCAGGCCGGCAATGCCCTGGGCAAGCGCCGGGTTCCTGTCATCCAGCACGCGACGCATCATCGCGCGTTCCTCGGGCGTGTTCAGGCAGTCACACCACTGGGCGTAGCTGGCAAGGCCGGCCTGGTCGCCGCGGTCCCAGGCCGCGATCAGCCGTTCCAGCGTCGCGGTGTCTTTCCCTTCTTCCAGGCCATCCAGCGTCGCGGTCACTTCCTGCAGGTCGATGGTGCCGGGGTCACCGAACAAGGCGCGGATCTGCAGTTCCGGCGTTTCCAGCGACACCACCGGCGTGCCCGCCGTCCGCGCCAGCCGAGCCAACGTCAGGTCCACCCCATATTCCGCAAACAGACCCGCGCGCCGTGCCACCGTCAGTTGCGCGATCGTCGTCACCGCAAGCGGGTGCAGCGCCTGGATCAGCGCCGCGGGCAGGCAGCTGTCCTCCAACTGACGCGCGAGCCGGTTCGTCACGGCCGTCGGCAACGCGACACCTTTCGGCGCGGCCATCAGGGCGGCAACCCGCGCCTGCAGGTCGGGCGCCAGCGGGTCCATTTCCAGGGCAAGCACGGTGCTGCCCTTCAGGGCTTGCGCCACGATCGGCCCCGGCGTGGCCCACGCGGGCCGGCCGGCATGCACGGTGCCATACAGCCACGACGTGCTGCCATCGCGCGTCAGCTTCCACAACAGCCCACGATCCTTGCCGTCGGACCGCGCCGCCGCGGCAGTCACCTCGGCCGCCGTCAGCGGCGGAGGCGGGCACGGCGCCGCCATGGCCGACGTCGCGACAGCAAGGGCCAGCGTGGCCGCCAGGGCAAGGCACGCCGCCGGGCTGGCGCGGGACACGGCGTTGCTTAGGGCACCACGCAGCGCACCACGCACTGCACTGCGGATCACGGAACCAACGCTGGGGATGACGGGTTGCGGCACGAAAGATTTCCGACGGAATGAAGGCGTTGCCAGTCTACCCACCCGAACGTTCCGGGCAAACCCCGACCACCCCGACCACCCCCATCACCGTCTTTGCCGGACCCGCAAGAGCCCTCGCCCTGCTGCGCGCCGCGCTCCCCTGCTACAGTCGGAACAGACGCTTTTGCGGTGGACGCCATGACCGATTCGATCGACCTGACAACCTTGCGTGTGATCGCGGCCGCGGCCGACCTTGGCTCCATCAGCGCGGCCAGTGACCGCCTGAACCTGGCCGTGGCTGCGGCCAGCGTGCGTATCTCGGCGCTGGAAGACCACCTGGGCTTCCGGGTGTTCGAACGATCCTCGCGCGGCGTCCAACTGACCCCGGGCGGCCACTTGCTGGTGCAGCGCAGCCGGGAACTGCTGGCCGACGCCGACCGGCTGGCGCTCGACCTGCGCGACTACAGCCAGGGCTTTCAGGGCTACGTGCGCATCCTGGCCAACTCGTCGGCCATTCTTGAAGCCCTGCCGGGCAAGCTCGAACACGTCATGCGCAGCCATCCGCTGATCCGGGTCGATGTCGAAGAGCGCAGCAGCCCCGACATCCCCATGGCGGTGCTGGACGGCCGTGCCGACCTGGGGATTGTCGACATCGGCAACCCGCCGCAGGGGCTGGTGCTGCAAGACCTGTTCACCGACACGCTGGTGCTGGTCGTGCCGTCCGCGCACCCTCTGGCCGACCGCGATCGTATTGCCCTGATCGACGCCATGGACCAGGACTTCATTGCGCTGACCGATGGCACGGCCTTGTCGAACCGGGTCATGCTGGCCGCCCGGCAGGCCGGCCGCACCGTCCGCATCCGCATGCAGATGCGCGGCTTCGATGCCGTCTGCCGCATGGTGGCGGCCGGGCTGGGGGTGGGCGTGCTGCCGCTGGAGGCCGTCGGGCCGCAACTGGCCTGTCTGCCCATTACCGCCGTGCCGCTGTCCGACCCCTGGGCCATCCGCACGCATCGGCTGATCACCCGCAGCGCGCCGCCGCCGTCACCCGCGGCCCGGACCGTCATCACGACGCTGATGGCGGACTGACCACACGGCGGACCACCCACCCCTCTGCGGGCCTCCGACCCACCTGCGTGACAGCAATCCACCCCGCGGCCTACCGACCCACCCGCGGGTCTTCAACCGCTCTCCGCGCTACCAACCCATCCGCGCCCGCTTCACCTGCTTCACCTGCTTTCAAAGCAGACACGCTCCCGCCAACCCGCCACGCTTTCGCCGTTCGCGAAAGCCGCATTCTTCCCACGTGCTTGCCGCCCCGGCGCGCGGCTTCCTACACTGTTTCGATCGATGCCCGTCAGAGGCACCCCTGGAGACAGCATGAAGATTTCCCGCGTCAGCGCCACGCCGTTGAACCTGCCCGTATCGGTCACGATATCCGGCCGCACCAAGACCACGTCCCTGTCCGTCTGCCTGGTCGACATCGAGACTGACACGGGCCTGATCGGCACCGGCATGACCGCCATCACCGAAGAAGAAGTGATCGGTTCCATCGTCAACGACATTGCCGCCCATGCCCTGATCGGGGCCGACCCGCTGCGCCACGAGCGGCTATGGGAACGCCTGTACTGGCTGCTGACGCCGCGCGGCCAGTCCGGCTATGCCAGCCACGCCATCGCCGCCATCGACCTGGCCTTGTGGGACCTGAAAGGCAAGGCCCTGGGCCAACCCTGCTGGCGGCTGATGGGCGGCGCCCGTGCCGAGGTGCCGGTGTACGCCACCTTCGGCTTCGCCTTCTTTGATCGCGACGAACTGGCCGCGGCGGCGCGCAGCTGGGTGGACCGTGGCTTCACGCGGCTGAAGATGACGGTGGGTCATCATGGCCTGCAACGCCGCGACGAACCGCGCCCCCTAGACACCCTGATCACCGAAGACGTCGCCCGCATTCGCGCCGTGCGGGAAGCGGTGGGGCCTGATGTGCAACTCTATATCGACGCCAACTGCAGCCTGGACTACTTCCATGCGCATGCGCTGGCCAAGCGTGTCGAACCGTACGGCATCACTTTCTTTGAAGAACCCGTCTCGCAAAACGACATCCCGAACCTGGTGAAGCTGCGCCAGGCCACGTCGATTCCGCTGGCCGGCGGGCAGAACGAAGGGCTGGCCAGCCGCTTCCGCGACCTGCTGGTGGCGCAGGCCGTGGACGTCGTGCAGCCCAACGCCTGCATCAGTGGCGGCTATACGCAGTGCCTGCGCATCGCGGGCATGGCCGCCGCGTTCAACACGCGCTTTGCGAATGGCGGCGCCTGGCCGCATCACAACATGCACCTGCATGCGGGGCTGGCGAATGGGTCGCTGGTCGAATACCACTCGGTTGCGGTGGAATGCTGCAAACAGGTGTTCGATGATCTGCCCGAGCCCACGGCCGGCATGCTGACCTTGCCCGAGACCCCCGGGCTGGGCTTCACCCCGAACCGCGACCGGGTGAAGGAACTGGCGCGCCGTCCGGGCTCGCGCGGCGTGGGCAAGGCCTGATCGCCAGGACGGCCGGAATGCGTTCGCCCATGCCGGCCGTCCATGCTGGTCCGCCCATGCCGGCCGCCCATGCTGGCCCACCCATGCCGGCCAACCCATGCCGGCCCACCCACGCCGGCCAACCCACGCCGGCCAACCCACGCCGGCCCGCCCATGCCGGCAACGTACCCGCATGACATGTCATGTCATGACAAGAACAACACAACAAGAACAACACAACAAGACCAGGACAGGAGACACCCATGACCCTCAAGACGCGTCCCGCTCGCCGGGGCTTTCTTGCGCTCGCCGCCTGCTGCGCCGCGCTGGCTGCCACCGCGGCTGTCGCGCAGCCCCAAGCCGCCTCCGCCCCGGCCGGCAAATCGTCCGGCGCCGCGACGAGCTATCCCGAGCGCCCCATCCGCCTGTTGGTCGGCTATTCGGCAGGTGGCGGCCTGGACGCCATGGCCCGCCTGCTCGCGCCGCGCCTGTCGACGCAGCTTGGCCAGCAGGTCGTCGTTGAAAACCGCGCCGGCGCCGCCGGGGTGATTGCCGGCGATGCGACCGCCCGCGCCGCGCCCGACGGCTACACCATCATGCTCGGCGACAGCTCCCTGCTCATCGCGCAGTACCTGCAGCCGCACCTGACCTTCGACCCGGTCAAAAGCTTTACGCCGATCGCATCGGTGTTCACGTTGCCGCTGGTCATCGTCACGGGCAACCGCTTCCCGGCCAGGACGCCCGCCGAATTCGTGAGCGCGCTCAAAGCGGCGCCGGGCAAGTATTCGTTCGCCACGTCGGGGGTGGGCACCGTGCACCACCTGGCCTTTGAAATGCTCAAGGGCCAGACCGACACCGAGGTCACGCACATTCCGTATCGCGGCGCGGCCCAGATCGTGCCCGATGTCATCAGCGGCCAGGTGCCGATCGGCGTGGTCAGCGTGGCTGCTGCCATCAGCCAGGCCAAGGCAGGAAGCCTGCGCGCGGTGGCCATCATGAGTCCGGTCGCCATCGCGGGCGCCGACATCGCGCCGTTGGCCGATGCGCTGCCGGGCTTTGATGCCGCCCCGCGGCTGTTCCTGATCGCCCCCGCCGGCACGCCCGCCACGATCGTGGATCGCCTGAGCGAAGCCACCGGCACCGTCATGGCCGCGCCAGAGCTGGCCCAGGCTGCCGCGGTGCAAGGCGCCGTGCCGGCCTACCTGCCGGCGTCCGCCATGGTGAACGAGATCCCGCGCGAATCGGCCATGTGGGGCAAGGTCATCCGCGACCGCAAGATCTCGGCGGAGTAGGGCGCAGCATGCCTGTCATGACAAGTGTCCGGAGATGACGCCGCGGCAACCCATAACCTTTCGTTCTGGATCGCACTCTGCATGATGCATGGCTGCGCATTTATCAATTGATCAATGCGGCGCGGCCGCAACGTTGCGCCGGCAGGGGGCACCCGCCGCGCCGCAACGTCGGCACCATCATGGTCCACGCAAAAAGGATCGAGACCCTGTACACGCTGGCGGCCTGGACCGCCGAACCCTGCGACCCGCCGCGCCCCCTCCCGACTCCGCCTGACCCGGACTCAGGACGACGTCACGTGGAGCCGCAGCAAGCGGGCGGCAGCCGATCCTGAAAGCCATCGAGCCCATCAAGGACGCCCGGCTTGCGCCCGATCGGGGTGCAGACGCGCTGATCCTGTCGGATCACGGCGGCCGCCGGCGCCATAGCGCAGCGTCATCCATCGATGCATTGCCTGCGCTTATCGACGCTGCAGGTTCCTACATCAAAGCGGCCATGGACGCTGGCAGTCGCTCTGGCAAGGACGTACTAAACGCGGTGCAATCGGATGCGAAAGACGCCTACACACGTAAGAGCATGCTTTACGGCGTAGGGCGATAAGACAACGCGACCTGGTCCATCCACGGCACCTCTCCCAGCGCGAATCCGACCTGACCGCGGCCCGTTGCGGCTGCATCGGTATCACGCAAGCAGACCGTTCCATCGCCAGGCCGGTCCATCAGTATGAGGAGATCAACTGATGTTCTGACCCTGTCTGCATCCTTCATCTCATGACCCTATGCAGCGGTTTGCATGGGTCTGTCACTCGCGCTTTTTTGTAGGCGCAAACACCACAAACGTCTGGTCAAAACGCGACATGCGTGGTCGTCCAGTTGGATGATCGCCCGTATGGACGTCGCATCCATCCCCCGCCTCATCCCACGTACTCCCTCTCTCCTCCTCGTCATGCGAGTGCCTGCGCGTTGCATCGATCCGACGCATCACGCGTCATGGGATCACGCGCGTGTCGTCATCGTTGCTCGTCGCCCGGGAAGCACGTGATGCCGTCATCTGCGGGCAGCGATGCCTTGTGCGCGATGCACTTTCACGAAGCATGAAGACGCATCAAGTCGAAGGCCGCATGGAAGCCATGCGAAGGATTACACCCAGCCGCTCGTTTGTGTGAGTGCACTGAACTTCCATAACCGCGAGTGATGCATTGCGCGTCGCGACACTTTGCGCAGGAAAGGGACGGTGAATCTTCTACGTACTTATGCGACTCTGCCGTATCCGTTGCCAAACACGACGACGGCATCCCATCTCATCTCTGGAGTTCACACCATGAACCGCACACTCACCCTCTCGACGACCGCCCGCAACGACAGCGACGCCTTCCTGCCGCAGACTGAAGAACGACTCCCATTCACTATTCGTGTCGTCAAGGACGAAGGCGCTCTGGCCAAGGCCGTCCGCATCCGCCAGGCCGCCTATGGCCGTTACGTGCCCGAGCTTGCCAAGACCCTGGGCGCCCCCGAAAGCTATGACGCCGAACCGGGAGCAGTGGTCCTGCTGGCCGAATCCAAGATGGACGGCGAAGCCATTGGCACGATGCGTATCCAGACCAATGCCGTGAGCCGTCTTGGCGTTGAACGTTCGGTGCTGTTGCCTGACTGGTTGCAGCAGCAACGATTGTCAGAAGCAACGCGCCTTGGCGTGTCAGAAGGACGTGTCGGCCACGTTGCGAAGATCGCCTTGTTCAAGGCCTATTACCAGTACTGCCTCGAGACCGGCGTCGAGTGGATGATCACCGCCGCACGCTCGCCGCTGGACCGCCAGTACGAAGCACTGATGTTCCAGGACGTGTTCCCGGGCCAGGGCTTCATCCCCATGCTCCACATCGGCAACATCCCCCATCGCGTGATGGCCTTCGACGTCGCATCGGCACGCAAGCGTTGGGAGCAGGGCGGTCATCGCCTGTTCGATTTCATGGTCCGCACGCACCACCCCGACATCGACATCCGCGATCACGGCGGCCGCCTTGCCGACGACCAGGTCACGACGCGCGAAGCCCGTCCGGTGCACATCGCCGCGTGATCGCCGCAAGTCTCGCAACATCCCTTTCGCAATCCATTACCTCCATCACTTCATTCCAAGGAATTCCATCATGACGACCACTTTCATCGCCGCTACCACTGCCCGCAACGACGCCGCTGCTTTCCTGCCGCAGACTGAAGAACGACTCCCGTTCACTATTCGTGTGGTCAAGGACGAAGGCGCTTTGGCCAAGGCCGTCCGCATCCGCCAGGCCGCTTATGGCCGTCACGTGCCCGAGCTCGCCAAGACCCTGGGCGAACCGGAATCCTATGATCGCGAACCTGGCGCGGTCGTGCTGCTGGCCGAATCCAAGCTCGATGGCGAGGCCGTCGGCACCATGCGCATCCAGACCAACCTGCGCGCCCGCCTGGGTGTCGAACGTTCGGTGCTGCTGCCTGATTGGTTGCAACAGCAACGACTTGCCGAAGCCACGCGCCTGGGTGTCTCCGAACGCAAGATTGGCCACGTCGCCAAGATCGCCCTGTTCAAGGCCTACTACCAGTATTGCGTCGAGACCAATGTGGATTGGATGATCACGGCCGCCCGTTCGCCATTGGATCGCGGCTATGAAGCGCTTATGTTCCAGGACGTGTTCCCGGGCCAGGGCTTCATCCCCATGCTGCACATTGGCAACATTGCGCACCGTGTCATGGCGTTCGACGTTGCCGCCGCGCGCACCCGTTGGGAACAGAGCGGTCACCGTCTGTTCGACTACATGATCCGCACGCACCACCCCGACATCGACATCCGCGGCTACGAGTTCGACCGCGCCGATCAGGAAGTGGTGGCATTGGATGAGCGTGCTGTGCATATCGCGGCGTAATCGCCGCGTTTCTTACCACGCCTTCCGATCAAGTTGTAACCATCGACCCGTGTGGAACACGGGCCGATGGCTTTTGTCGCCCTCCACCTTCTGCCCGTCGTATCATGCGTTGGCACTAACACGTAGACCTAGCGTCGGGTCAACCCATGGGGGCGAGTGGTATGGAATGGATCAGGCAGGCTTGCCGGAGCGTCGACAAGTTGTTTCGCAACTTCTCGTACTATCTGCTGCCCGTTGCGATTGCCCTGTTCTCGGTCTATTTCCTGGTTTTCCTGCCCAGCATTTACGACACCCGTGGCGAGACATCGCTGCCTTTCCGGGTGGTCGAAGCCACGTCCGGCGACTACACCCCCGCCAGCGCGCGCGCCGCGTTGCAAGGTCAGGCCGATGTGCTGACCGCCACCACCCAGCTTTCCGAGCATCCGTTCTGGCTCGCCGTGCGGCTGCCGCAGGCCTCCCGAACCAAAGACACCTTCCTGGACTTTCCGTCGCGCCATACGCAGGCGCTGTCCTGCTGGAATGCCGACACCCTGGCGCCGCTTGGCCAGACCGACCGCCAGTCCGTCAGCGGCGCGATCCAGCCCGTCCGGGCCGGCTACGCCTTTTCGATCGACCGCATTCCCGACGTACGCGAGATGCTGTGCCGCGTCGTCAGTTCCGGCCCGGCGCGCCTGTCATTCTCGATCTGGCCGCGCGACCAGTTGGCCAATTCGTCGCGCGCCTTTGCGCATGGCATCGGCCTGCTCGAAGGCGGTCTGCTGACGCTGGCCATCTTCACGATCGTCACTGCGCTGATCAACCGCGAGTCCCGCTATGTGCTGTTCGCCGTCTGGCTGATCGGCAATCTGCGGCTGGGCGCGCTGTCCATGGGGTGGGACACGCAGTGGCTGAGCCGCGTCATCGACAACGACTGGATGCCCGTCATCCGGATGCTGACGATGGCGTTCTATTACGTCGTCACCTATACGCTTTTCACGCAGTTCTTCGAACGCGAATTGCGGGTGATCGGCTACCGCTGGCTGATGCGCGCTGTCCAGATGCTGGGCATCGTGCTGCTCGTGCTGGCTGTGACCTTGCCTTATTCGATGTTCCTGCCGGCCCTGTGGGCGGTGACCGGTTTCGGCGCGGCGTCACTTGTATTCTTCCTGGCCCGCATCCTGGTCATTACCCGGTCCCGGATCGCCTGGTGGTATAGCGCCACCCTGGTCTTCACGCTGTTCGCGACCTTTTCGGAAGTCATCGCCGCCGCGTTCGATTTCAAGGCGCTGCTCGAGTCCTTCAATAGCGTCACCGCCGCCCTGGGCGCCAGCCTGATGGCGGGCTTCGCGTTCGCGGAACAGATGCGCGAAGAAAAACACGAGCGGATGCAGGCCCAGGCCGAGCTGGACCGCACCTACCAGGTCACGCCGGTCGGCCTGTTCACGCTGGACCCCGACGGGTCCTTCGTCCGGGTCAACCCGGCGCTGCGGCAACAATTGGGACTGGAACAGGATTCGCTGCCCGCCAAGCCGTGGGCGGACTACTTTGCCCCCGGGGCGTGGGACGCCCTGCAGGGCCTGGCCGCCCACCCCAAGGGAGGCGAACTGGAAGTCTCCGGCGTGGCCGCCACCGGAGCCGACGACACGGGAGCCGACCCCCGCTGGTACCTGGTGCGCGCGGCGCATGCCGGCGACCGCATCGAAGGGTCGCTGCAGGACATTACCGAGCGCGTGAAGTACACCGAACGCCTGCAATTTCTCGCCAACAACGATTCACTGACCGGCGTGCTCAACCGCCGGGGTGTCGAAGAGATCCTGAACAGCGCGATCATCAATTTTTCTGACGATCATGCGCTGTCGATCGCCTACCTGGACCTGGACCGGTTCAAGCTGATCAACGATCTGTACGGCCACCAGGCGGGCGATGAAGTCCTCAAGCAGGTCTGCGCCCGCGTCGACAACGTGCTGGAAGCCGGCCACTTCCTGGGGCGTGTTGGCGGTGATGAATTCATCGTGATCTTCCATGACACCGACACCGCGCGCGCCCACGAACTGTGCCTGCGCGTCGTCAAAGACATTTCCACGCGGCCCTACCAGCTGCGCAACCGCGCCTTCCAGGTCAAGATTTCCATCGGCCTGGTCGAAGCCACCGCCGGCATGGACGCCAAGGACCTGATCTCGGCCGCCGACCGCGCCTGCCGCGAAGCCAAACGCGGCGCGCACGGCCACGTCGTCGTCTACAAGAAGTACGCCCGCGAATTCCTGGACCGCGCCGAAGAACTGCGCCTGATCGAAGAACTGGGCAGCACCTTTTCGCCGGTCGGCTTCTTTCTGGAAATGCAGCCGATCATGGCGCTCAAGGATCCGGGCAACTCGCTGAACTTCGAAGTGCTGCTGCGCATGCTGGATTCCCACGGCGAGCGCCTGCCGCCGACCAAGATCGTAGCGGCTGCCGAGGCCAACGGCAACATTGCGGAACTGGACAAGTGGGTGCTCAGCACGACGCTGCAGTGGCTGCGCACCAACGTGACGCGGCTGCTGCGGACCAAGTTCGTGTGCGTGAACGTCAGCGGCGCGTCGCTCAATGACGAGGCCTTCATTGAAGACGTCTTTGCCCTGCTCGAGCGCTACCAGGACGTCGCGCCCATGCTCTGCATCGAAATCACCGAAAGCGTCGCGCTGCACGACCTGGAAAATTCCCGCCGCTTTATCGAGCGTCTGCGGCAGTGGGGCGTGCGGATTGCGCTGGACGACTTCGGCGCCGGCTACACGTCCTTCTCGTACCTGAAGGACCTGTCGGCCGACGCCCTGAAGATCGACGGGTCGTTCGTGCGCGGCATGCACCGCCACCCGGCCAACCTGGCCATCGTGGAGGCGATTGTCGAACTCGCCCACAACCTGGGCATGCGCAGCATCGCCGAATGGGCCGAAGACTTCGAGACGGTCGAAGCCCTGGCCGAAATGGGGGTCGACTACGTGCAGGGCTTTATCGTTGCCGAACCCCAGTCACCCGCCGCCTTGCTCGACGCCGAATCCTGCCTGAGCTTCGTCACGGACTACCGCCTGTTGCGGTTCTTCCAGGAACGGGAGCGGGGAGGGGAGATGACCACCAGCATGAGCGACTACCACTGAAGCGACTGCCCCGGGGCATCATCGCCCAGCGGCAGCGATCTCGGAGACGGGCCATCAACCGACCCATTTCTCCACTTCGATCGCCGGCACGCGCGAGAATTCGGACACGTTGTTCGTCACCAGTACCATGCCTTCGCTGCGGGCTGGCTGCCGCGTTCGCTCATGAAATCGTCGCTGACCATGGGCCCGCCCTGGAAAAAACTGTCCCAGGCCAAGCCGCCCCAGCATCGCGCAGGCAAAAAAAATCCCAGCGCGAGGCTGGGATTCGGAGACTGGTGGAGCCGGGGGGAATTGAACCCCCGTCCGCAAGCCCTCAACAGGCAGTTCTACATGTGTAGTCGATTAATTTTTGTTTAACCTCACACTTAGCCAACCGACAGGCCGGAGTGAGGCGATTCACGTAGTTTAAATCTGGACCGTGTGACCCCAGTACAGACCGATTCCTTGTGAATGTCACTGCTGCGGTTCAAAGATGACCCTTCAGGGGTTAGCCGTCCAAATCATCCTTTAGGAAAGTTTTACCCTCCCTCCGCCTGACCCAAGGACAGATCAGTGCAGCGGCTCACCGCTTAAGCGGCGAGAGCGAAACGCTCGTCGTTGGCGTTTATTTGCGTTCCAGTGGTTTTACGAAGCGTACTGGTGCTCGACATGCCCTACTCTGCGTCGCGACCCACGTCGAATCCGGATCGGCCCCAGGAGTCTTATATTGTACGCGATCCCGTCATTTCAAGTGCAGGCGGTCGATCGCGGGCAACAAATCTTCGGGAGTGTGGGCGATTTCGTCCGCTCCCCATGCCGCCACGGGGTCGCTATCGCCGTTGTAGCCGTAGCCGACCGCAATGGTCTTCGTGCCGGCCGCCTTGCCCGCCACGATGTCGCGCAGGTCATCGCCCACGTAGATGCAGTCTTCCGGCGCATGACCGGCTTCCCGTGCAGCGTGCAGCAGCGGTTCGGGATGCGGCTTGAAGTACGCCGTGGTGTCGCCGCACACGGTAATGACACTGGCCTCGTGCAGGTCCAGGTGCTTGACCAGCGGCAACGCCAGCCGGGTCACCTTGTTGGTGACGATGCCCCACGGCGTGCCGCGGCGGTGCAGCTCGGCCAGCAGCGCTTCAACGCCCGGAAACAGCACGGTGTGCACGGCAATGTTTCGTTCGTAGTCCGCAAGAAATGCCTGTTTGGCCGCTTCGTAATCCGGGTCCTCGGGCTTGAGGCCTAGCGCCACACCCAGCAGACCCCGCGCCCCGTGCGACGCCATGTGGCGCAGGTCGGTCAGCGGCAGGGGAGGGAGTCCCTTGGCGGTGCGCTGCGCATTGGCCGCCGCGGCCAGATCCGGCGCGGTGTCGGCCAGCGTGCCGTCAAAATCGAACAGGATCAGCGGCTTCATGTGCGCACCATCGCGACCATGTAGTTCACGCTGGTGTCGGACGTCAGGGAATAACGTTTGCCGATCGGCTGGTACTGCAGGCCGCGGATCTCGGTCGCTTCCAGGCCAGCGCGGCGCGCATCACCAATCAGTTCGCTGGGGCGGATGAAGCTTTCGTAGCTGTGCGTGCCCTGCGGCACCAGGCGCAGCAGGTATTCGGCGCCCAGGATCATGTAGCCGAAGGCCTTCAGATTCCGGTTGATGGTCGAAAACATGACGTGGCCGCCCGGTTTCACCAGCGCGGCGCACGCGCGGATGATCGAACCGGGGTCCGGCACGTGTTCGAGCATTTCCATGCACGTGACGACGTCGTACTGGCCGGGTTCGTCGGCCGCGATCTGTTCGGCCGAGATATTGCGGTATTCGACCTTGATACCGGTTTCCAGGCTATGCAGTCGCGCGACTTTCAGTGATTTTTCCGCCAGGTCGATTCCAGTCACGATGGCGCCGCGTGCCGCCATGCTTTCGGCGAGAATCCCGCCGCCGCATCCGACATCCAGCACCTTTTTATTGCCCAGACCGCGTGCATTCTGGCTGATCCAGTCCAGGCGCAGCGGGTTAATGGCGTGCAGCGGCTTGAATTCACTTTCCGGGTCCCACCAGCGCGAGGCCAGCGCGCTGAACTTTGCCAGTTCGGCGGCATCCGCATTCACGTGCGGGGTATTGGGGGCAGAAACGGTGGCATTCATTTAATCCACTCCAAAATAAAAAACCCCGCAGTCAAAGATCTGCGGGGTTTTAATTCTAACGGCACCAAACAGGCTGCCGTCAGGATTCAGTCAAACAGCAACCGAATTTACCAGCGTTAGCTAGCGTAGGCCTTAACGGTTACGCGTACCAACCACTTCAACTTCAACGCGACGGTTCTTGGCGCGACCGGCGGCAGTCTTGTTGTCAGCGATAGGCTGCTTTTCGCCCTTGCCTTCCGTGTAAACACGGTTGGCTTCGATGCCCTTGCTGACCAGGTAGGCCTTGACAGCTTCGGCACGACGGACGGACAGGCGCTGGTTGTACGCATCGGTACCGACAGAGTCAGTGTGACCCACGGCGATGACGACTTCCAGGTTGATGTTGCGAACTTGTGCGACCAGTTCGTCAAGCTTGGCGCGAGCTTCTGGCTTCACGACAGACTTGTCGAAGTCGAACAGGGCGTCGGACGAGTAGGTAACCTTCTCGCTGACAGGCACCGGTGCCGGCACGACGGCTGGCGGTGGTGCAGGACGAGGTTGCTGAACAGGAACCACAGCTGGAGCTGGCGGCTTCAGCGCGCCATCGCAGGATGGGTCAGCAGTCGCAGGGGTCCAGAACCCGTTGCGCCAGCAGAGGCCATCATTGCTCTTCAGAAGCGGGCCACCAGCGGTTTGCCAGTTATCGTTTGTTGTCGTGGTCTGAGCTGTGGCCACGCCTGAGGCCGTTACGGCAGCGAAGGCGAGCGCCAGAGAGATTCCAACTTTGGAGCGTTTGTTCATGTTTCTCCTCTTAGCTTGAAATAAAACTCGCAGCGAACCCCCGCCGCAACATGAATTACGAGGTAAGTATAGCATTCGGACTGTTTTCTCATAGATGTCACTCCTTGGACACGTAAGGTTTTGTGCCAGAAAGGACACCCACTGCGAGCGTGTGCCACTGCGGGATTCTGGACAATATCCTTTCGAGTTCCATCCGTGCCGATATCTTGGTGAGTTGTAGTTTTTTAGCAACTGACTCGCCAGCGACCCAAACCTGGTCCACGTCCTCCCGTCCGGCCGTGTAAACGACGTGCGATGCGGGGTCGAAAACCGGCAGCTGATGCGCCGCGTCCAGCCGTATCGCCACCATGTCTGCCTGCTTGCCGGCCACCAGAGACCCGATCCGGTCCTGCCAGCCCAAGGCGCACGCCCCCCCAAGGGTCGCCGCATGAAGCGCCTGATGCGCCGACAAAGCCGCCGCGTCGCCGCTCGCGCCTTTGGCCAGAAGCGCCGCCAGACGGAGTTCGGACAGCATGTCGAGGCGGTTATTGCTGGCCGCGCCATCGGTCCCGACGCCAAAGTTCAATCCATCTCGTAACAATTGCGCTACCGGTGCAATGCCGCTGGCGAGCTTCAGATTGGACGCCGGGCAATGCGCCAGGTGTGCACCCCGCGCAACAAGCATGGCAATGTCACTGGCATCCAGATGCACCCCGTGAACGGCAATCAGACGCGGCGACAGCAAACCGAGCCGCGCGAGCCGGGCGGTTGGCCGCAGGCCGGTCTGGGCCAGGGCGTCGCTGACTTCCTGCGCGGTTTCCTGCAGATGGATGGCGATCGGCACGTCCAGTTCTTCGGCCAGCATGTCGATCCGGCGCAAGGTGTCGTCGCCCACCGTATAAGGCGCATGCGGCGCAAACATGAAGCCGAGCGACGCTTCGCCCCGAAAGTCGGACTGCGCGGCCAGGCCTTGCTGGATATAGGCGTCGGCGTTCGCGGCATAGGGCGTCGGAAAGTCGATGACCGTCATGCCCACCACGCAGCGCAGGCCGATCGCCAGTGCCGCGCGGGCGACGGCGTCCGGGTGGAAGTACATGTCGGCGCAACAGGTCGTGCCGCCCGCCAGCATCTCGGCAAAGGCCAGCACGCTGCCGTCATGAACGAAATCGGGCGACACCAGCCGGCTTTCCAGGGGCCAGATGCGGTCGTTCAGCCAGGTCATCAGGGGGAGGTCGTCGCCCGCGCCGCGCAACAGGCTCATGGCGGCATGGGTGTGCAGGTTGACGAACCCCGGCAGCAGGACCCGGCCCGGCAGATGCCTGATATCGGCATCCGGATGGCGCTGGCGCAGGTCGTCGTGGGGGGCGATGGCCAGGATGCGGCCGTCCCGGATCGCGATGCCATGGCCTGCCAGCACCGTGCCGGCGGGTTCGACAGGAATGATCCAGTCTGGGAGGAGGAGGGTGGTCAGGGCCATGGCACACACCGCAGGGAAGGATGGCGGCTATTACATCATGGGCGCGGCGGGTGGCCGGATGGTAAACTCCAAAGCTTCGCCCTGCCAGTTGCCCGGGGGCGCGATAACTCACTTTATGCAGCTTGCCCATGGATTCCTTCGCCAAGGAAACAATACCGATCTCTCTTGAAGAAGAGATGCGTCGCAGTTATCTCGATTACGCCATGAGCGTGATCGTCGGGCGCGCGCTGCCCGATGTGCGCGATGGCCTGAAACCGGTGCACCGCCGGGTCCTGTTCGCCATGCACGAGCTGAACAACGACTGGAACCGCGCCTATAAGAAGTCGGCGCGTATCGTCGGGGATGTGATCGGTAAGTACCACCCTCACGGCGATCAGTCCGTGTACGACACCATCGTTCGCATGGCGCAGCCGTTTTCGCTGCGCTACATGCTGGTGGACGGCCAGGGCAACTTCGGTTCGGTCGACGGCGACAGCGCCGCGGCCATGCGATACACCGAAATCCGCCTGTCCAAGATCGCGCACGAACTGCTGGCCGACATCGACCAGGAAACCGTCGATTTCGGGCCGAACTACGACGGCAGCGAAAAAGAACCGCTGCTGCTGCCTTCGCGCCTGCCCAACCTGCTGGTCAACGGCAGCTCGGGGATCGCGGTTGGCATGGCCACCAACATTCCGCCGCACAACCTGTCGGAAGTGGTCGACGGCTGCCTGTTCTGCCTGCGCAATCCGGAATGCACGGTAGACGAACTGATCGAAGTGATTCCTGCGCCCGACTTCCCGACCGGGGCGACCATCTACGGCATGTCCGGCGTGCGCGAAGGCTATCGCACCGGCCGTGGCCGTGTGGTCATGCGCGCCAAGACCCACTTCGAAGACGTGGATCGTGCCGGCGGACGCCAGGCCATCATCGTCGACGAAATTCCGTACCAGGTGAACAAGCGCACGCTGCTCGAGCGGATCGCCGAGCTCGTCACCGAAAAGAAGGTCGAAGGCATTTCCGACATCCGCGACGAGTCCGACAAGGACGGCATGCGGGTCGTGATCGAGCTCAAGCGCGGTGAAGTGCCCGAAGTCGTCTTGAACAACCTATACAAGAACACGCAGCTGCAGGACACGTTCGGCATGAACCTGGTGTCGCTGGTCGACGGCCAGCCGCGCCTGCTGAACCTGAAGCAGATGATCGAATACTTCCTGGCGCACCGCCGGGAAGTGGTCACGCGCCGCACCGTGTTCCAGCTGCGCAAGGCCCGCGAACGCGGCCACGTGCTGGAAGGCCTGGCGGTGGCGCTGGCGAACATCGACGATTTCATCGCGATCATCAAGGCGGCGCCGACGCCGCCGGTGGCCCGTCAGGACCTGATGGCCCGGTCGTGGGATTCGTCGCTGGTCCGGGACATGCTGGCCCGCGCCGAAAATGAAACCGACGGCGGCCTGCAGGCCTATCGTCCGGAAAGCCTGCCCGCCGGCTTTGGCATGCAGGAAGACGGCCTGTACCGTCTGAGCGATACGCAGGCTCAGGAAATCCTGAACATGCGTCTGCAGCGCCTGACCGGCCTGGAGCAGGACAAGATCGTTGCCGAGTACAAGGAAGTGATGGCCACCATCGCCGACCTGCTCGACATCCTGGCCAAGCCGCCGCGCGTCACGGCCATCATCACCGACGAACTGTCGGCGATCAAGGCCGAGTTCGGCACCGACGCCAAGGACAGCCGCCGCTCGCACATCGAACTGAACGCGTCCCAGCTCGACACCGAAGACCTGATCACGCCGACCGACATGGTCGTGACCCTGTCGCACACCGGCTATATCAAGAGCCAGCCGCTGTCCGAATACCGTGCGCAGAAGCGCGGCGGGCGCGGCAAGTCGGCCACCGCGATGAAGGAAGACGACTGGATCGACCAGCTGTTCATCGCGAACACGCACGATTACATCCTGTGCTTCAGCGACCGCGGCCGTGTGTATTGGCTCAAGGTCTGGGAAGTGCCGCAGGGCACGCGCACGTCGCGTGGCAAGCCGATCGTGAACATGTTCCCGCTGTCCGATGGCGAGAAGGTCACGGTGGTGCTGCCGATCAAGGCGTTCGACGAAGACCACTTCGTGTTCATGGCCACGGCCAAGGGCACGGTCAAGAAGACGCCGCTGTCCGACTTCTCGAATCCGCGCAAGGCCGGGATCATCGCCGTCGATCTGGACGAGGGTGACTACCTGATCGGCGCGTCGGTCACCGACGGCAAGCACGACGTCATGTTGTTCTCGGACGCCGGCAAGGCCGTCCGTTTCGACGAAAACGACGTGCGCCCGATGGGTCGTACCGCGCGCGGTGTGCGCGGCATGATGCTGGACGAAGCGCACAACGTGATCGCACTGTTGGTGGCCGAAAACGAAACGCAAAGCGTGCTGACCGCGACCGAAAACGGTTACGGCAAACGCACGCCGATCGCCGAATACACGCGTCATGGCCGTGGCACGAAGGGCATGATCGCGATCCAGACGTCCGAGCGTAACGGCAAGGTCGTGGGCGCGGTGCTGGTGACGCCAACCGACGAGATCATGCTGATCACGACGGGTGGTGTGCTGGTCCGCACCCGGGTCAGCGAGATTCGCGAGATGGGCCGCGCCACGCAAGGCGTGACCCTGATCAACGTCGACGAAGGCACGCATCTGTCGGGCGTGCAGCGTGTGGTCGAAACCGACCACGAAGAAGCCGAAGCGATCATTGCAGGCGAAGGCGCGCTCTCAGGCGAACTGTCGCCAGGCGAGTTGTCGGCCGGTAACGACGGTGCGGCGGGGGATGTGTCCGATGACGCGTCCGACGCCGATGCCGACGACACCGCACCCGACGCCTGACGTGACCCCTTAACCTCGACCGACCCGCCCGCCGATCAACAGCCAGTGCAGACCGCGATGAAACGTCCTTATAACTTCTCTGCCGGTCCGGCCGCATTGCCGGAAACCGTGTTGCAGCGCGCCGCTGCCGAAATGCTCGATTGGCAGGGCAGCGGCATGTCGGTGATGGAAATGAGTCATCGCGGCAAGCACTTCAGCCAGATCTGCGACGAGGCCGAAGCCGACCTGCGGGAACTGCTGGCGATTCCCGACGACTACGCGGCGCTGTTCATGCAGGGCGGCGGGCTGGCCGAAAACGCGATCGTTCCGATGAACCTGATCGGACTGCGCGAAGCGCAGGCAGCCGACTTCGTGCTGAGCGGGTCGTGGGCGGTCAAGTCGTACAAGGAAGCGCGCCGCTACGGCAACGTGGCGGTGGCGGCCACGGCCGAACAGGCGACCGAGATCAACGGCGTGCAGCAGGCGCCGTGGACGTACATGCCCGATCCGTCCACCTGGAAGGTGCGGCCGGAATCGAGCTATCTGCATATCTGCAGCAATGAAACGATCGGTGGCGTCGAATTTCCGGACTGGCCTGACCTGGCCAGCCTGGGCGCCCCCGATACGGTACTGAGCATCGACGCGTCGTCGCACATCCTGTCGCGACCCATGGACGTGACCCGTGCAGGCGTCGTGTTCGCCGGCGCGCAAAAGAATATCGGCCCGGCCGGCCTGACGATCGTCATCGTCCGGAAAGACCTGCTGGGCAAGGCGCTGCCGATCTGCCCGTCCGCGTTCGACTACGCCATCGTGGCCGAGAACGACTCGCGCTACAACACGCCGCCGACCTACGCGATCTATATCGCCGGGCTAGTCTTCAAGTGGTTGAAAGAGCAGGGCGGCCTGGCCGGGATGGAAGCGCTCAATACCGCCAAGGCCCGCGCGCTGTATGACTACATCGACTCGTCGTCTTTCTATCGCAACCCGGTGGAACCGTCGGTGCGTTCACGCATGAACGTGCCGTTCATCCTGCACGACGACGCACTGAATGCGGCGTTCCTGAAGGAAGCGGACGCGGCCGGACTGCTGCAGCTGAAGGGTCATAAAAGCGTGGGCGGCATGCGTGCGTCGATCTACAACGCCATGCCGATGGAAGGGATCCAGGCCCTGATCGCGTTCATGAAGTCGTTCGAGCAAAGCCATGGATGACGTGCTTGCGCAGAAGCTCGCGCCGTTGCGCGCGCGTATCGACGCGATCGACGCCGAAGTCTTTGCGCTGCTGACCGAGCGCGCCCGGACCGCGCTGGCCGTGGGCGAGGTCAAGCAGCACGTCAGCGGGCCCGTTTTGCGGCCGGAACGTGAAGCCCAGGTGATCCGCCGGCTGCAGGACATGAACACCGGACCCTTGCCGGGAACGGCGATCGCCGCGATCTGGGGCGAGATCATGTCGGCCTGCCGCGCACTGGAAGAGCCGGCCAAGGTGGCCTTTCTGGGCCCGCAAGGCACCTACACCGAAGTGGCCGCGCTGGCGCATTTTGGCCATGCGGTCGACACCGTGCCGTGCATCAATTTCGACGAAGTGTTCCGCGCGGTCGAAGCGGGGCGTGCCGACTTTGGCATGGTCGCACTTGAAAATTCCAACGAGGGCGCGGTCAATCGCGTGCTCGACCTGCTGCTGACCACGTCGGCCAAGGTGTTGGGCGAACGGTCGGTGCCGGTCCATCATTGCCTGATGACCCGCAGCGGCACGCTGGACGGCGTGGTGCGGGTTCGCGCCCATCCGCAGGCCCTGGCGCAGTGCCAGTCCTGGCTGTCGGAACACCGTCCGGACCTGATCCGCGAGTCGGCGTCCAGCAATGCCGAAGCCGCCCGCATGGCGGCGGAAGATCCCACGGTAGCCGCCATTGCCAGCGAGCAGGCGGCCGGTCTGTGGGACCTGCGCATCGTCGCACCGCATATCCAGGACGACCCGCACAACCGCACCCGTTTCCTGGCGATCGGCCACATCGAACCGGCGCCGTCAGGCAAGGACAAGACCAGCCTGATCCTGGCCGTGCCGAACGAAGCGGGCGCCGTCTACGAAATGCTGAAGCCGCTGGCCGACAACGGCGTGTCCATGACGCGTTTCGAGTCGCGCCCGGCCCGTACGGGCCAGTGGGAGTACTACTTCTACGTCGACATCGAAGGCCATCAGCAGGACGCCAAGGTGGCGACGGCATTGGCGGTACTCAAGTCGCGCGCGGCCTTTTTCAAGGTGCTGGGCTCGTATCCGGTGGCGCCCTGATCGCAGCGGCGGGCGGCCAATTCAGTCCTGATCCGCCTGGGCTGCTTCGGATGGGGGCCTTGATGTCGAGATCTGTTGCGCCCAGCACCGCGTTCCGGCATGCCTTGTTTGCCCCCGGTCATTGCTCTCCGGGTTTCGGCTCCGTCATCTTCGAGTCCTCTGTCGTTGAGCCCTCTGTCTTTAAGTTCTCCGTCTTTGGCCCCCATTTCTTTCCTGTAGCTGCATGACCCTTCCTACTCCTTCGACCGCGCCCGGCGCGCCGCTTGTTCCCGTGCTGGTCGTGGTGGGTGTCGGCCTGATCGGCGGGTCGTTCGCGGCCGCGTTGCGGCAGGTGGGCCAGGTCGGCAAGGTCATTGGCGTGGGCCGCCAGGTGGCGAGCCTGGAGCGCGCACGGGACCTGGGCCTGATCGACGACTTCCTGCCGCTTGAACACGCCGTTGCCCATGCCGATCTGGTACTGCTGTCGGTGCCGGTGGGTGCGACCGAAGCGACCCTGGCCGCGCTGCTGCCGCATCTGCCTGAACACGCGGTCGTGACCGATGTCGGCAGCACCAAACGGGACGTGATCGCCGCTGCGCGAGCCGCGATGGGCGATCGCATCAACCAGTTCGTACCGGGCCATCCGATTGCCGGCAGTGAACAGAGCGGCCCCGATGCGGCGCAGGCCGGCCTGTACCAGGGTCGCGACGTCATCCTGACGCCGCTGCTGCAGAACACCCGCGCCGACGTCGAATTCGTGCAACTGGCCTGGGAGCTATGCGGCGCCGACGTCCGGCTGATGACGCCCGAGTTGCATGACCGGGCGCTGGCCTCGGTCAGTCATGTGCCCCATCTGCTGGCCTTTGCCTACATGGGGCAGGTGATCGGCGCGCCCGACACGGCATTGCGGCTGGATCTGGCCGGCAGCGGTTTCCGGGATTTCACGCGCATCGCGGGCGGATCGCCCGACATGTGGCGCGATATCTTCCTGGCCAATTCCGACGTGCTGCTGGACGAGGTCGCGCAGGTGCGCGGTATGCTCGATATGTTCGAACGGGCGATCCGCCATGGCGACACCGAACAACTGACGATGCTGCTGCAGGCGATTTCATCGGTCCGCCGCAACTGGGGCGAGGCGCATGCCGCCGACGCTTCGGCGGTCGATGCGCCCTCCGCGGGCGGCGTGCAGTCTGCCGGCGATGCGCCGCCTGCATCGTCGCCCGAAGTCTGACCTGCCCGATTCTTGAGCCTGACCTTTTTTCCTGAGCCCCGCCATGTCCGACGCGCCGCATCTGTCCCATCTTGATCTGTCGCCGGTGCGCACCGCCCGGGGCACCGTGGCGTTGCCGGGCTCGAAAAGCATTTCCAATCGCGTGCTGCTGCTCGCGGCGCTGGCTGAAGGCACGACCCGGGTCACCGGGCTGCTGGATTCCGACGACACGCGCGTCATGCTGGCGGCTTTGCGGGCGCTGGGCGTACCGGTGGCCCAGGGCAGCGATAGCAGCGAAGTGTCCGTGACCGGGGCCGCGCGCTTTCCAGGCTCGCACGCCACGCTGTTCATGGGCAATGCCGGCACGGCCATTCGCCCGCTGACGGCGGCGCTGGCCATGATGGGCGGGCATTATCTGTTGAGCGGCGTGCCGCGCATGCATGAGCGGCCGATCGGTGACCTGGTCGACGCCTTGCGCATGCTGGGCGCGCGGGTCGCGTACCAGGGCAAGGAAGGCTACCCGCCGCTGTCGATCGGCGTGGGCGACCTGACGCTGAAGGGCCCGGTGCGTGTGAACGGATCGGTGTCCAGCCAGTTCCTGACCGCATTGCTGCTGGCGGCGCCCCTGGCCACGGCCGCGACGGGCCGCGACTTCGTCATCGAGGTGGACGGCGAACTGATCTCCAAGCCCTATGTCGAGATCACGCTGAACCTGATGGCGCGGTTCGGCGTCACCGCCCATCGAGATGGCTGGACGCGCTTTACCGTGCCAGCAAGCGCTCGCTATACATCGCCCGGACAGATCCTGGTGGAAGGCGATGCGTCGTCGGCATCGTATTTCCTGGCCCTGGGCGCCATTGGCGGTGGCCCCGTCCGCGTGACGGGCGTGGGTGAGGGCAGCATCCAGGGCGATGTGGCCTTTGCCAACACGCTGGCCGCCATGGGCGCGACGGTCCACACCGGGCCGGACTGGATCGAGACGACCGGCGTGCGGGTGGCGCAAGGCGAACGTTTGCGTGCCTTCGATAGCGACTTCAACCTGATTCCCGACGCGGCCATGACGGCGGCGGTCCTGGCGCTGTACGCCGACGGCCCGTGCACGCTGCGCAATATCGCCAGCTGGCGCGTGAAGGAAACCGATCGCATCCACGCCATGGAAACCGAGTTGCGCAAGCTGGGCGCAACCGTGACGGCCACGCACGACAGCCTGACCGTCACGCCGCCGGCGCACTGGACGCCTGCCGAGATCGGGACCTGGGACGACCACCGCATGGCCATGTGCTTTTCGTTGGCCGCGTTTGGCGGGCAGCCGGTCCGCATCCTGGACCCGAATTGCGTGAGCAAGACCTTCCCGACCTATTTCGACGTTTACGCCGGGCTGGTCGCGGGTTGACCGGCAGATTGACCCGCCAGCTGTCCGGCAGCTTGACCGTATCCGCCCGCTGCGCGACCCTGGTCGCGAAGCGCCTTGGCGCGCTGCCGTTTTTCCCAGGCGCGGTCAAAAAAGTAGTGCACCACGGTGTTGACGATGGGTTCAATGAAGGTGACGGCACCGCTCATCGCGACACTGCCGGTGATCAGGTAAGTCACGCTGAACGCGGTGACGACGTGCACGCCGCCGAAGGCAAGGGTCTTGGCCATGGAAACTCCGTAAGCGTTAATGCCAATTGAGAATTGATCTCATTATTGGGTTTCGGGCGCCGGGCTTCAAGACAATAGATTTCATCGCATTGATAGGAAAAGACAAATGAGTGGCGCGCACGTGCAGGTAATCGCTATCGATGGGCCGACTGCCTCGGGCAAGGGCACCATTGCCCACCGGGTCGCGCAGCAGCTTGGCTGGCATGTGCTGGACAGCGGCGCCTTGTACCGGCTGACGGCGCTGGCGTGCATGCAGCGCAATATCCCGCTTGATGCCGTGGATCAGGTCGCCGACATCGCGAGCCAGCTGGATGTGCGGTTCCATGAACTGGGGGTCTATCTGGACGGCCAGGACGTGGGCGAGGCCATCCGCCAGGAAGCGGTCGGCAACGGCGCGTCGCAGGTCGCGGCCCTGGGGCCGGTGCGGGCGGCGCTGCTGGAGCGGCAGCGCGCATTTCGTCAACCGCAGGGGCTGGTGGCGGATGGCCGGGACATGGGCACGGTGGTGTTCCCCGATGCCATCCTGAAGGTGTTCCTGGTGGCCAGCGCCCAGGCGCGGGCCGAACGGCGGTATAACCAGTTGATCGAAAAGGGTTTTTCGGCTAATCTCTTAACCCTTTTGCATGATTTGGAAGCGCGCGATGCGCGCGACATGCAGCGGGTCAATGCCCCGCTTTTTCCGGCGGACGACGCCCTGGTGCTCGATTCGTCCGATCTGTCGATCGACCAGACAGTCGCTCAGGTCATGGCCTGGTATAAGGGAAAACTACCCAGAGGGTAGGAGGGAAACTACCCAAAGGGTAGTAAGGAAACTCCTTTAACGGAGTTGAAGGGAAACTCCTTCAAGGGAGTTGAGGTCAGACTCCCCCGTCCGTGAGCCGGGACACCGGCCACGATGCTCCACAGACTTTTTCGCAGGACAGCGCACAGGCTTTGGTTCGAGTGCGCTGATTGGCCCTCAGCAATGAGGTTGTTTGACTCCACCGATTGGTACGGTTCCAGGACGAATCCTCGTCTGCCCCCAATGAAGGTGTGTAACCCCGGTACAACACAACAATGTCTTCGGTTTCCGAAATTCCAGCAGGCGAAGAAAGTTTCGCCGCACTGTTTGAAGAAAGCATCAAGAAACAAGAGATGAAGTCTGGCGAGGTCATCACTGCTGAAGTGGTGCGCATCGACCATAACTTCGTGGTGGTCAACGCTGGCCTGAAGTCCGAGGCTCTGATCCCGCTCGAAGAATTCCTGAACGACAAGGGCGAACTCGAAGTGTCGGAAGGCGACTTCGTCTCCGTCGCGATCGACGCGCTGGAAAACGGCTACGGCGACACGGTTCTGTCGCGTGACCGCGCCAAGCGCCTGGCTGCCTGGCTGCAACTCGAGCAGGCGCTCGAGTCGGGCGACCTGGTCACCGGCACCATCACTGGCAAGGTCAAGGGCGGCCTGACCGTCATGACCAACGCAATCCGCGCCTTCCTGCCGGGTTCGCTGGTCGACCTGCGTCCTGTCAAGGACACCACGCCGTACGAAGGCAAGACCCTCGAATTCCGCGTCATCAAGCTCGATCGCAAGCGCAACAACGTCGTGCTGTCGCGCCGTGCCGTGCTCGAAGCCAACATGGGCGAAGAGCGTCAGAAGCTGCTCGAGACGCTGCACGAAGGTGCGATCGTCAACGGCGTGGTCAAGAACATCACCGACTACGGCGCATTCGTGGACCTGGGCGGTATCGACGGCCTGCTGCACATCACCGATCTGGCATGGCGTCGTGTGCGTCACCCGTCGGAAGTGCTGACCGTTGGCCAGGAAATCCAGGCCAAGGTCCTCAAGTTCGACCAGGAAAAGAACCGCGTCTCGCTGGGCGTCAAGCAGCTGGGCGAAGATCCCTGGGTGGGCCTCGCACGTCGCTACCCGCAAGGCACGCGTCTGTTCGGTAAGGTCACGAACCTCACGGACTACGGCGCATTCGTCGAAGTCGAAGCCGGCATCGAAGGCCTGGTCCACGTGTCCGAAATGGACTGGACCAACAAGAACGTCGATCCCAAGAAGGTTGTCACCCTGGGCGACGAAGTCGAAGTCATGGTTCTGGAAATCGACGAAGACCGCCGCCGTATCTCGCTGGGCATGAAGCAGTGCCGCGCGAATCCGTGGGAAGAATTCTCGATCAACCACAAGCGTGGCGACAAGGTCCGCGGCGCCATCAAGTCGATTACCGACTTCGGCGTGTTCGTCGGTCTGCCTGGCGGCATCGACGGCCTGGTGCACCTGTCCGACCTGTCCTGGAGCGAAACCGGCGAAGAAGCCGTGCGCAACTTCAAGAAGGGCGACGAAGTCGAAGCCGTGGTTCTGGGCATCGACACCGACAAGGAACGCATCTCGCTGGGCATCAAGCAGCTGGAAGGCGATCCGTTCACCAACTTCGTTGGCACGTACGACAAGGGCGCCGTGGTTCCTGGCACCGTCAAGTCCGTCGAACCCAAGGGTGCTGTCGTGACCCTGTCGGTGGACGTCGAAGGCTACCTGCGCGCTTCCGAGATGTCGTCGGGCCGCGTGGAAGATGCATCGACCATCGTCAAGGTGGGCGACAACATCGACGCCATGATCCTGAACATCGACCGCAAGACGCGTTCGATCCAGCTCTCGATCAAGGCGAAGGACAGCGCAGAGACGGCTGACGCCATCCAGCGCATGTCGGATGCCAGCGCATCGTCGGGCACGACCAACCTGGGCGCACTGCTCAAGGCCAAGCTCAACGAACGCGAAAACGGTTGATGGCCTCCTGACAGACGATGCTTTCGGCTCGCCCAGGCATGGACTCCATGACGAAATCCGAGTTGATCGCGCGTTTGGCGGCCCGCTATCCCCAGCTGGTCGCCAAGGATGCCGATTACGCGGTGAAAACGATCCTCGACGCGATGGCCCAGTCGTTATCTGAAGGCCACCGTATCGAGATTCGGGGCTTCGGCAGCTTTTCGCTGTCGAAGCGTCCACCGCGTATAGGCCGTAATCCGAAGTCTGGCGAGCGGGTGCTGGTGCCTGAAAAACGGGTGCCGCACTTCAAGGCCGGCAAGGAATTGCGGGAACGTGTCGACGTTGCCGCCGCTGAACCGCCTCCCGTGTAAACGGCAGGCGCGCCAGCAAAAGAAAACCCCGACAGCTGCAAGGCTGCCGGGGTTTTTTATTGCCTGGGCCCGGCGTGACGCCGGATCAGCGGGCGCTGGCGATCAGCCCTTGATGAACGCGAGCAGATCCGCGTTCAGCACGTCGGCGTTGACGGTCAGCATGCCATGCGGGTATCCCGGATAGGTCTTGAGGGTGGCATTGGGCAACAGCTTGACGCCCTTGATTGCGGCATCGGCAATCGGCACGATCTTGTCGTCTTCGCCATGCATCCACAAGGTCGGCACCGTGATTGCCTTCAGGTCCTCGGTCTGGTCGGTTTCCGAAAACGCCTTGATGCCTTCGTAGTGGGCCTTGGCGCTGCCCATCATGCCCTGGCGCCACCAGTTCTGGATCACGCCGGGGTACACCTTGGCGCCGTCACGATTGAAGCCGTAGAACGGGCCGGTCGGCAGGTCGGTAAAGAACTGCGCACGGTTGGCGGCCAGTGCTGCGCGCAGGCCGTCGAACACCTCCATCGGCAGGCCTTCGGGATTGGCGTCGGTCTTGAGCATCAGTGGCGGCACGGCCGACACCAGAATGGCCTTGGCCACGCGTCCGGCAGGCTGCCCGTGCTTGGCCACATAGCGGGCGACTTCACCGCCGCCGGTCGAGTGGCCGATGTGAATGGCGTTCTTCAGGTCCAGCGCTTCGACCACGGCAAAGGCATCGGCGGCATAGTGATCCATGTCATGGCCTTCCGATACCTGGTCCGACCGGCCATGGCCACGGCGGTCATGCGCCACGACGCGGTAGCCGTGCTGCACGAAGAACAGCATCTGCGTGTCCCAATCGTCGGACGACAGCGGCCACCCGTGATGGAACATGATGGGCTGGGCGGTCTTGGGGCCCCAGTCCTTGTAGAAGATGTTGACGTTATCAGAGGTGGTGATGAAGGGCATGGCGAAGCTCCGGTAGGGACGGTGACGTGCGACACAGGGTGGCGCAACGGACAAGGGCTTGCGGTGAAGATGAGGTTGCGCAAGGCACGAGGGCTTGCGCAACGGACAGGCGCTTGCAACGGTGACAGGGTGTCAGCCGAATTTGACAAGATTGAGAGCAGGCAGCGGGCCGCCCGGAAATTGGGCGAGGCGGGCCCCGATCGCGAGGGCACCCAGGTCGATGCCGAAGAAGCCCAGACGGTCGATCAAAGCAGCCACGTCGGCCTTTGCCTGTGCGTCATCCCCGGAATAGAACAGTACGCGTCGTCCGCCTTCACGTCGAGGGTCATCAGCCACCTGGGCGGCCAGCAGATGGTTGAAGGCTTTGACCAGGCGCGCGCCGGGCACCAGGTCGGCGACCACCTCGGACGACAGGCGGCCCTGCAGATCGGCGGGCTTGAACAGAGGCGCTTCGATCGGATTGTTGGCATCGACCACGATGCGTTGGCCAAAATCCGGCAGGCCGGCCAGGGCGGCGGGCAGTTTCGACCAGTTAACGGCAACGAACACGATGTCCTTGGCGGCGGCGTCTTCGCGGGTGCCGGCGTGGATCGTCGGCCCGATGGCCGCGACGGTGTCGGCCAGGCTGTCGGGCCCGCGGCTGTTGGACAGGGTGGCGGTCAGGCCGGCATGGGCAAGCGCGGACGCAATCGCGCGGCCGATATTGCCGGCGCCGATGATGCCGATGCTGGGATCGCGCCCGGGGACGGCGGAAGCGGGGGTATGGGTAGAGGTGGTCATGGTGAAAGGTCCTTGTGTCGTGGAATCAGGGAATGAATGGGGGTGGGATCAGGCGAGCTGGCCGCCGTCGACATTGAGCGTGGCGCCGGTGATATACGCCGCATCGGGGCCGGCCAGGAAGGCCACGGCTGCGGCGATCTCTTCCGGGCGGCCGTAGCGGCCAAGCGGGGTCAGCGCCTTCAGCGTCTGGGCGAAAGGGCCGTCTTGCGGGTTCATGTCGGTGTCGATGGCGCCGGGTTGGACGACGTTGACGGTGATGTTCCGGGCGCCCAGGTCACGCGACCAGCCCCGGGTGTAGGCGGCGACCGCAGCCTTGCTGGCGATGTAATCGGCGGCGCCGGCAAAGGGCACGTGCACAGCGCCGGTGGTGCCAATGGACACGATGCGGCCGCCATCGGACATGAGCGGAACCGCGGCACGCACGGCGGCGGCCACTCCTTTGACGTTGACGTCGAACTGCCGGTCGAACGCCGCCAGGTCGGCCTGGGCGTCATCGACGGTGCCGGTCACGAACACACCGGCCGAGTTCACCAGGATGTCGAGGCGTCCCAGCCGGGCGTGGGCTTCCTTCACCAGCGCCGCGACCTGTTCGGTGCTGGCCTGATCGGCACGAATGGCCACGGCACGCCGGCCGCTGGCTTCGATTTCCTTGACGAGGGCCCGCGCCCGGTCTTCGGACGCGGCATAACTGAACGCGACATCCGCGCCGTCGCGGGCCAGGCGGCGGACGATTGCAGCGCCGATGCCCCGGGCGCCGCCAGTCACGAGGGCGACTTTGCCGGAAAGAGGAAGGTGGTGGGTAGTCATGATGGGGTGCTCCGTGTGGAAGATCGATGGAGTGATTCTGATGGCGGCACTCCCTTCTGATAAGCCGTGAATCGCTGGATTGATCTTCAACGTTTGCTTTAAGATCGCAAGGATGGAAACCTTGGCCAACCTTGAATCATTCGTGCGCAGCGCCGAAGCGGGCAGCTTTTCGGAAGCGGCCAGGCGCCTGTCCCTGACGCCTGCTGCCGTCAGCCGCAACGTCGCCATGCTGGAGCGCAATCTGGGTGTCCGGCTGTTCCACCGGTCCACGCGCAGCCTTACGCTGACGGAAGCGGGCGAGGCCTTTCGCCTGGGCGTCGCCGATCACCTGACCGGCCTGCAGGCCGCCATCGCCGCGGCGGCCACCGATGGTGGCGAACCCGCGGGCGTCCTCAAGGTCAGCCTGCCGCCACTGCTGGGCACGACCCACATCCTGCCGCTGTTGCCCGGCTTTCTGGCCCGCTACCCCCGCATCCGCCCCGACTGGCATTTTGAAACGCGCCCGGTGGACCTGATTGCCGAGGGCTACGACGCGGCCATTGGCGGCGGGTTCGACCTGACGCCCGGGATCATTGCCCGCACGCTGGCCCCCGCGCACATCGTTGCCGTCGCATCGCCGGCTTATCTGGCAGGGCGACCGTTGCCCGCCGATCCCGGCGGCCTGGCCAGCCTGGACGGGATCGTGATGCGTGCGCGGCGCACGGGCCGGGTCCGCCAGTGGACGATGCGCGATGTGGCGGGCAATGAGATGGCCGCGCCGCTGCGCGACACCCTGGTCCTGAACGAGCCCGCAGCCATGCGGGACGCGGCGGTGCTGGGCCTGGGCGTGGCCATGCTCGCCGTGCCCGATGTGCTGCCCGAACTGGAAGCGGGCCGCCTGGTCCGGCTCCTGCCGCGCTGGTATGCCGATGCGGGCGCGATCTCGCTGTACTACGCGTCACGGGCGCTGCTGCCGGCCAAGACCCGTGTGTTCATCGAATGGGTGATGGAGGCGTTTGCGGCCCAACATCTGGCCGAACGCCTGGCCGGCAGCCTGGGCGAGTCCTCGCGCAAGGCGTCGCCGCGGTAACCGGCGCAACGCTGCCCGGCTTACAATCGCTCCCTACTTCTTTCCTGGAGCATCGACAATGCGATATCTCGTCTGGGCGTTGCGCTTGCTGATCTTTGTCGTGGTGCTGCTCTTTGCGTTGAAAAACACGGATCGCGTCACGGTGTATTTCTTTGCCGATCGCCTGATCAGCGAGGTGCCGCTCATCGTCGTGATGCTGGGTTGCTTCGTTGCTGGAACCGTTTTCGGACTGCTGTTGACCGTGCCGGCCGTCTTGCGCCGCCGCCGCGAAATGGCCACGCTGCGCCGCGAGCTGGAACGCACGCGCGCGCTGGTGCCCGCGACCGCCATGCAGCCGGAAGGCCCGCCGTCGCCGGACGTCTACATTCCCCTGTCTCCGTTGTAAGGCGCGCCTGTGGATTTCGAACCCTGGTGGTTGATTGCCGTTCCCTTGCTATTCGGACTGGGCTGGATCGCGGCGCGGGTTGACGTGCGGCAGATGCTGTCCGAAAACCGCAATCTGCCCGACTCCTACTTTCGCGGGCTGAACTTCCTGCTGAACGAGCAGCACGACCGGGCCATCGACGCCTTCGTCGAAGTGGCCAAGCTCGATCCCGAAACGACCGACCTGCACTTTGCGCTGGGCAGCCTGTTCCGGCGCCGGGGCGAGATCGAGCGGGCGATCCGTGTGCATCAGAGCCTGCTGCAGCGGCCCGACCTGCCGGTCAGCCAGCGTGAGCAGGCCATGAACGAACTGGCGCAGGACTACTTGCGCGCCGGCATGCTGGACCGGGCTGAAGCCGCCTTCGATCAGCTGAAGCCGACCCGGTTTGCGCCTGATGCCTTGCGGGCCCTGATCCGCATTCACGAGACCGAGCGCGACTGGCCGGCCGCGATCCAGGCCGTGCATGCGCTGCAGGGCCTGGTCGACGAACCCGTGCCACAGGCCGTGCATTTCCATTGCGAAGAGGCGGCCGCCGCACTGGCCTTGCCGGTGCCCGATATCGACGCCGCCACCCACGCGCTGGACGCCGCTACGCACGCGTCGGAACTGGCGCAGCGCAGCGCCGAAGCGCCCCCGCACGTACGGATTGCCATCATGCGGGCCGACCTGGCCTTGCGGGAAGGGGACCTGCGCGCGCAGCGCCTGCAGCTCAAGTCCATTCTGGCGTCCCATCCGGATTATGTCGGCCTGATCGCCGAGGCCTTCCTGACCAACTACCGCGCCACGCAGCGCGAAAACGACGGGCTGGAACAGCTGGAAGCGCACTACGCGCGGCATCCGTCGCTCGACCTGTTCAACACGATTTTCCTGGCACGCGGCCGCCTGCACGGCGCGGCCGACGCGTGGGCCTTTGCGCGCGCCGCCCTGCAGCGCAATCCGTCGCTGCTGGGCCTGGACCGCATGCTGGAAGCGCAACTGGCGCGCGGCGCCGAAACGCCGCCGGCGATCGACACCGTGGCCGGCGCGTGCACGGCGCTATCGGTGGAAGACGTCGCGCTCATGCGCAGTCTGATCCACAAGCACACGCAGCGGCTGGACCGGTACGCCTGCCGCGCCTGCGGCTTCAAGGCAAAGCGTTTTCATTGGCAATGCCCGGGCTGCAATGCCTGGGAGACCTACTCGCCCAAACGTTTGGAAGAACTGGATGTCTGACACCAAGGCCGCGCCTGGCCAGCCCTTTCCTTCGGACGCCGTGCGCCAGTCGGCGCGGGTCCTTGTCATTGGCGACGTGATGCTGGACCGCTACTGGTTCGGCGAAGTCGACCGGATTTCGCCGGAAGCCCCGGTGCCCGTGGTGCGGGTGTCGCGCAGCGAAGATCGCCTGGGCGGCGCGGCCAACGTGGCCCGCAACGTGGCGGTGCTGGGTGCGCGGGTGACGCTGGTCGGGATCGTCGGCAATGACGATTCGGGCGTGGCCATATCCCGCCTGTGCGCCGAAGCAGGCGTGACGGCCGAACTGGTCACCGATGCCACCATTCCCACCACCATGAAAATGCGCGTGCTGGGCCGCCAGCAGCAGTTGCTGCGGGTGGACTTCGAGCAGAGTCCCGGCCCCGACACCCTGGTGGCTTTGGCCGAACGGGTGGCCAGCCTGATGAGCGACCACGATGTCGTGGTGCTGTCGGACTATGCCAAGGGCGTGCTGGAACATGTCGAGCCGCTGATCGCCCTGGCGCGGCGGCATGACTGCATCATCCTGGTCGACCCCAAGGGCGACGACTACAGCCGGTATCGCGGTGCGACCCTGGTCACGCCCAACCAGTCCGAAATGCGCGATGCCGTGGGCCGCTGGCGCGACGACGACGAACTGGCCGAACGCGCCCAGCGCCTGCGCGAAGCGCTGGACCTGAAGGCGCTGCTGGTGACCCGGTCGGAACTGGGCATGACTTTGTACACGGCAGAGGGCCGCGACCACGTCGGCGCCCAGGCGCGCGAAGTGTTCGACGTGTCGGGCGCGGGCGATACCGTCATCGCCACGCTGGCCGTCATGCAGGCGGCCGGGCTGGATCTGCACGACGCCATGCGCTGGGCGAACCTTGCCGGCGGTATTGTGGTCGGAAAGCTGGGGACGTCCATCGTCACGCCGGCCGAACTGAGCGCGGCGCAAGCGGGCTGACGCCGCCACGGGGGCCACCGGCCCCGTCTCATTACAACCGGTGGACCGCGCGCGTGAGTGGGCCGCGCGTCGTTCGCCACAGCACAGGAACCACATCATGATCATCGTCACCGGCGCCGCAGGATTCATTGGCAGCAACATCGTCCAGGGCCTGAACGCCCAGGGCCATCGCGACATCCTGGCGGTGGACGATCTGCTTGAAGGCGACAAGTTCGTCAACCTGGTCGACGGCCAGATCGCCGACTACATGGACAAGAACGAATTCCGCAAGCGCGTCATGGACCGCAGCCTGCCCCCCATCGATGCGATCCTTCACCAGGGCGCGTGCTCGGACACCACCGAACGCAACGGCGCCTACATGATGGACAACAATTACCGGGTCACGCACGAGCTGTTCGACTACTCGCAGCAGCAGCGCATTCCGCTCATCTACGCGTCGTCGGCCGCGGTCTATGGCGCCGGCCCGGATTACGTGGAAGACCTGAAGTACGAAAAGCCGCTGAACGTGTATGGCTATTCCAAATTCCTGTTCGACCAGGTGCTGCGTCGGTACCTGGGCAAGTTGACGGCGCCGGTAATCGGCCTGCGCTACTTCAACGTGTACGGCCCGCGTGAACAGCACAAGGGGCGCATGGCCTCGGTGGCGTTCCACAACATGAATCAGTTCCTGTCCGAAGGGCATGTGCGGCTGTTCGGCGGCTGGGATGGCTATCCGGATGGCGGCCAGCAACGCGATTTCATTTCGGTGCATGACGCCGTTGCCGTGAACCTGCACTTTCTGGAAAACCACGATCAGCCGGGCGTCTACAACTGCGGCACTGGCCGCGCCCAGCCCTTCAATGATGTGGCGATGGCCGTGGTGAACACGCTGCGGGAAGAGCAGGGCGAAGCGGCCTTGCCGCTCGAGGAACTGGTGGCCAAGGGACTGATCCGGTACATCCCGTTCCCCGATGACCTGAAGGGCCGTTATCAGAGCTACACCCAGGCCGACACGACGCAGCTGCGCGAAGCCGGCTACACCGCGCCGATGCGGGATGTGCAGACGGGCGTGTCGGAGTACGTGCGGGCGCTGCGCGCGGGGAAGTGATCGGCGGCGTGCTACCTACGTAGCGTTGCGCTTGGACATTGCGTTGCGCCGCTGCGCCGTTTGACGGCCGATCGGCGCACGATGGCTCCATCACCTGCCGTTGCGCAGCCGTGCCAGTCGGCCGGGACGCAAGGGCGGGATCGTGTCTGGAGCCGCCTCATGAATCCCTTCCTTGAATCTGCCTGCGCCGGGCCGTCGGCTGATCAGTCCGCCGCGACGCCGACAACGCGTGCGGGCACGGTCGACTACGCCGTGCGTGAGTCGGCATCCCCTGAAACGTCATCGCCAGAGCCGGCGCCGGCGCAGGCCATTGCGCCGCGGCGCACACGCGCCGTCCTGCGCCGAACGCGTCACTTCGTGTTCCTTGCCGCGCTGACCGCGGGCGGACTGTCGCTGGGATCGCCTGGCGCCGCCTACGGCCTGGACGTCAATACCGCCACCGAAACGCAGCCGGAAGGCATCCGCGGCATCGGGCCCAAGACGGCGTCGCTCATCGTCAAGGAACGCCAGCAGCGCGGACAGTTCTTGTCGTTCGAAGACTTTACGCGCCGGGTCCGCGGCATCGGTCCCAAACGGGCCGAGCGGCTGGCGGCGCAGGGGCTGACGGTGGGCGCCGCGGCGCGGGTGATGCCAACCGTGTCTGCCGCCGGCACGCGTCCGCGCAGCGTGGCGGCCAGCCACCCTCGCGCCATGGCGCCAGATCCTTCCAGGATGCCGCCCGCGCTCATCGTGAATACGCCTGATGCCAGTAAGGGCAAGGGCCCGTAAACGGCCCCGCGCGGAGTTATCATCGACCTATGAAATCCTATCCCACCATTGAAGACACCATCGGCAAGACGCCGTTGGTTCGCCTGCAGCGGATTCCCGGTGCGGGCAACGCGGCGCGCGGCAACATCATTCTTGGCAAGCTCGAGGGCAACAACCCCGCCGGCTCCGTGAAGGATCGTCCGGCGCTTTCCATGATCAAACGCGCGGAAGAGCGCGGCGAGATCAAGCCAGGCGACACGCTTATCGAGGCGACCAGCGGCAACACCGGCATTGCGCTGGCGCTGGTGGCGGCGATCCGCGGGTACAAGATGGTGTTGATCATGCCGGACAATCTGTCGATCGAACGCCGCGCGGCCATGACGGCCTACGGCGCCGAGCTGATCCTGACCCCGGCGGCCAGCGGCGGCATGGAATACGCGCGTGACCTGGCCCTGTCGATGCAGACGGAAGGCAAGGGCAAGGTGCTGGACCAGTTCGCCAATCCCGACAATCCGCTGGCTCACGTCGAGACGACCGGCCCGGAAATCTGGGACGACACCGACGGCGCCGTGACGCATTTCGTCAGCGCGATGGGTACGACCGGCACGATCATGGGCGTGTCCACCTATCTGAAATCGCGCAATCCCGAGATCCAGATCGTGGGCGCGCAGCCCACCGAAGGCTCGTCGATTCCTGGCATCCGCAAGTGGCCGGAAGCGTACCTGCCGTCGATCTACGACGGCAGCCGTGTCGACCGCGTCGAATACGTCACGCAGGCCGACGCCGAACAGATGGCGCGCCGCCTGGCCTCCGAAGAAGGCATCTTTGCCGGCATTTCTGCAGCAGGTGCCTTGGTCACGGCGCTGCGTGTGGCCGAAGAAGTCAGCAACGCAACCATCGTGTTCATCGTCTGTGATCGCGGTGACCGCTACCTGTCGACTGGCGTCTTCAACTAGTCGTCGGGGTCAGGAAGGCATCGTTAACGGACCGCCTGGCGTACGAGTACGGCGGCGGTCCCGGACGAGCTTACGGCTTCTTCTTTTCCAGTTCGGCCGCCAGATCCGCCACCGACGTGGCGTAGAAATAGCTGCGGTTGTACTGGGTGATAGCAAAGAAGTTGGGCGCGGCCACGCGGTATTCAGTGGTGTCGGTCGGGCCGTCGTACAGGTCGATCACGCCCATCTTCCAGTCCGTCCAGGCGCCGCTCCAGGTGCCGTCGGTATTGATGATGCGGGCGCCAGCGGCGTTGAGTTGTGGCCAGGTCAGCGTGGGGACCAGGCCGCCGTCCACGAGCGGTTTCGGGTCGGCTGGCAGGCGCACCGGCAAAAACACGGGCTGCCCCGGCTTCCAGCCGTGTTCGATCAGGAAGTTGGCCACCGATGCGATTGCGTCGTCGGGGCTGGCCAGCAGGTTGATCTTGCCGTCGCCGTCGCCATCGACCGCAAAGCGGCGCTGGCTGCCCGGCATGAATTGCGGCAGGCCGATCGCGCCGGCATAGGATCCTTGCAACGACAGCGGATCCAGGCCCGATTCCTTGCATAGCACCAGGAACTGCGCGAGCTGTTCCCGGAAGAAGGGGCTGCGGTCGGTGGGGGCTTGCGGCGGGTAGTCGAAGGCGAGGGTCGACAAGGCATCCAGCACGCGGAAGTTGCCGGTGACGCGTCCGTAGAAGGTTTCAACGCCAATGATGGACACGATGATAGAGGCCGGCACGCCGTATTTGGCTTCGGTGCGCGCCAGCATCGGACCATGCTTGGCCCAGAAGTCGACGCCTTCCTTGATGCGGCGCGGCTCGACGAAGCGGGTGCGATAGCGCGGCCAGCTGCGTACCGACGGCGTGGCGGCGGGCAGCACGAGCTTGGCCACGGTGGCCGAAAAGCGGGCCTGCTTCAGGATCGCGGCTACGTCGGCCGGATCCAGCCCGCGCTGCGCCATGTCGGCGGCGAACGCGGCCTTGGCATTGCCTTCGTTGGGCGATGGCGCAACCTCGACGGCTGGCGCCGGGGGGGTAGACGCCGACGGGGCCGACGGGGCCGACGGGGCCGATGAGGCGGATGGCGTGACTGCGACCGGCAGCGAGGTCGCGCCGCCCGACGTTGCCGTGCCCGCAGTGCCGACACCGTCAGCGGAACCATAAGCCGTCGAACCCGCCGCAGTGCCGCCCGAGGCAGTGCTGCCTGCTGCAGTGCCGCCCGAAATCGCCGCACCGTTGCCAGCCGTGCCGGGCCCCGGCGATCCCGTCGCCGTGCCCGGCGCGCCGCCCGCGGCGACTACCGTGCCCCCGCCCGCAGGCGTCGACATCATGTCGCCCGCGGCCGGCTCGGTGGACGCGCAGCCCGCCAGCACGCCGGCGGTCAGGCAAAGGACCCAGGCGGTTCGGGACGGGAGAAGGGCAGGGCGGTAGAGTCGATCGGAGAAAGGCACGCGTAATTACCCGGTTGGCTGAAGCAAGGAAAACGAGGATGCTGCACGGTGTCAGCCACGGTTGCAAGTCGGAGACCCTTTTCACGCATGGCCACGCTGTTTTTTACCCACCCCGAATGCCGCTTGCACGAAATGGGCGAATGGCACCCCGAAACGCCGCTACGCCTGGACGCCATCACGGATCAGCTGCTTGCGTCCGGCGTGCTGCCCTATCTGGACGAACGCGAAGCACCCGCCGCGCCCCAAGAGGCGTTGTTGCGTGTGCACACACCTGCTTACCTGGCCGAACTCGCCCGCCGCTCGCCGGCCGAAGGCTATGCCGAGATCGATCCCGATACCTCATTGAACCCGCACACCCACGCCGCGGCGCTGCATGCGGCCGGCGCGGGCATTGCCGCGGTCGATGCGGTCATGGCGGGCGAATCGGATACTGCCTTCTGCTCGGTGCGTCCGCCGGGGCACCATGCGTGTCCGGACCGGGCCATGGGCTTTTGTTTCCTGAGCAATATCGCCGTGGCCGCCCGCCATGCGCTGGACCATCATGGTCTGGAGCGGGTGGCCGTGATCGACTTTGACGTGCACCACGGCAACGGGACCGAGGCCGCGCTGAGCAACGATCCGCGCATCCTGATGTGTGGCTTCTTCCAGCATCCCTTCTATCCGCATAGCGGGGCCGACCATCCGGCGCCGAACATGCTGAACCAGCCCGTCCCGGCCTACACGACCGGCGGGGCGATCCGCGACCTGGTGGAAACCGTCTGGCTGCCGCGCCTGCATGCCTTCAAGCCGCAACTGATCCTGATTTCCGCCGGGTTCGATGCGCACCGCGAAGACGATCTGGGCCAGATGGGCCTGGTGGAAGCGGACTTTGCGTGGATGACGACGCAGATGGTGGCCGTGGCGCAGGCGCACGCCCAGGGCCGCGTCGTCAGCAGCCTGGAAGGCGGCTACAACCTGTCGGCGCTAGGCCGCAGTGTGACCGCGCACATCAAGGCGCTGGCGGGCATCTGATCCGTTCGGCGGACCCGCGCGGCCAGGATGCCGACCCTTCTGCCGGGCCGTATCCCCCCTTCAGGATCGTCCTGGCAAATGGCGGCATAATAAAGGGCTGATAAAGATTCCTTTGGTAATCCCCCGGGCAGTTGCAGCCGGGGCCCAACTCGAGAGGCCGCTTCATGAAGGTGCTGGTGCCAGTCAAGCGTGTGGTTGACTACAACGTCAAGGTACGCGTCAAGTCCGATCAATCGGGCGTGGACATCGCGAACGTCAAGATGTCGATGAACCCGTTCGACGAGATCGCCGTCGAAGAGGCCACGCGCCTCAAGGAAAAAGGCGTGGCGACCGAAGTCGTGGCCGTGTCTTGCGGCGTGACGCAAAGCCAGGAAACGCTGCGGACGGCGATGGCCATCGGCGCCGACCGCGCGATCCTGGTCGAATCCACCGTCGAACTGCAGCCGCTGGCCGTGGCCAAGCTGCTCAAGGCGCTGGTCGACAAGGAACAGCCGCAGCTGGTGATCCTGGGCAAGCAGGCGATCGACGACGATTCGAACCAGACCGGCCAGATGCTGGCCGCGCTGCTGGGCTGGCCGCAAGCCACGTTCGCCAGCAAGGTCGAAGTCGCCGACGGCAAGGCCACGGTCACCCGCGAAGTCGACGGCGGCCTGGAAACCTTGTCATTGACGCTGCCGGCCGTGGTCACGACCGACCTGCGCCTGAATGAGCCGCGTTATGTCACGCTGCCCAACATCATGAAGGCCAAGAAGAAGCCGCTGGAAACCGTCAAGCCGGAAGACCTGGGCGTGGACGTGGCGCCGCGCCTGAAGACACTCAAGGTGTCCGAGCCGCCTGCGCGCCAGGCCGGTGTCAAGGTGGCCGACGTCGCGACGTTGGTCGACAAGCTCAAGAACGAAGCCAAGGTGGTATGACAATCATGACAACGCTCGTCATTGCAGAACACGATAACGCCAGCCTCAAGCCCGCCACGCTGAACGCCGTCACGGCCGCCGCGAAGATTGGCGGCGACATCCATGTGCTGATTGCCGGTTCCGGCGCGCAAGCCGCGGCCGACGCCGCTGCGCAAGTGGCCGGTGTGACCAAGGTCCTGCTGGCTGACGCCCCCGCGTTTGCCGAAGGCCTGGCCGAAAACGTGGCCGAGCAGGTGCTGGCCGTGGCCGGTGGCAACCAGTACAGCCACCTGCTGTTCACCGCCACGGCCTACGGCAAGAACATTGCCCCGCGCGTGGCGGCCAAGCTGGATGTGGCCCAGGTGTCCGACATCATTGCCGTCGAATCGCCTGATACCTTCCAGCGACCGATCTACGCCGGCAACGCGATCGCCACGGTGCAGTCGGCCGACCCGGTCAAGGTCATTACCGTCCGGACCACCGCGTTCGACGGCGCTGCCGCCACGGGCGGGTCGGGCACGGTCGAAACCCTGTCGGCCGTGGGCGATGCCGGCAAGGCCGCCTTTGTCGGCCGCGAAGTCGCAAAAAGCGATCGTCCGGAACTGACCGCCGCCAAGGCCGTGGTCTCGGGTGGCCGCGGCATGGGCAACGCCGACAACTTCAAGCTGCTCGAGCCGCTGGCCGACAAGCTGGGCGCCGCCATGGGCGCATCGCGCGCCGCGGTGGACGCAGGCTACGCGCCGAACGACTGGCAGGTCGGCCAGACCGGCAAGATCGTTGCGCCGCAGCTGTATGTTGCCATCGGCATTTCGGGCGCCATCCAGCACCTGGCCGGCATGAAGGATTCCAAGGTGATCGTGGCGATCAACAAGGATGCCGAAGCGCCGATCTTTGGCGTGGCCGACTACGGTCTGGTGGCTGACCTGTTCACGGCGGTGCCGGAACTGGTCCAGGCGCTGTAATCGTCGCAGGGCAATCCGGGCAACCGGACTGCCAGCACCCCGCAGTCCCCGCCGCCGGCCCCCTTCATGGGCCGGCGTGTTTGTTTTCAGCGCGCTGTTTCACCCCCTGCCGGGCGGAGGATACCCATGGCTTTTGTCGCACCCCTACGAGACATCCGCTTTGTTCTCAATGAGCTTGCGGGGCTGGACAAGGTACGGCAGCTGCCCGGCGGCGACGATATCGCGCCCGAGATCGTCGATGCCGTCCTTGAAGAAAACGCGCGGCTGCTGCAGGACGCGGTCGCGCCGCTGAATCATGCCGCCGACCGCCAGCCCGCCACGCTGGCCGATGGCGTGGTCACCACATCCCCCGGTTTCAAGGCCGCCTTTCGCGAGTTCGTGACCGGCGGCTGGCAGGGGCTGTCCCATCCCACGGAATTCGGCGGGCAGGGCCTGCCCAAGCTGCTGGCGACCCCCTGCGTCGAAAACCTGAACGCGGCCAGCCTGTCGTTCGGCCTGTGCCCGCTGCTGACCGATGGCGCGATCGAAGTGCTGCTGACGGCGGGTACGCCCGCACAGCGCGCCCTGTACGTGCCCAAGCTGGTGGACGGCACGTGGACCGGCACCATGAACCTGACGGAGCCGCAGGCCGGATCCGATCTGTCGCAGGTGCGCACGCGGGCCGTGCCCCAGGGCGACGGCACCTATCGCCTGTTCGGGCAAAAAATCTACATCACGTATGGCGAGCATGACCTGGCCGAGAACATCGTGCACATGGTCCTGGCGCGCCTGCCGGACGCGCCGGAAGGCGTAAAGGGCATCTCGCTGTTCATGGTGCCCAAGTTCCTGGTCAATGACGACGGTTCGCTGGGCGCGCGCAACGACGTGTGGTGCGCATCGCTCGAACACAAGCTGGGCATCAAGGCCAGCCCGACGGCCGTGCTGCTGTACGGTGACAACCAGGGCGACGTGGGCGCCGGCGCCCTTGGCACCCTGATCGGGACGGAACATCGCGGCCTGGAAACCATGTTCATCATGATGAACGCGGCGCGATTTGCGGTAGGCGTGCAGGGCGTGGCGATTGCCGAGCGCGCCATGCAGCAGGCCGTGGCCTACGCACGCGACCGGGTGCAAAGCCGCGCAGTGGAAGGGTCCGCCGGCCCGGTCGCGATCGTGCATCACCCCGACGTGCGCCGCAACCTGATGACGATGCGGGCGCTGACGCAGGCGTCGCGCGCCGTGGCCTATGTGGCCGCGGGCGCATTCGATTTTGCGCATCGTCATCCGGATGCCGACGTGCGCCAGAAGAACCAGGCCTTTCACGAGTACATGGTGCCGATCGTGAAGGGCTTTGCCACCGAGATGGCCAACGAGGTCACGTCGGTGGGCGTGCAGGTGCACGGCGGCATGGGTTTCATCGAAGAGACGGGCGCCGCGCAGCACTATCGAGACGCCCGCATCCTGGCGATCTATGAAGGCACCACCGCCATCCAGGCCAATGACCTGGTCGGCCGCAAGACGGCGCGCGACCAGGGCGCGGTGGCCCGCGGGGTGATCGCCGCCATGCGCGAGACCCATGACGCCTTGCTGTCGACGCCGGCCACCTCGGTCGCCGGCGCCGGCCTGGCCGACCTGAGCGATATCGCCCACTTCCTTGCCACCGGCATTGCCGATCTGGAAGCCTGCGTGGACTACGTGGTCGCGCAGACCAAGGCGCAGCCGCGCGAAGTGCATGCCGGCAGCGTGCCCTACCTGATGCTGTCCGGCTATGTGCATGGCGGCTGGCAGATGGCGCGTGCCGCCGCGGTCTGCCGCGACCGCATGGCCGCCGGGGATCTGGAACCCTTCCTTACCGGCAAGCTGGCGACGGCCCGCTTCTATTGCTCTAACATCCTGCCTCGCGCCAGTGCTCTTCGCACGGCGATTCTTGACGGCAGCGCCGATGTGCTCGCCCTCGACCCGGACCAATTCTGATCATGCAACCCACCATCTATCACAACCCGGCTTGCGGCACGTCGCGGGCCACGCTCGCGCTGCTGGAATCGTTGGGCTACGAGCCGACTGTTATCGAGTACCTGAAGACGCCGCCGTCGCGCGACACCCTGGCCGGGCTGGCTCGACAGGCCGGTGTGGACGTCCGTGACCTGGTCCGCCAGAAAGAGTCGTTGTATGTCGAAATGGGCCTGAATGATCCGGCGGTGACCGACGAACAGTTGCTGGATGCCATGGTGGACAATCCCATCCTGATCAATCGCCCGATCGTATCGACCAAGCTGGGCGTGCGCCTGTGCCGCCCGTCCGAACTCGTGCGCGAGATCCTGCCCCCGCCGGAAGAGACGCCCGTCAACACGATCCACACGGAAGGCTGACCGCCCGCCTTCGCACCGCCCGCCTTCATCCTGCTGTCACGCAGCGCGCCCACACTCCCGAGACTTCATTTTCGGGAATGGCCATGGCCGACTCCACTGCTTTGTCACGCCGTCGTTTCTTCCGGCGTGTGGCCGCTGGCACCGCCTCGGTGTCGGCCACGCTCGGTCTGGCTGCCTGTGGGGGCGGCGACGACGCCGATCCCGCCGTCGGCTTCACGCATGGGGTGGCCAGCGGCGACCCGCTGTCCAGCCGCCTGGTGATCTGGACCCGCGCCGTGCCCGAAGGCAATGGCGACGGCGACGTGACGGTCGACTGGCAGGTTGCGACCGATGACGCCTTTGCCACTGTCGTCAAGTCCGGATCGGCCACCACCAACGCATCGCGTGACTTTACCGTCAAGGTCGATGTGGATGGCCTGTCGCCTGCCACCGTCTACCGCTACCGCTTCCGCAAGGGCAACCGTACGTCGCCAACCGGCAAGGGCAAGACGCTGCCCGTAGGCAAGGTCGATGCCGTCCGCCTGGCCGTGCTGTCGTGTTCCAACTACCCGGCCGGTTACTTCCATGTGTATGCCGAAGTCGCCAAACGCACGGACCTGGACGCGGCCATCCACCTGGGCGACTACATCTACGAATACGCCAGCACGGGTTATGCTTCGGAAAAGGCCGCCGCCCTGGGCCGCGTATCGGACCCGGCCAACGAGATCGTGGCGCTGGCCGACTACCGCCGTCGCTATGCGCAATACCGCAGCGATCCGGACCTGCAGAAAGCCCATGCCGCCATGGCCTTCATCACCGTGTGGGATGATCACGAAATCGCCAACGACACGTGGACCGACGGCGCCGAAAACCACCAGCCTGCCACGGAAGGCGACTTCGCACTGCGCAAGGCTGCGGCCATGCGGGCGTACCACGAGTGGCTGCCCACCCGCGAACAAAGCCCGCTCAACAAGATCTACCGCAGCTTCGACTTTGGCGAGCTGTTGTCCTTGCACATGCTGGACACCCGCGTGATCGCCCGGAACAAGCAGCTCGACTACAGCACCTACTTTCCGGCCTTGCTGGGCAATCCCGATCCCGTGGCGGGCGTGCAGGCTTTTCTGGCGCAGTTTGCCGGTGATGTGTCCAAGTCCGATCGCCAGTTGCTGGGCACGGAGCAGACCACGTGGCTGCAGCAGCGCATGGCGGCGTCCAAAGCCACCTGGCAGGTGCTCGGCCAGCAGGTGCTGATGGGCGCGGTGCAGATTCCGTTGCCGGTGTTGCTGGGGCTGCTGCAAGGCGCCGGGCAACTCGGCAACGTGCAGATCCCGGCTGCCATCAAGCTGGACCCCGCCGCCTATCTGACCCTGCTGGGCCGGCAGGCCGCCGGCGATCCGACCCTGACCGCCGCGCAAAAGGCCTTGCTGTCTTTGCCGTCGATTCCGTACAACCTGGATTCGTGGGACGGCTACTGGGCCGCGCGCGAAACGGTGTACGAGATCGCGCGTGCGCTGGACAAGAACCTGGTGGTGCTGGCGGGCGACACGCACAACGCGTGGTCCAGCGACTTGCGCGTGGGCGCGGGCAGCTTTGCCGGAACGGCGGTGGGGGTGGAGTTTGCCACGTCATCTGTCACGTCGCCGGGCTTCGAGGAATACCTGGGCGCCGGCTTTCCGGCTGACCAGCTGGCCTTTGCGTTGACGTCGTTGGCCAACCTGAACACCCTGGGCGCAGGCGCCCGGCTGGCCGGGTCGCTCAAGTACGCCGAAACCGCGAAGCGCGGCTATCTGGTCATGACAGTAACCGCCACCGAAGCGCGATCCGACTGGTACGTGGTGGACACGGTGCAGGTCAAGACCTACCAGGCGTCCTTGAACAAAAGCCTGCGCGCCTTGCCCGGAGCGGCGAACCGCAAGCTGGTCGCGGTCTAGCGCATACCGCGGTTCAATGCCGCACACCCAACCGTGCGGCGGGACCTTGCTCCCGCCGGCTTTGCGACCACTCCATGACCGTCTTCAGCACCAGGGTCAGCAGCGCCATGCACGCCAGCAACCCTGCCGCCGTAAACGCACCCACCGTCTTGTAGTCATCGTTCAGTTGTTCCACCAGCAGCGGCAGATTCACCGTCTGCCCGCGGATCGCACCGGACACCACCGACACCGCGCCAAATTCCCCCACCGCGCGCGCGTTGGTGATCACGACGCCATACAGCAGCGCCCATTTGATATTGGGCAGCGTCACGCGGCGGAAGATCTGCCAGCCGCCCGCACCCAAGGTCAGCGCGGCCTGTTCTTCGTCGCTGCCTTGCGCCTGCATCAGCGGGATCAGGATGCGGGCAACGAATGGCGAGGTCACAAAGATCGTGACCATCACGATGCCGGGCCACGCAAACATGAGCTGGATATCGTGCGCCGAGAACCACGCGCCCAATGCGCTTTCACTGCCATAGATCACCAGATAGCACAGGCCGGCGACCACGGGCGACGTGGCATACGGAATGTCGATTAGCGTGACCAGCAGCTTGCGTCCCCGAAATTCATAGTGCGTCACGCACCAGGCCAGCAGGATGCCGAACACCAGATTGACCGGAACGGTAATGGCCGCGGTGAACAGGGTGAGCTGGATGGCGTGAACCATGTCGGGGTCCGCCAGGTTCGTCGCCACCGCCGCCCACCCGGCGCTGAACGCCTTGGCAAAGATGATGACGAGCGGAAGGATCAGCAGCACCACGACGCAGACCAGGCCTGCCGCCACCAATGACCATTGTTGCCAACCACGAGGTTTCTGCATGGCTAGCCCCTGCGTTGCCAGGAAAGGAAACGGCCTTGCAGCAGCTGCAGCGTGAACAGCAGCACCAGCGAGGCCAAGAGCACCACCGACGCGATCGCAGCTGCCGACGGGTAATTGAATTCGGCCAGCCGCACGAAGATCATGAGTGACGTGACTTCGGTTTCGAACGGCATGTTGCCCGCGATCAGGATCACCGCGCCGAATTCACCCAGGCTGCGGATGAAGGCTTGCGACGCACCCGTCACCAGGGCCGGCACCAGCGACGGCAGAATCACGCGCCAGAAGGTCTGCGCGCGGGTCGCCCCCAGCGTATGCGCGGCCTCTTCGTATTCGGGGCCGACGTCCTGCAGCACGGGCTGCACGGCGCGCACCACGAAGGGCAGGCTGGTAAAGATCATGGCGATCACGATGCCCGGAAAGGCATACGCGATCTTGATGTCGAACATCGCAAAGTATTGGCCGATCCACCCATTGGCGGCGAACAGCGCGGCCATGGTCAGGCCGGCCACGGCGGTCGGCAACGCGAAGGGCAGGTCGACCAATGTATCGACCAGCTTGCGTCCCGGAAAGTCATAGCGGGTGATGATCCAGGCCAGCAGCAGCCCGACCCCGGTCACGACGATCGTCGAGTACATAGCGGCCAACGCGGTCACCTTGTAGCTGGCGACCACGCGGGGGTCGGATATCGCGCCCCAGAATTCCTGCCACGACATGCCGCTGGTATAGATGAACAGCGCCGACAGCGGCAGCAAAATGACCAGGCTCAAAAACAACACGCTCAGACCGAAGCTGAGCGTGAATCCCGGCAGCGTGGGATGCCGGGTAAAAAACAGGGTTGATCGGGGCACCAGGTGTCCTATTACTCGTCGGGCGTCGAAGTCCCGAGGTTATCGTCCCTGAGCGAGCAACTGGTCGAGAATGCCGTTCGAACCGAAGTGGGTCTTGGTGATGTTGTCCCACGAACCGAACAGCTCTTCTGCGCGAAGCAGCTTGACGGCGGGGAACTGGCTTGCCGTCGCCTTCACGACCTCAGGGTTGTGGACACGATAATAAAACGTCGTGAGCTGCGTTTGGGCTTCCTTGGTGTAAAGATAGTTCAGGTAGGCCGTTGCTTCCTTGCGGGTGCCCTTGGCGTCGACCACCTTGTCGACCACGGCCACCGGGAATTCGGCCAGGATGCTGACCGGCGGCACGACCACTTCGTAGCCCGCGCTCTTGAACTCGTTCTTGATGTTGTTCACTTCCGATTCGAAGCTCAACAGCACGTCTCCTTGCGCGCGTTCGGCAAAGCTGACCGTGGCGCCGCGGCCACCGGTATCGAACACGGCCACGTTCTTGAGCAGCTTGCCCACGAAGGCCTTGGTCTTGGCGTCGTCACCCTTGGTCTGCTGGTTGGCGTAGAGCCAGGCCGCCAGATAGGTGTAGCGCGCGTTGCCCGACGTTTTGGGATTCGGGAAGACCAGCTTCACGTCGTCGCGCACCAGGTCGTCCCACGACTTGATGTTCTTGGGATTGCCCTTGCGCACCAAAAACGCGATGGTGCTGTAGAAGGGCGAGCTGTTGTTGGCGAACTTCTTTTGCCAATCCTTGGCCAGCAGATTGCGGTCGGCCAAAAAGTCGACATCGGTCACCTGGTTGAAGGTGACCACGTCGGCCTTCAGACCCTGGACGATGGCCTGCGCCTGACGCGACGAGCCGCCATGCGACTGATTGATGACCAGGGTCTCGCCCGACTCGGCCTTGTAGGCCGCGATGAACTTGGGATTGACGGCTTCGAACAATTCGCGCGCCACATCATAGGAACTGTTGAGCAGGGTTTTGTCCTGGGCATGCGCCGCGCCGCCGGCAAAGGCGGCCACGGTAACGGCGCTCAACGCGATGAATTTCTTGAACATGAACTCGGGTTCCTTGATGGACTGCGAAAAAAATGAAGAGAGAGATCAGTGCGAGCCCAGCGGCGGCACATGGCCGGCCAGCGGGGGCGTGCGACAGACCGCCACGGGCACGCGCCAGCGCGCGCGCCGGCGCAAGGCTGCCAGCAATTTCAGGCCTTGGGGCCAGTCGCCATAGCCTGACGCCACGTTGATGTGCCCGGCGTCTTCCAGCACTTCAAGCCGGCTGCCCCACGCATCGGCAAAGCGGCGCGCGCGGTCCAGCGAGCAATACGGGTCGTTGGTGCTGGCCACCACTACGCTTGGGTAGGGCAGGGTGTGCAGGGGCACCGGGCGGAAGCTGTGCAGCGTGTCGGGCGCATTGGGTCGTTCCACGTCGGCTGGGGCCACCAGCAGCGCACCCGCCACCTTGTCGCGGATGCCCAGCGGCAGATGCGCCACCGTCATGCAGCCCAGGCTGTGGGCAATCAGCAGCGGCGGGCGGTTCGACGCTTCGATCGCCGCCGACAGTTCCGCCACCCAGTCGGCCAGCCGCGGCGTTTCCCAGTCGGCCTGTACCACGCGGCTGGCGCGCGGCAAGCAGGCTTCCCAGGCGCTTTGCCAGTGCTCGGGGCCGGAATTGCGCCAGCCAGGGACGATCAGGGGTTGTAGACGCATGGGGTGCATCATCCCTGCAGTCTTCATTACTTGGAACGAAGATTTAATGTTTTGTTAATTACTATAAGTTCTATAGGGCGATGCCCCTTGCAGGCCGCCAAATCGCACCGGCCGGCCTTTGCCTGGCATATCGATATGTGCAAGTATTGGTTCGCCGGCGCGCGTCCAGCCTCCAGAATGGTCGGCTGCGACTGCCCCGCTGCAACGGCATTACCGATACAAAACCATTACGTGGAGAACACCATGTCGACATTACGCCTAGGCGACACCGCCCCCGACTTCGAGCAGGACTCATCCAAGGGCCGCATCAAGTTCCATGAGTACCTTGGCGACAGCTGGGGTGTGCTGTTTTCGCACCCGGCCGACTTCACCCCCGTCTGCACGACTGAACTGGGCTACACGTCCAAGCTGGCGCAGGAATTTGCCAAGCGCAATGTGAAGGTGCTGGCCCTGTCCGTGGACGAAGCCGCGTCGCACCAGAAGTGGATCGGCGACATCAACGAAACCCAGAACACCACCGTGGACTTCCCGATCCTGGCCGACGCCGATCGCAAGGTCGCCACGCTGTACGACATGATCCATCCGAACGCCAGCGCCACCGCCACGGTACGCTCGGTCTTCGTGATCGACCCGGCCAAGAAGGTCCGCCTGACCATCACCTACCCGGCCAGCACCGGCCGCAACTTTGACGAAATCCTGCGGGTGATCGATTCGCTGCAGCTGACCGATCAGTACAGCGTGGCCACACCGGTCAACTGGAAAGATGGCGAAGACGTGATCATCCTGCCCTCGATCCAGGACCCGGAAGTCATCAAGTCCAAGTTCCCCAAGGGCCATACGGTCGTCAAGCCTTACCTGCGCACGACGCCGCAACCCAACAAGTAAGGCCCCAACCGGGTCCATGGCAGAGCAACTCTCGACGGCTGGGCATTGTCCTGATAGGGTCACGGTCTCGTCCAACTCGATCACTAGGGATCTGCTGATGAACAACACCGACGACCTCGGCAAACTGATTTTGCGCCTGACGCTGGGCATCCTGATTCTGCTGCACGGAATCAACAAGGTATTCAACGGCGTCGGTGGCGCCGAGGGCATGCTGGCGTCACATGGCCTGCCGGCCTTCGTGGCGTACGGCGCGTATGTGGGCGAGGTGCTTGCGCCGATCCTGCTGATCCTGGGCATCTACGCCCGTGTTGGGGGCGTGCTGGTCGTCATCAACATGTTGTTCGCACTTTTCCTGGCGCACATGGGCCAGTTCGGCACGATCACCAAGACCGGCGGCTGGGCCCTGGAACTGCAGGCCTTCTTCCTGTTCACGGGTCTGGCCATCGCCTTCCTGGGTGCAGGCCGCTACAGCATCGGTGGCAAGACGGGCAAGTTCAACTAAGGCCGCATCGAAGCGGCAGGGTTGAAGTCATGGATGGACGGCCTGGCCGTCTGCCCGGGTAAAACAAAAGCCGGCGTTCGCAAGAACGCCGGCTTTGTCATTGGCGCCGCCTGATGGAGTCGATGGGCCCGCTCACGCCTGGGCAGACGCGGCGATCGATCGGAGCGGGCCGGCCGGGGTAAAGGTGGCGTCGTGGGATTCGAGCGGGTCGCCGCCGCCGGTCCCGAGCAGCGACTGCCGGCTCAGGTGGGGCGCGAACATCTCGATGAACGACAGCGCAAAGTTGCGCAGGTAGGCACCCTTGCGAATCGCAACCCGGGTCATGTTGGACGCGAACAAGTGTTCGGCCGACACCGCCACCAGCTTGCGGTCTTCTTCCGGATCGTAGGCCACCGATGCAATGATCCCGACGCCCAGGCCCGCGGCCACGTAGGTCTTGATCACGTCGGCGTCCATCGCGGTCAGCACGATGTCAGGCGTCAGGTCGGCGTGCGCAAAGGCCTCGTCAATACGCGACCGGCCGGTCAGGCCAGTGTCATAGGTAATGACGGGATGGTCGGTCAACTCATCCAGGGTCAGGCGCGCGACACTTGCCAGCGGATGGCCATGGGGCACGACCACGACGTGGCTCCAGCGGTAGCCTGCGAACGAGCGCAGCCGGGTGTCGTTGGCCAGGCTTTCGGTGGCGATGCCGATGTCGGCCTCGCCCGCGGCGACCCATTCGGCAATGTGCGTGGGCGATCCTTGCTGCAGGTTGAGCCGCACGTGTGGAAAGCGCTGCCGGAATGCCTGCACCACGACCGGCAAGGCATAACGTGCCTGGGTGTGGGTTGTCGCCAGCGTGAGCCGGCCCAGGTCGCGTGACGAGAATTCCTGTGCGGCGCGCTTCAGGTTTTCCTGTTCGATCAGCAGCCTTTCGATGATCTTGATCACTTCCTTGCCGGGTTCCGTCAGGCCGGTCAGGCGTTTGCCGGCACGGTCGAACAGGGTAATGCCCAGTTCATCTTCCAGTTCCCGTATCTGCCGGCTGACACCGGGCTGGGACGTGAACAAGGTATTGGCCACCTCGGTCAGATTGAAGTCACGGCGCAAGGCCTCCCGTACCGAACGCAGTTGCTGGAAATTCACGCTGATGCTCCTTGGGCGGGACGCAATCTCCCGTAAACCGCACATGGTGCCGTTTACGTAAGCCATATCCAACGACCGTCTTTGCATGACCTCATCTGCTCAGCGCATAAAGACACGAATGTTCTAACGTACCCCTTCCATATGGCTTTATGGAATAAACAATAAGCAAAGAGTTCGTTCCCTTGTTGCGCCGCGTCATGGATTATGGCGGCTCGACAATGAAGCAGGGGAAGCGGGCATGACACGTTGGAAGACTCTGGGTGTGGCGGTGGCCTTGGCATCGATGATCGCCGCGGCGCCTGCCGTGCATGCGCAGACCAAGCAGACCTTGCTGAACGTGTCGTACGACCCGACTCGCGAGCTGTACAAGGACATCGACAAGGCGTTTGCCGCCAAGTACCTGAAGGAAGCCAACGTTGCCGTGACCGTGCGCCAGTCGCATGGCGGCTCGGGCACCCAGGCGCGTTCGGTCATCGACGGCCTGGATGCCGACGTGGTCACGCTGGCGCTGGCCTATGACATTGACGCCATTGCCGAAAACGCCAAGGCCTTGCCTGCCGACTGGCAAAAACGCCTGCCGCAGAACAGCTCGCCTTACACGTCCACCATCGTCTTCCTGGTGCGCAAGGGCAATCCCAAAGGCATCAAGGATTGGGGCGACCTGATCAAGCCGGGCGTGTCGGTCATTACGCCCAACCCCAAGACCTCGGGCGGCGCCCGCTGGAACTACCTGGCCGCCTGGGCCTATGCCTTGGCGCAGCCGGGCGGCAACGAAGCCAGTGCGCGTGCCTATATCGGTGAATTGTTCAAACACGTGCCCGTTCTGGATAGCGGCGCCCGCGGCGCCACGACCTCGTTCGTGGAACGCGGTCTGGGCGACGTGCTGCTGGCGTGGGAAAACGAAGCGTTGCTGTCCCTGAAAGACCTCGGTCCGGACAAGTTCGAAATCGTGGCGCCCTCGCTCAGCATCCTGACCGAACCGCCGGTGGCCGTTGTCGACAGGAACGTCGACAAGAAGGGCACTCGCGCCACGGCCGAGGCGTATCTCAAGTTCCTCTACACGCCGGAAGCCCAGGAAATCATCGCCAAGAACTATTACCGCCCGCGGGATCCGGCAGTGGCCGCCAAGTACGCGTCCGCCTATCCCAAGGTCAAGCTCATCACCATCGACGATGTCTTCGGTGGATGGCAGAAGGCGCAAAAGACCCACTTCGCCGACGGCGGGACGTTCGATCAGCTTTATCAACCAGGCAAAAAATGATTCTTGGCGTAGCTTCAAGCTGCGGTAAACGGAGCGCGCCACGGGCGCGCCGTTTGCGTTCCGGACGGGGTGCTGCATGAGCGCCCACGCACCGGCATCGCTGCCGCCCGTTGTGTCCCGACCGTCCCGGCCTCTTCGCGCACGGCGCGTTGGCGTGCTACCGGGCTTCGGCCTGAGCATGGGCTTTACCGTGCTCTATACCAGTCTGATCGTGCTGATACCGCTGTCCGCGCTGTTCTTCAAAAGTGCGACGGTGGACTGGGCCACGTTCTGGGCCACCGTCACGGCGCCGCGCGTGGTCGCGTCCTATCAGCTGACCTTCGGGGCCGCCTTCATTGCGGCCCTGGTGAATCTGGTGTTCGGGTCCATCGTGGCGTGGTGCCTGGTGCGCTACACCTTTCCCGGCAAGAAGATCGTCGACGCCCTGGTCGACCTGCCGTTTGCGCTGCCCACCGCGGTGGCAGGCATTGCACTGACCGCGCTGTACGCACAGAACGGCTGGCTGGGTCGCTATCTGGAACCGCTGGGCATCAAGGTCGCGTACTCGCCGCTGGGTGTGGTGGTGGCGCTGATCTTCATCGGCCTGCCGTTCGTGGTGCGTACCGTGCAACCCGTGCTGGAAGACGCCGAACGCGAACTGGAAGAAGCTGCGGCCAGCCTGGGGGCCGGGCGGGTGCAGACCTTTGTGCGCGTGTTGCTGCCCACCTTGCTGCCAGCCCTGCTGACCGGATTCGCGCTGTCGTTTGCCCGCGCGGTGGGGGAATACGGGTCCGTGGTCTTCATTTCTGGAAACATGCCCATGGTGTCCGAAATCACGCCGCTGCTGATCATCAGCAAGCTTGAACAATACGACTACGCTGGCGCGGCGGCGATCGCCACCGTCATGCTGGTGTTCTCGTTCGTGCTGCTGCTCGCCATCAATGCCTTGCAATGGTGGCAAGCCAGGCGCGGCGTCGGGAGGGCGATCTGATGTCCGCCTCCCGTCCCGATCATCTGACCGAACCGGTCGCCGTACGCGTCCTGCTGCTGGGCATCGCCTTTGCGTTTCTTGCGTTGTTCCTGGTGCTGCCGCTGGTGGCCGTGTTTGTCGAGGCCTTCAAGAAGGGCTGGGTGCTGTATCTGGAAGCCCTGGTGGAACCCGATGCCTGGTCGGCCATCAAATTGACCTTGCTGGTCGCGCTGATCGCGGTGCCGCTCAACGTGCTGCTGGGTATCTCGGCCGCGTGGTCGATTACCAAGTTCCAGTTCCGCGGCAAGCAGGCGCTGATCACCCTGATCGACCTGCCGTTCTCGGTGTCGCCGGTGGTGGCGGGCCTGGTCTATGTGCTGCTGTTCGGCAGCCGGGGCTGGTTCGGGGAATGGCTGCAGGCGCATGACCTGAAGATCGTCTACGCGGTGCCGGGGGTGGTGCTGGCCACCACCTTTGTCACCTTCCCGTTCGTGGCGCGTGAACTGATCCCGCTGATGCAGGCGCAGGGCAGCGAAGAAGAGCAGGCCGCGCTGACCCTGGGCGCGTCGGGCTGGCAGATCTTTCGCCGTGTCACGCTGCCCAACATCAAGTGGGGCCTGCTGTACGGCGTGATCCTGTGCAACGCGCGCGCCATGGGAGAATTCGGGGCGGTGTCGGTCGTCTCCGGACGGATCCGGGGCGAGACCAACACCATCCCGTTGCACGTCGAAATTCTGTACAACGAATATGCCTACCAGGCGTCGTTTGCGGTGGCCTCCATGCTGGCGGTGCTGGCGCTGGTGACCCTGGTGTTGAAATCATTGGTCGAGTGGCGATCGTCGCGGCAGGGCGCCGAAGCCGGCCTGCCCGCCGAGTACCCCGGTCCGGCCGCAAGCGCGGCGCCGGGGCCGGGCCAACCCCCGGTTCGACCACAGACCCTTGCCGCATGATCGGCACAAGGATTCCCCATGAGTATTGAAGTCCGCAATCTGTCCAAGGCCTTCGGGTCCTTCAAGGCGCTCGACAACATTTCGCTGCATATCGAATCGGGCGAACTGGTTGCGCTGCTGGGCCCGTCGGGCTGTGGCAAGACCACGCTGCTGCGCATCATCGCGGGACTGGAAACGGCTGACCAGGGCAGCGTGCTGTTTTCGGGCGAAGACGCGACCGACGTGCACGTGCGTGAACGCCAGGTCGGCTTCGTGTTCCAGCACTACGCGTTGTTCCGGCACATGACCGTGTTCGAGAACGTGGCGTTCGGCTTGCGCGTCAAACCCCGCAGCATTCGCCCGAGCGATGCCGAGATTCGCGAGAAGGTCCACCGCCTGCTGAACCTGGTGCAGCTGGATTGGCTGTCGGACCGCTACCCGTCGCAACTGTCGGGCGGACAGCGTCAACGTATCGCGCTGGCGCGGGCGCTGGCCGTGGAACCGCGCGTGCTGCTGCTGGACGAGCCCTTCGGCGCCCTGGATGCCAAGGTCCGCAAGGAACTGCGCCGCTGGCTGCGCCGCCTGCATGATGAACTGCATGTGGCCAGCGTGTTCGTGACGCACGACCAGGAAGAAGCCCTGGAAGTGGCCGACCGCGTGGTGCTGATGAACCAGGGCAGGATCGAACAGGTGGGCACGCCGCGCGAAGTGTGGGAACGCCCCGCAACGCCATTCGTGTACGGCTTCCTGGGGGACGTGAACCAGTTCCAGGGCCGGGCGCACGGCGGCGTGGTCGATGTGGAAGGCTATGCGCTGCAGACGCCTGAACACGCATCGGCGCAAGACGCCAAGGCGACCGCCTATGTGCGCCCGCACGAGTTCGACGTGCGACGCGGCGCGGCCGGCGATGAAGGCATCGTCACCACGTTTTCGCGTGCGTACCTGTCGGGCCCCAGCGCCTATCTGGAACTGGTGCGCGAAGGGCGCGAGAACCCGATCGAAGTGGAGATTCCGGTCTCCGAATTCCAGCAACTCAATCCGCAGAACGGCGAAACGCTGGTCATCCGGCCGCGCAACGCCCAGGTATTCTTGACATGAGCACGACATTGCATGAAAGCGCGGCGGCAACGCCACCCACGGCCGCGCCGCGTTCACCCGCCGCGGCGGATGCGCGTTACGACACCCTGGTGGCCACGCTGCGCGACATCGCCGCCGAGCACCCCGACGTCGTCCTGGCGTCGTCGCTCGCCGCCGAAGACATGGTGCTGACGCACGCCATCTTCGCAAACGATATTCCGATCGAAATCTTTACGCTGGATACCGGCAGGCTCAATCCCGAAACACTGGGCATGATCGACACGATCACCGCGCACTATGGCAAGGCGATCCGCGTGGTCCGCCCCGATCCCGCCGCGGTGGAGCAGTACGTGACCGAGCACGGCCCCAACGCCTTCTACGAAAGCGTGCCGCTGCGCAAGGCCTGCTGCGAAATCCGCAAGGTGGTCCCGCTGCGCGGCGCACTGGCCGGCCACAGCGCGTGGATCACCGGGCAGCGGCGCGAGCAGGCCGTAACGCGCGGCGAGTTGCCCGACCGCGAACACGACCCGGTGTTCGGTCTGGAAAAGTACAACCCCCTGGTGCTGTGGACGCAAGACGATGTGTGGCAGACGCTGCGCCGGCTTGGCGTTCCGACCAACCCCCTGCATGACCGGGGCTATCCGTCCATCGGGTGCGAACCCTGTACCCGCGCCATCCGCCCCGGCGAAGACCTGCGTGCCGGCCGCTGGTGGTGGGAGTCGTCCGACTCCAAGGAATGCGGGCTGCATGCGGGCAATGTGTCCGCCACTCCCGTCTCTGTTGTTGAATTTTCGAAGCGTTCAGGCTGAATCATGTCCACTACTCTGACCCCCACGCGCAGCCATCTCGACTGGCTGGAAGCGCAGGCCATCTTCATCATGCGTGAAGTCGCGGCCGAATGCGCCAAACCCGTGCTGCTGTTTTCGGGCGGCAAGGATTCCTGCGTGCTGCTGCGGCTGGCTGAAAAAGCCTTCCGCCCGGGTGCGTTTCCGTTCCCGATGATGCACATCGATACCGGCCACAACTTCGAAGAAGTGATCACCTTTCGCGACGCCCGCGCCGCCGAACTGAACGAGACCCTGATTGTGCGCAGCGTGGAAGATTCCATGAAGCGCGGGTCGGTCGTGCTGCGCAAGGAAACCGATTCGCGCAATGCCGCGCAGGCCGTCACGCTGCTCGAAGCCATCGAAGAATTTGGCTTTGACGCATGCATCGGCGGCGCGCGCCGCGATGAAGAAAAGGCGCGCGCCAAGGAACGCATCTTTTCGTTCCGCGACGAGTTCGGCCAATGGAATCCGAAGGCCCAGCGCCCCGAGCTCTGGAACCTGTACAACACGCGCGTCCACAAGGGCGAGAACATGCGCGTGTTCCCGATCTCGAACTGGACCGAGCTGGACGTGTGGCAATACATCGCCCGCGAAAACCTGGCGCTGCCATCGATCTATTACGCGCATCAACGCGACGTGATCCGCCGCAAGGGCCTGCTGGTGCCGGTCACGCCGATCACTCCGCCCGCCGATGGCGAAACGATCGAGAACGTGACGGTGCGCTTCCGCACGGTGGGCGACATTTCGTGCACCTGCCCGGTGGCGTCCGACGCCGCCGACCCGTACGCGATCATTGCTGAAACCGCCGTGACCGACATTACCGAACGCGGCGCGACCCGCATGGACGACCAGACCTCCGAGGCCTCGATGGAGCGCCGCAAAAAAGAAGGCTATTTCTGATGAACGCGATGACTGATCCCGCATTCTTTTCCACCGAAGATACCGGCGTGCTGCGCCTGATCACGGCGGGTTCCGTGGACGATGGCAAGTCGACCCTGATCGGCCGCCTGCTGTATGACAGCAAGGGCATCTTTGCCGACCAGCTCGACGCGATTTCGCGCGCCAAGTACAAGCGCACCGTGGGTGACACGATTGACCTGTCCCTGCTGACCGACGGCCTGGAAGCCGAGCGCGAGCAGGGCATCACCATCGATGTCGCCTACCGCTATTTCTCGACACCCAAACGCAAGTTCATCATTGCCGACGCGCCGGGGCACGAGCAGTACACCCGCAACATGGTGACCGGCGCATCGACGTCCGATGTGGCCATCATCCTGATCGATGCGACCCGTGTGGTCGACGGCCAGTTGCTGGCGCAAACGCGCCGCCACAGCATGCTGGTCAAGCTGCTTGGCCTGCAGCATGTCGTTGTCGCCGTCAACAAGATGGACCTGGTGGGCTGGGACGCCGCCGTGTTCGACCGCATCCGCGAAGCGTATTCGGTATTGGCGGCCCAGCTGGGCATCGCGCATTTTCATGTGCTGCCGCTGTCGGCGCTGACCGGCGACAACGTCGTGACCCGTTCGCCCAACACGCCGTGGTTCGATGGCGAGCCGTTGCTGGCGCTGCTCGAATCGCTGGAAGTGCGCGAAGGCACCGATCACCACGCGCTGCGTTTCCCCATCCAGATGGTGGCGCGGCACGGGGGCGACCGGGCCGATGATTTTCGCGGGTATATGGGGCAGGTAGCCAGCGGCACCTTGCGCCGCGGCGATCGTATCGTCGTGCAGCCGGCCGGCACCGAAGCGACCGTCAAGGACCTTGTGACCTTCGATGGTTCGGTGGATGTGGCCATTGCCGGTGATGCCGTGACCGTGGTGTTGAACGAAGATGTGGATGCGTCACGGGGCGACGTGCTGTCCCATGTCGAGACCGCCGGCACGGTCACGCGTCAGTTCGATGCCGAGATCTGCTGGCTCGATACCCAGGCGCTGAACCCGGCGCGCAAGTATTTGCTCAAGCAGGGCACGCGGCTGACGTCGGCCAAGATCAAGTCCGTGGTCTCGCGCCGTGACATTCACGAACTGCTCGACGTGCAGGATGGCAATGTGCAGCTGGCGATGAATGACATTGGCCGCGTCGTGATCGCCACGCGCGATCCGTTGGTGGTGGATCTGTACGACGAGATCGCCACGACGGGGGCCTTCATCCTGATCGATGAAGCGACCCACCAGACGGCCGCGGCGGGCATGGTGCGCAAGGCTGTTGCCGACTGAGGCAGGCTGAGCCCCGTCCAGGGCTGCATGGTAAAAAAAGGGCTGGCGTGCACGACCTGATCGACAGGTTGTGTGCGCCGGCCCTTTTTCCTTGTCTGTGGAGCGTTCTATCGTGGCTTTGCCCGTGGGAGAAATCCTGAGTCTTGCCAATGTGCTCGTCGATGTGTCGGGCCGGTTGATGAAGAGCTACAAGAACCGCAAGCGTATCGCCGCGCCCGACCCCAACGCCGATCCGAAGGACCAGGTCCACAGCCTGGTCGAGCAACTGCATCAGCTCGAAGCCGTGCAGGAAAAGCAGGCCGAGCTGATCCTTCAATTGACCGAACAGATGCAGAGCGTTACCCAGGCGCTGGCCGTGCAGGATCAGCGCACGCGGCGTGCGAACTGGGCGCTTGCGGCCGCACTGATCGCGTTGGGCGTCAGCGTGGTGGTGGGGTGGGTGACGAGGTAGCGGGGGCGACGCCGCCTGGCGGCTCGGGCCGCAACCACAGCCACGTGGCCACGATGACCATCACGGCCGACCCCAGCGCAGCATATTCCCAATGATTGGCCGTCACGAACAGCAGCACGGCGCATAGCGTCATCATGATGGTCGCGCTCCACTTTGCGCGGCGGCTGACCGAACGGTGGGCGCGCCAATCCCGGATCATCGGCCCGAACAGGCGATGCCCTTCCAGCCACGCGGCCAGGCGAGGCGACCCGCGCGATGCCAGAGCCGCCGCCATCAGAATGAATACCGTCGTCGGCAGGCCCGGCACGAAAATGCCGATCACGCCCAGGGCCAGGCAAAGCAGCGCACCCACCAGCAACAGGAAACGCACGACGGCATTCGGATGCGTCATCTGGGCCACCGTACGTGCGCAGCGTCAGGCTCAGGCATCGCGCCCGGTCTCCGGCCGCAGCCATTTCTGGAAGAGCCGCGTCGGCATGGCGGGCGTGATCCACCATTTGCGCTGGATGTTGTCCCACTGCGCACCCAGCTGTTTGGCGGCGTCTTTTTCGTCATAAGGCACGTCCAGGTAGACGCGCCCGGCCAGTTGCGGTGACACCGTGGGCGCGCGGGGCGCGGCCTGCACGGGCACGGCATGGGTGGGCAAGGTATGGGCGGTTAAGGCATGGGCCGGCGCCGCTCTGGCTGCGCGCACGGCCGCGGCGGGCCGCGCCGCCAGGCGCATTGCCTGGACATACGGATGTCCTTCGCCCGCGGGCGTGAACAGCGTCAGCGTATCGCTGGCCCGGGTGATCGCCACATAGAACAGCCGCCGTTCTTCGCCAGGTTCAGCGCGCGCATCGGGAAATTCGCCACGCGCCAGCCAGGGCAGCAGCACATGCTTCCATTCCTTGCCCTTGGCGTCGCGCACGGTCGACAGGGTCAGCCGCTGCGCATGCTTCTTCAATGCCCCGGATCGAGCCTGGGCTTTGTCCAATGCCGCCAGGAACTGGCCGGCATCCAGCCCGGTGCGCGCCGCGTAGGCAATGAAGCCGGCGATCGACCGGCTGACGGCGTCGGCCTGGTGCTGATGCACGAACAGGCGGCGGGTGGTGTCCGCAATGTTCAGGTGGGTGGCGGCATGCTGCAGCAGACGGCCCGCATTCCACTGGTTGCGTTCCGCAATCAGTGCATCACATACCGCGGCGAACCGTTCGCGCCATCGCCGCGTGACGGGATCGGGCGCACGTTCGCCCTCGTCGCTGCGGGTCAGCTGGCCGCGATGAAAGTCGCGCAAGGTATCGGGCTGGCGGGCGATGGTGCGCTCGGCGTCGGTCCACTCGGCTTCCGAATAGCGCAGCCCGGCAAACATGCCCAGCGCCCGCAACACGCCCCGCACTTCGGCCGGCGTGGTCACCGGCGCGATGGTTCCCTGCACGATGTGCAGGATGCCGCGCAGCATCAGCACTTCGACCCGGTGAAAGTAGCTGGAAAAGCATTCGGTCTGATACGGCACGCCGTGCTCGATCAACGTGTTTTCCAGTTCGATGCTTTGGTGATGGTCGCGCAGCAGCACCGCGCAATCATTCCAGCGGGCATCGGCCGACGCCTGGTTCAACTGCATCAGCGCGTCCAGCACCTTCAGGGCGCAATCGCCGGTGCCCGGGCGGGCGCCGTTGCCCGTGCCGCTGCTGTTGCCATCGCCGCCGCTGCCGTTGTCACCGCCTTGCGACGCATATGTCGTCACCTGGACGTCAGTGTCCGTGGTGCGCGATGACGTAAAGGGCTGGCCGGTCAGCGCCGCTGCGCCCGCGCTCAGCGTCGCGCCGCAGCGGAATGACGCCGTCAGCGGCAGCCGCTCGGTACCCGGGAAACGCGCCAAAAATGCCTCGCCCATATAGCGGGGATCGGCGCCGTTCCAGGTATGAATGACCTGTTCGCGGTCGCCCGCGGCAATGATGCGAGTACCCGGGGTCGTCAGGTGGGCCAGCAGGTCGACATGGCCCGCGTTGGCGTCATGCCATTCGTCGGCCACGATCAGCGCGTGGCGTGGCAGCTCGGGCCCGCCGGTTTCCACCGACAGAATGCCCAGCGCGTCGTACACCAGGTCCTGTTCACTCTGGAAGGCATAGCTGCCATAGTCCAGGCAGCGCATGCGTTCGTATTGCCGGCAGATCGCGACCAGGCCGCGCGGCAGGTCCAGGCTTTCGGCAAGCTCGTCGTCGGGTTCGTCATCGAAGCGGCGCATGGCCAGCGTGCCCTTCAGGCGCGACATCTGATTGAGTAGGATCTCGGCGTGCAGATTGCTCAGGTCGTAGCTGTAATCGGGGTCGGCATCCTGTGCTTCGGACGCCAGTTCGATCGCCTCGAACAGATAGGGGCGGACGGCTTCGGCCGATTCCAGATAGACCGCGGCGCCGTCGATCACGCCCGATTCCTGCCAATGATCCAGCAGGCTCTTGGCGTACGCGGGGTAGGTGGCCACCTGAACGTGCCGCGATGCGCTGGCCTGGGCGAGCCGCTGGCGGAACACCTGCTCGGCCGCGGGCGTGAACACCAGCACCAGAATGTCGCGCGCCGGCATGCCCTGGCGTTCACGGTGGGCCACGCAGTGGGCAAGGGTGGTGGTCTTGCCCGACCCCGCCACGGCGCCGATCAGCAGGGCGCGTCCGGGGTGGCCGATGATCTGGCGTTGTTCGGGTGTCAGCAAAAGAGAAGCCATGGGCAGAAGTGTAATTCAGCCCCGCCGCGGGCGGCCCGGTGGCGCGGCTGCCTAGTCCGGCATCGGCAGGTCGTTGAAGTGCTTGAATTCCTGTAGCGAAAACGACGTCTGGACCTGCTTGACGCTGGGCAGTCCGTGCAGTTTCTGCTGGAGCAATTCAGAATAGGCATCCAGGTCTTTGGCCACGACCATCAGCAGGAAATCGGACGGGCCCGATACCCCATGAAACATCACGACTTCCGGGATTGCCTGCACGGCCTCCACGAATTGGGCCGAACAGGCATCGTTCTGGAAGTCAATGCTGATGCTGACGAAGGCCACGACGCCATAGCCGAGGGCCCGGCGATTGAGCCGCGCGTGGTAACCGGCGATCAGGCCGGACGTTTCCATCTGGCGGATGCGCCGCCAGCACGGCGACTGCGAGAGGCCGGTCATCTGCGCCAGTTCGCCCGAGGTCAGCCGCGCATTCTGCTGCAGGGCCACCAGCAATTGGCGGTCGACGTCGTCGGTGGGTACTCGCATAGTCATCTCCGTGCTTGCGCGCCGTTTGAATAGATTATTCAACGAAGTGTAGCTTGCGGGTGTATTAGCGCAAAATAAGTGGATTCATTGAATAGTACGGATGGGTCATGCTACGATCCAGCGACGCCCGGCCAGGCCGTTTGCCTGCCGCTTTCTCCTGGCGCCGCCCCCCTTTCCAGGAACGACGAGGTCACCATGAAGTTGAAGAATGCTGTCAAGACATTGACCTGTGGCGCCGCGGCGCTGGCGCTGCTGACAGCGGCGTCCGCCGCCTTTGCGCAGTCGGCGCCCATCCGGATCCTCGTCGGCTTTCCTCCAGGGGGCAGCACCGACGTGATCGCGCGTCATCTGGCCGTCGGCCTGCAGCATGAATTGAATCGCACCGTCGTCGTCGAAAACCGGGCCGGCGCAGGTGGCCAGATCGCGGCGCAGGCGCTGAAGGGCTCGCGGCCCGACGGCCTCACGCTGTTCCTGTCGAACAGCCACACCGTGTCGATGATCCCGCTGACCCTGATCAATCCCGGCTTCGAGATCAAGGATTTCACGCCCGTCGGCCTGGTTGCCGTCAACCCCGATGTCTTCGCCATCAACCCCGCCGTGGTGGGTGCGCCCACCGCCGGTCTGCGTGACTTCGCGAACTGGGCCAAGGCCAATCCGGGCAAGGGCAACGTGGGTGTGCCGGCGCCGGCCAGCGCGCCCGACTTTGCGGTTGGCGTCATTTCCAATGCGCTGGGTACCGACCTGAAGTCGGTGCCGTATCGCGGCGACGGCCCGGTCGCGCAAGACCTGGTTGCCGGCCAGATCGCCGCCGGTATCGGCTCGGTTGGCGCCATGCTGCAATTTGCCAAGGCCGGCAAGGTGCACATCGCCGCCGTGAACGGCACGCAGCGCCTGGCCTTGCTGCCGGACGTACCGACCTACGCCGAGCAGGGCGTGACGGGCTATGAAGAAGTCATCTTCACCGCCATGTTCGCGCCGGCGGGCACCCCGACCGACCTGGTCCAGACCTATAGCGCCGCCATCAGCAAGATCGTGAAGTCGCCCGACTTCATCGAAAAGCTGAGCGCGCTGGGCATCTCGGCCCAGAGCAGCACGCCGGCCGAACTGGGTGACCGCGTCGCCAAGACCAACCGTGCGTGGACCACCATGGTCAAGAACGCCGGCTACAAGCCGATGTGATTGGCCGGATGACTGTTCAGTTCACGGACGCCGATCGCGAACGCGAGTACTCACCCAGTTCGTGCATCGGCGGCAATTACGCACCTTTCCTGCAGGCGTACGCCGACCTGAGCGCCCACGCGCTCGACCGGCATGCGGTGCGGCGCGATCTGTCCTATGGCGTCGAACCGCGCCAGAAGCTGGACCTGTTCCTGCCCGCGCCCGATGACGGCGCGGTGGCCGTGGCGGGCACGCCCCGTCCGGCCTTGCTGGTGTTCATCCATGGCGGCTACTGGCAGGAACTGTCGAAAGACCAGTCCCTGTTCGCCGCGCCGGGTGCGCTGGCGGAAGGCGCGGCGTTTGCCGCGGTGGACTACACGCTGGCGCCCCATGCCACCGTGCACGACATGGCCCTGGAATGCCGCACGGCCCTGCGCTGGCTGCACGCGCACGCCGACGAATTCGGCTATGACCCGTCCCGCATTGTCGTGTCGGGCAGTTCGGCGGGCGCGCATCTGGCGGCCATGGCCGGCCTGCGGTCCTGGGCCGATGACGCCGATCTGCCTGCAGGCCTGCCTGCGGCGTCGGTGCTGGTGTCGGGCGTCTACGATCTGTTGCCGTTGATCGGCACGTCGATCAACGACGCGCTGTCGCTCACGTCGGCCGACGTGACGGCGATCAGCCCCCTGCGTATGTCCGCCCTGGGCGCGCCGCCATCGGTCGTGTGCTGGGGCGAGATCGAAACCGGCGAATTCAAGCGCCAAAGCCAGGCGTATGCTGACGTGCTGGCGGCCGCGGGCGCACTGACCGACCGCTTCGAGATTCCTGCGCGCAATCATTTCGATGTCATCATCGACCTGACCACGCCCGGCACCCTGCTTGGGGATGCCTGCCTTGCCTGGCTGCGCGCGCCGCGCTGACGGCGCCGCGCCCACGCGGGCACTGCCCAGCGCCGTCCCCTGGCGGCGCTTTCCTTTTTGCCTGACGGATTTGCCATGAAAGAACAGTTGATACAAGACCTGCGCGCCCTGTTGGGCGACGAGGCCGTGCTGACCGGAGACGCGGTGACAGGCCGCAGCGCAGGCGCCTTTCGGCCCGATTCGCTGTCCGCCTACGCGCTGGTGCGCCCCCGGACCACCGCCGACGTCGCCGAAGTCATGAAGCGATGTGCGGCCATGGGCCAGCCGGTCGTGACGCACGGTGGCCTGACCGGACTCGTGCGCGGCGCCGATGCGTCGCCTGACGAGCTGATCCTGTCCATGGAACGCATGACGCGGATCGAAGGCATTGACGTGGCCGGCCGCACCATGACGGTCGAAGCCGGCGTGACGCTGCAGCAGATCCAGGAAGCCGCCGCCGCCGTGGACCTGTACTACGGAGTGGACTACGGCGCGCGCGGCACGGCCACCATTGGCGGCGGCATTGCCACCAACGCCGGCGGCAACCGGGTGATCCGGTTTGGCATGACGCGCGCGTCGGTGCTGGGCCTGGAAGCCGTGCTGGCTGACGGCCGCGTGATCTCGTCCATGAACACCATGATGAAGAACAATTCGGGCTACGACCTGAAGCAGTTGTTCATAGGCAGCGAAGGCACGCTGGGCGTCGTGACGCGTGCGGTGATCCGTCTGCACGAAATGCCCGCCAGCCAGTGCACGGCGCTGGTCGCGGCCACCGATTTCGACGCCGTGGTGCGCTTGCTCAAGCACATGGACCGCAAGCTGGGCGGGCAACTGGCCGCCTTCGAATTGATGTGGCAGGCCTATTTCGACCTGGTGTCCACCCCGCCGGCGCAGGGCCGTTCGCCCTTTGCCGAACGCTATCCGTTCTACGTGCTGCTTGAATCGCTGGGCGCCGACCAGGAAGCCGACAGCGTGCGGTTCATGCAGGCGCTGGAAGAGGCCATGGCCGACGAGCTGATCGTGGATGCCACGGTGGCCCAGTCGCTGGACCAGCGCGATGCGCTCTGGCGCATGCGCGACAGCGTCGAAGAAATGTTCAAGTTCGGGAAGTCCTTCAACTACGACGTGTCCTTGCCCGTGTCCGAAATGCGGGCCTACGCCGACGGCGTGTCGGCCGCCGCCAAGGCCAACTGGCCGCAAGGCCGCTGCTGGATCTTCGGCCACATGGGCGACGGCAATCTGCATGTGTCGTTTTCGGTGGGCGACGGGTCGGACGAGACCAAGCACCGTATCGACGAGATCGTGTACGGCCCGCTGGCCGCGTTCCGCGGCGCCGTGTCGGCCGAACACGGGATCGGCCTGGACAAGCGGGCCTGGCTGGGCGTGTCGCGGACCGAAGAAGAATTGGCGCTGATGCGGCAATTGAAGGATTTCCTGGATCCGCAGGGGCTGCTGAATCCGGGCAAGGTGGTGTAAGAGGCGGGGGCTGAGGAAAGGCGCTGAGGAAAGGCTCTGAGTAAAGGCGCCGAGGAAAGGGCTGAGGAAAGGCGCTGAGGGCAGGCCTTGGTGCGGAGGCTCAGTTGTGGAAGCTGGATGTTTTCGCCCAATGCTGACTTGCCACGGATACTGTATGGATATACAGTTATTCCATGGACCACGCGCACCTTTCTTCTTCCGACCCCTTTCCGCCCGATGTCGAGGCGGAACCTGCCTGGCAGCCGCTGCGGCCGCTTCCTTTCAAGGGGCGGGGCGCGGTCAGGAACGTCGCCCACCGCTTCGAAAACGACGCCCGGCAGGCGGCCGACGACGGCTGGAACGGCGGGTGGGCCGGGCCGGATGGTGAAAACACGGGGCGGGCCGACGGGGCAGGGGAAGCCCGGGCCGGGAATGCTCGGGCCGGGAACGCTGAGTCCAGGAACGCTGAGACTGGGCACGCTGAGGCTGGGAATGCTGAGGCCGGGAAGGCCCAGGTTGGGAACGCCCAGGCTGGGAACGCTCAAGTCGGCAATGGTCAGGCCGGGAATGCTTACGCCAGGAAGGGTTACGCCAGGAATGCTCAGGTAGAGGCCGCTCCGCCCGCCGACCCGCCGTGCGACGAGGCATTGCCGCCGCTGCGCACCACCGTCACGGTAGAACGTGCCCGGCAGATCCTGTCGCGCAACGAATCGCCCGACATACCTTTCGACCGCGCCATCAATCCTTACCGGGGATGTGAACACGGCTGCGTCTACTGCTTTGCGCGGCCCACGCACGCCTACCTTGGCTGGTCGCCGGGACTGGATTTCGAGACCCGGCTCATTGCCAAGGAAAACGCGGTCGACGCGCTGCGGCGCGAACTGTCACGGCCGGGTTATCAGGTGGAGCCCATCAATATTGGCGCGGCCACTGACGCCTACCAGCCGATCGAAAAGCAGTGGAAGCTGACGCGCGGCCTGCTCGAACTGCTGCTGGAAACGCGGCACCCCGTAACGATCGTGACCAAGGGCGCCCTGTTGACGCGGGACGTCGACCTGTTGGCTAAGCTGGCTGAACGCAACTTGGTGGCGGTGTACGTCTCCGTGCCCACGCTGGACCCGGACGTGGCCCGCAAGCTGGAACCGCGCGCGGCTGCGCCGCACCGGCGGATTGAAGCCGTTCGAACCTTGAGCTCGGTAGGCGTACCGGTTGGCGTGTCGCTGGCGCCCGTGATTCCCTTCATTACCGACGACCAGATGGAACACGTGCTGGCCGCCGCACAGGATGCCGGCGCGCGCACGGCGTTCTATACGATGCTGCGGCTGCCGTGGGAGGTCAAAACCATCTTCAGCGACTGGCTGGACGCGCACTTTCCTGATCGGGCGGCCCGGGTGCTGCACCGGATCGAAGATCTGCGCGGCGGCAAGCAGAATGACCCGCGCTTTGGCACCCGCATGCGGGGTGAGGGGATCTGGGCGGAACTGTATGCCCAGCGTTTCGCCGCCGGGTTGCGCAAGGCTGGCATGGTGCGCGAACGGGTGGAACTGGACCGGACGGCGTTCGTTGCACCTGCCCGGCCAGCCAGTGGGCGTGGGGCGCGCGCGTCAGGTGCGTCACGTCCATCGGGTGCAACGAGTGGGGCAGGGCAGGCAGGCGTGGCAAGTCCGGCCCCGCAATTGTCTCTGTTCGCCTGAAGCAGGAGGGCGGTGGGTGGCGCCCCATGGTGCGCACTGGGCGAAAGCGCTTCGCCGAACGGGCGTCCGTGCATTGAACTCCGCGCGATGCCAACCTTGCCTGATGCGATTGCGCACCCGGCGCTTCGGGCTTGGTGCGCCGGCGTCCTTGGCTTGACGCCCCCGGTACCAGCGCCCCTGGGACCAGCGCCCCTGGAACCAGCGGCCCTGGAACCAGCGCTTTGGAACCCGCGCCCCTAGAACCAGCGGCCTTCGAACACCGCCTGGAAGAACAGCGCCAGGCCGGTCACCAGGATGCTGCTGCCAACGGCCAGGGTGGCGATGGCAACCAGCACCGGGAGCCAGCCGGTGCGGCTGCGGCGTGGGTGTCCGGCGTTATAGCGCGCGTCGAATTTTTCGTCGGGCGTCAGGCACAGCACCAGGGCGTGGATAAAGCCGCCCACGACCGGAATCAGGAACAGGAAGAACGCGGGCGAGAAATACCAGGGATCGGCCCGCAGCGCCGTGCCCACGGTCAGGAGCGAGAACGCCAGGACCAGCCAGGCACGCGGCAGGCCCAGGTACCACAGCTGGGCGCCAGTGCAGCCGAGCACGGCCGCCAACAGGCCTGCCACGGCCTTGTGGCGAAAGTGGCGGGCCGGCTGCACGGAAGCGTCGCCCGGGTTGGCAGGTACAGGATTGGCGCCCGGGTTGCCCGGTGCAGTGGCGGCGCCCGGGCTGTCCGGTGCAGTGGCGGCACCCGGGTTGCCCGGTGCTGCGGCAGCGCGCGCGTCGGCATGTGTAACGGTGGCTCCTGCGTTGCCCGCTGCCGTCGAATTTGGGGTAATTCCGGTCGAAATGTGGTGGGAATCCATCGATGAACACCTTGATTTACAAGGACTTTACCTGATGGCGGCTTGCAGGTGGGGTCAGAGCACGCTATACTTTTTGGCTGTTTGCAAGTCAACCCTCTTTTTTAGGATTACCTACCATGGTGGTGATTCGTATGTCGCGCGGCGGTTCCAAGAAGCGCCCATTTTACAATCTGGTCGCTACGGATTCGCGCAACCGCCGTGACGGCCGTTTCATCGAACGCGTGGGTTTCTACAACCCGGTCGCTTCGGAAGGCGAAGAAAGCCTGCGTATCGCACTGGACCGCGTCGAATACTGGAAGCAGAACGGCGCCCAGCTGTCGCCAGTCGTTGCTCGTCTGGTCAAGGGTTACGGCGAGAAGGTTGCTCCGGCAGCCTGAGCTTGACTCTGTGTGTGAACGCCATTGACCGGCTGATTGCTTCAGCTGGTTGATTATCCGGGCCGGTTGATCGTCGCCGACAGCGTGTGTCTCCGCTGCGCCGCGTCACCGGCCCGGGTCTGTGTTTGATCTGTGATCCATTCCCCGCTCAAGGTTCGCCATGTCCGATGATCGCGACGCCGGCGCACCGACGCCAGACGCCACCGCACCCACCGACCTGATCGAGGTCGGCCATATTGTGGAAGCGCTGGGGGTGCGAGGTGGGCTGAAGGTCCAACCGTACTCGTCGCAACCCGACACCCTGCTTGCTGCAAAGGTGTGGTGGCTGCGCAAGACGCCGAAGGGCGCTCAGCCGGTGGCTGGAGCGCAGGTTCTGAAAGTTTCGGTACTGAACGCGAAGCGGCATGGTGCAACCGTGTCGGCAACGTGGGCAGGTGTGAATGATCGCGATCAGGCGCAAGCCTGGCGCGGCTGGTCGGTCCTGGTGCCGCGCAGCCAGTTTCCGGCGCCTGCCGAGGGCGAGTTCTACTGGGTCGATCTGATCGGCTGTCAGTTGCTCGGTCTGGGCGAAGACGACCCGAAAACCGGCGAAGCGCCCAAGATCGTGCTGGGCAATGTGGTGGACGTGACCGATAACGGCGCGCATTCGATCCTCCGGGTCGAGCGGGTGTCGCCCGATGACGCCACGCAACCGCTGCTCGATGCGAAAGGCAAGGTCCAGGAAATCCTGGTGCCGTTCGTCGATGCGTTCATCCGCAACGTCGATCTGTCCGGCCGCGTGATCGACAGCGACTGGCCGGCAGATTTCTGACGTGAACGAGGGTGTGACCCGCGACGTGAATGCCGGTGTCGCCGCCAGCGGAACGCCAGACGTCGCGCAGCCATCGTCTGCCGGTTTGCGGTTTGATGTCGTCACGCTGTTCGGCCCGATGTTTTCCGCGGTGACCGAGCAGGGCGTGACAGGAAGGGCGCACACGCAGGACCGGTGGCGCCTCACGACGTGGAATCCCCGTGATTTCACGACCGACGTGCATCGCACTGTCGACGATCGCCCTTACGGTGGCGGTCCGGGCATGGTGATGCGGGTCGACCCGCTCGAAAAGGCGGTGGCGGCGATCCAGGCGGATCGCGCTTCCGCAGCACCCGTGATCCTGATGTCGCCGCAAGGCCGGCGTTTCGATCAGGCCCGTGCCCAGGCACTGGCCGACAGTCCAGGCGCAATCCTGGTGTGCGGGCGGTACGAAGGCATCGACCAGCGATTCATCGACCGGTGGGTGACCGAAGAAATCTCGCTGGGCGACTTCGTGTTGTCGGGCGGGGAAATCGCCGCATTGGCGGTCGTGGATGCCACCGTGCGCTTGTTGCCGGGTGTGCTGAACGACGGCGAATCGGCAGTACAGGATTCGTTCAACGAACACCTGTCCGGCCTGCTGGATTGTCCGCATTACACCCGGCCGGAAGTGTTCGATGGTGTGCCGGTACCCGACGTGCTGATGTCGGGTCACCACGCCAATATCGTCGTCTGGCGACGGCGCCAGTCGCTGGAAGCCACGGCGCGCAAGCGGCCCGATCTGATCGTGGCGGCGCGCGAGCGGGGCTGGTTGAGCCGCGACGATGAAAAATTTCTGTCCAGCCTGGTACGGCGGGGCGGGAAATAAGATGGCTGGTGTCCGCTACGGTGGACAGCAGCCGGACGCAGATCTGCCGGGCATGGGCCTGGCGGGGTTTAACCCCATCCTCTGGAAGCGGTGGCATCGCCATAACACTTGGCCGCTTTGAATGATGGTTGACGGAGTAGTAAAGATGAATCTGATCCAGATCCTGGAACAAGAAGAAGTCGCCCGCTTGATGGAAAACAAGACCATCCCCGCATTCGCTCCTGGCGATACGGTTGTGGTCAACGTCAATGTGGTTGAAGGTACGCGCAAGCGCGTTCAGGCATACGAAGGCGTGGTTATCGCCCGTCGTAACCGTGGCCTGAATTCGTCGTTCATCGTTCGCAAGATTTCGTCTGGCGAAGGTGTCGAGCGTACGTTCCAGTTGTACGCACCTACCATTGCCTCGATCGAAGTCAAGCGTCGTGGCGATGTGCGTCGTGCCAAGCTGTACTACCTGCGCTTCCGCTCGGGCAAGTCGGCACGGATCAAGGAAAAGCTGGTTCGCAACAGCTCGGCGGCGCAAGCTGCTGCAGCTGCAGCAGCCAAGGCGTCGGCGCAGTAAGCGCAACGTCCTCCTTGGACGCAGTGGTGATAAAAACGGCCTCCGGTTTCGGAGGCCGTTTTTTTGTCCCCTCCTTGGCGCTTCGCGCCTCCCCCAGAGGCGGCACTGGCGGACTGGCGGAGCCAGATCCGCGGTGCCCTGGATTTTGGCCCCCCCTTGGCGCTCTGCGCCTCCCCCAGGGGCGGCACTGGCGGACTGGCGGAGCCAGATCCGCTGTGCCCTGATTTTGGGCCTCCGTTGAATCTGCTAGTCTCACCAATCCTGTCATATCTGCTTACTTGCGGCGCCGTGTTGCAGTCGTTTTGCGATAAGACTGCCGTATCCTTCTGACATGTCCCGTTCCGACGCTTCCGACTCCTCCCTGTTCCCGCCGCCAGGCGGTGATGCCGGCACGGCGCCGGCTGCTGATCGCACGGTGACCTTGCCGGCCCGGCGCAAGCCGTTGGGCCCCGGCTTCGATCCTGCTTCCCAGCCTTGGGAGGCGAACCCCACCGGTTTGCATGCCGTGCCGCCCGATCGTCTGACGGCGAGGGCCTTGCGCGCCCGTTTCGCGCGGCCGCCTGCGTGGACGCCCGAGTCTGCCGAGACGTGGTCTACCCGTTTTCCGGGGCCGGAGACCGGCCTCAGGCTGGCGTCGGTGCTGGTGCCCTTGGTAATGCGTGCATCGGGTTTGCAGGTCATGCTGACCCAGCGCACGGCGCATCTGCACGACCATGCGGGGCAGGTGAGCTTTCCGGGGGGCCGGGTCGAAAAGACGGATGCGTCGGTGATCGCGGCCGCGCTGCGCGAGGCGCAGGAAGAAACTGGCTTGCCGCCCGAGAAGGTGGAGGTGATCGGCCAGTTGCCCGATTACGTGACCAGCACCGGCTACAACATCGTGCCGCTGGTGGGACTGGTGCAACCGGATTTCGACCCGGTGCCCAACCCGTTCGAGGTGGCCGAGGTGTTCGAGGTGCCGCTGACTTTCCTGATGGACCCGGCCAATCACCGGGTGCACCGCGTGGCCTTGCCGCACAACGGCAGCCATACGTACTTTTCCATGCCCTATGGGAAGTACTTTGTGTGGGGCGCGACGGCGGGCATGCTGCACAATCTCTATCGTTTCCTCGACGCCTGATCTCTGTGCGCAACGTGGCTGGCGTGATGTGCGCGCAGGCCATCTCCCCGATCGACCCGATGCCCGCTAGAATCCGCCTATGAGCTTCTTTGCCCTTTTACTCGCCTTTCTCGCCGAGCAGATCCGCCCCTTGCCGCGTCACAACGCCGTGCACGAGGCCGCTCGAAGTCTGATCCGCTGGGCCGGCCACGCCCTGGATGCCGGCAGCGCCAGTTACGCCGCGTTTGCGTGGGCGCTGGCGGTCGTAGTGCCGACGCTATTCGTGTTGGCCCTGGGCTCGCTGATGTGGGCCATCCACCCGATCTTCTCGCTGTTGTTCCACGTGCTGGTGCTGTGGTTCACGCTGGGCTTCCGGCAGTTCAGCCATTACTTTACCGAGCTGCAGCTGGCGCTGGCGCGGGGCGACCTGCCGCTGGCCCGGCGGCACCTGCATGACTGGATGCGCAGCACCGACGAAACCTGGACCAGCGATACGCTGACGCTGCCCGAGATCTGCCGCACGGCGATCGAAGAAGGCGTGGTGGCCTCGCACCGCAATGTCTATGGCGTGCTGTTCTGGTACGCGGTGCTGCCCGGGCCGGCAGGCGCCGCGTTGTACCGCCTGGCAGGGATGGCCCGGCATGAATGGGCTGCTCGGCCCGACGCCTTTGGCAACATCGCGCGCCGCGCCTTTGCCGTGCTCGACTGGATTCCCGCGCGCATGACTGCGATCGGCTTTGCCATCGTGGGCAACTTTGAAGAGGCGCTGTATGGCTGGCGTCAGCGCGCGGCCCTGTGGCCCGATCCGCAGCGCGGCATCGTGGTGGAAAGCGCGGCAGGCGCGCTTGGCGTGCGGCTGACGCCTTTGCCACCCAAGCCGCTGCTGCTGACGGCGACGGCGGCGACAGCCGCAGCGGCTGCGAGGGTTCTAACGGCACCCTTTGGCGCGTCGGCGCCGGGTTCGCTGCCCCCGGGCTCGTTCCCTTCGGCCGAGGTGGCACCAGGCGATGTCCCCCCAGTCGGTGTCCCCCCAGGCAGTGTCCCCCCAGGTAGTGTCCCCCCAGGCACGGTGCCGCCGCTGGAGGGCGTCACGCCGGAAATGGCGTCCGCCGCTGCGGCCAGCGACGCCGGCGCCGCGAATGAGCCTCCCGACGATGCGGAGCGCCGCCTGCCCGATCCGCCGGCACTGCATGCCGCAGTGGGATTGCTCTGGCGGTCGGTGGTGTTGTGGATGTTCCTGCTCTTGCTGCTCTCGCTGGCAGGCTGGGCGACGTGAATGACTGCCTCGCGAAAGCTCGAATAATCCGGCACGCATGCATGAACATCCCGCTCGTCGGCGGGTAAATGAGAGTCAGCCTTGATCGTTTCGGCCCGTTACGCAACGGAGTGCGCAGCAGGTCTCCATATGTAATCGCAGGCGGCCCAGTGCCGCCTTCGTAGTTTTTACCGAGCCAGGTCCGCGACACGGTAGAGCAGGGTATCCATCCGTAACTGGCGGCGATAACTTGCCAGCAAGGGAACGCGGCGACCAGACGGCAGGGACATCCCCCACCGTGTAAGGCCTTGCATGGTCCCCCGCCTGAATGCGTGTGATTTGCAAGACGGGCCGGGCGAGTCGGAAGAGTTCGTTACATCGCTCCTTGAGACGCAGGACTATCCTTGATCGGGTCAATTCCTCATCCCTTGGAGCACCTCATGGATATGCCAGTCAAGAACGACGCGACCCAACAGAACGGCTCGCAGGACAAGTTTCAGTTCGACCTCGAAGCGGTCCGTGCAAAGGCACGTCAGAACCTCGAGTCCGGCGCAGTGACGCAGGCCTATGCCGGCAACCGCGAAGAAATCATCAAGATGCTGAACGAAGCACTCGCGACCGAGCTGGTCTGTGTGCTGCGCTACAAGCGCCACTATTTCATGGCCAAGGGTATCCATTCGGAAGCCGTTGCCGCTGAATTTGCCGAGCACGCTGGCCAGGAGCAGGAACACGCTGATTCGATCGCCGAGCGTATCGTCCAGCTGGGCGGCGAGCCCGACTTCAACCCTGCCACGCTGCTGGATCGCAGCCATGCGCAATATGTTCCAGGCAAGTCGCTGCAGGACATGATTCGTGAAGATCTGGTGGCCGAACGTATCGCCATCGACAGCTACAAGGCCATGGTCGACTACATCGGCGCAGATGACCCGACCACCCGCCGTATGCTGGAACAGATCCTGGCCGTGGAAGAAGAGCACGCCGACGACATGTCGGACCTGCTGGAACTGAACTAAGGCAGTACGAGGGGCTACCCGCTTGGCGGGTCGTGCCCCAAGGATCAGGCTCTGACAGCCGCGTCCGCCAGCATGGCGGCCGGCAGATCAAAGAAGTAGCCCTGGCCGAAGGCTGCGCCAAGGGCTGCCAGGGTCTGCGCGATCCGTGGATTGTCGATGCGGGTAAAGACAAGCTGGGTCGCACCGTGCTCTGCGGCACGAAGCAGTTCGGGCACTTGCTGTTCGGGCTGGTTCAACGTGCGCACGTCGACCTTCATCACGTCAGGACCGAAAGCCTTGATACGCGCCATGGCAAGGGCTGCGCCCGACGCCTGTAGCGCGATCCCGAAACCGTAGCGGCGGTAGCTGCCGATCAGCTGTGCGGCCAGATCGGCATCGTAGGTTGCCGTCTCCGGAAGCTGCAGGACGATGCCGTGCGTGTCAGCGGCGGAATTCTCCGGTGACTTCCCCCGCGACACCCCCCGTGCTACCCCCAGCGGCACGCCCATCGCGTCCAGCATGTCACGGAAGGTATGGCCGTGGTCCTGAGCGATCGCCGCCAGCAGGCGTCCGTGCACGCGTAGGTGCAGCGGGACATTACTGCCCCCCTGCGACACATAATTGACGGTATGCACCACACGGCACAGGCGGTCCAGCCAGACCACCGTGGCGTCTTCGGCTGCGCGCGAAAACAATCCCCATGGGCTGATGGTGTCGCCGGCTTGTCCGCTGGAACGGGCATAGGCGTCGTAGGCGACAACGGTGGGTGCGGCATGCGGGTCGGCGGCGATTGGCGCGCCCAGGCGCACGATCCGCTGAAAGCCGCTGGCCAGATCGAATTCGTAGAAACGGCCCACGACCGTGCCGTCTGCCGTCACCCGCAGCGCCTTGCGCAGATCCGGGTACTCGCGCAGGGCGTTGATCAGGGTAGAGGGAGAAGGTCGTGTCATCGATCGGGTCCGCGCGCCAGGGTGGCCAGTAGTGAAGGGCGACAGGCTACGCGAAGCGGGCCGTGCAGCGAACGATCGATTTGGTCGAAGGTTATAACCGCCAGGCCCGTCGATCAATCAATACCGGACAGCGCTTTCGTTTTCCGCCAGCACACGCATGTACAGCGCGTGGCGGTATTCGCTGATCTCGCCGCGCTTCAGCGCGTCCAGCACGCCGCAGCCCGGTTCGTGCCGGTGCGTGCAGTTATAGAAGCGGCACTGCTCGGTAAATGGCTTGAATTCCGGAAACCCGTTGACGATGTCTTCGGGCGTCAGGTGCTGCAGTCCAAAGGCCTGGAAGCCCGGGGAATCGATCAGGTCGCCGCCAGGAGCCAGGGCATCGGGCAGGTGGTAGAGCCGTGTGCTGGTCGTGGTGTGCCGGCCGGCGCCCAGGGCGATCGAATGTTCCTGCGTTGGCGCGGCGGCTTCGGGAATCAGGGCATTGAGCAGCGTGGATTTGCCCATGCCGCTTTGCCCCAGCAACAGCGTGGTGACGCCGGCCAGCCGCGGCGCCAGGGTGGCCCGGGTGGCGTCGATATCGTGCGCGCTCAATTCGATCACCGGCACGCCCAGGGCAGCAATGCGGGCGAGCCGCTGGCGGGCGGCCGGCAGCCGGGTCACCTTGTCGACCTTGTTCAGGATCACGCAGGGCGAAATGTTGGCGCTCCACGCGCCGACCAGGGCGCGGCCGACCAGGTCGTCCGCAAAGTCGGGTTCGGTGGCCACCACGATCAGCAATTGATCGACGTTGGCGGCGAATTGCTTGGTGCGGAAGTCGTCGGACCGGTACAGCAGATTGCGGCGCGGCACGATCGTGTTGATCGCGCCTTCGGCCTTGCCTTCGATGGCAATGTCGACCACGTCGCCCACGGCGGCCGCGCCGCGCTTGCCGCGCGGGTAGCACTGCCGGCGGGACCCGTCCGGGAATTCCACCGTGTAATGCCGGCCGAAGGCTTCGACCACGCGGCCGCGGACAATGGTGGCGTCGGTAGGCTTGGCCGGGGCGGCGGCTTTGGGTCGGCTCACCGGACGGGGCTCGTGGCGCAGCGTGCGCGCGCTACGGAAAGTGCGGTCAAAGGCAAACCTGTCATGCGGACTCCGGGGTGGGGATGGCGCCATGCGCCGAAGGCGAGGTCGCCCCTTGATCGATCAGCCGCCGGATCCGCACGCTGGCGGGCGGGTGGCTGTCGTAGAACGCCGAGTGCACCGGATCCGGCGTCAGGGTCGCGGCGTTGTCGTCATACAGCTTGACCAGCGCCGACACCAGATCGTCGGCGTTGGCGTGTTCGGTGGCGTAGCGGTCGGCTTCGAATTCGTGCTTGCGCGAATACCAGCTGCCCAGCGGCGTGAACGGAAAGCTGAATACCGGCGCTACCAGAAAGAACAGGATCAGCGCCAGCGCGCTGTTGCTGCCGGTCAGGGAAGGCTCGACGCCCAGGCCGGTATAGAACCAGACCTTGCCCGAGAGCCAGCCCAGCAGCGCAAAGCCGGCCAGGGTCAGCGCAAAACTGAAGATCAGCCGCTTGAGGATGTGCCGATGCGTGAAGTGGCCCAGTTCGTGCGCCAGCACGGCTTCGATTTCCTGGGGCAGCAGGCGCGCGAGCAGGGTGTCGAAGAACACGATGCGTTTGCCTTTGCCAAAGCCCGTGAAATAGGCGTTGCCGTGCGCCGACCGCTTGGACCCGTCCATGACGAACAGGCCATTGAGCGAGAAGCCGCAACGCGTGGCCAGCCGGTCGATCCGGTCTACCAGAGTCTCGTCGGCCAGCGGCGTGAACGAGTTGAACAGGGGCGCGATCACGGTCGGGAACAACAGCAACAGGGTGACGTTGAACACCATCCACACGCCCCAGGCCCACAACCACCAGAGCGGCCCGGCGCTGTCCATCAACCACAGGATGGCGGCCACGAGCGGCAGGCCCAGCACCACCGACAGCACCAGCCCCTTGACGGCATCGGCCACGAACAGCCGCCACGTCATGCGATTGAACCCGAAGCGCGCTTCGATGCGGAACTGACGCCACAGCGTGAACGGCAGGCCCAGCACGCCCAGCACCCCAGTCACCAGCGCGATCAGCACCAATTGGCGGGCAAAGTCGCCATCGACCAGGCGTGAAGCCAGCACGTCGAGCGCCTGCAGGCCGCCCAGCAGGGTCAGCGCGAGCAGCAGCACGGCATCGAACACGATCGCGAACATGTCGAACCGCACGCGCGCCACCGTGTAGTCGGCGGCGCGGGTGTGGCTGTGCAGACCGATGCGGCCGGCAAATTCGGCGGGCACGTCGCCGCGGTGGCGCACCACATGACGGGTCTGCCGCGTGGACAGCCACAGCCTCAGCGCAACGCCCAGCAGGAGCAGGAAGACGAACAGCAGGGTGAACACAGGCTTTGCTCGATCAAAAGTTGGGCACGCACGGCCAGGCAGGGGCGCGGACAGACTGTATGTCGGGGCACAGGGCGCGAAAAGCCAGGGGCATCGCGCATTTGCTGCAGGCGTTGGCGGCGGCGTGTGAGAAAATCGCGGATAACCTATCGCCCGGAGTACCGATTATATGGCCTTGAACGAAAACCACCTGGTCTGGCTGGACATGGAAATGACCGGCCTGGACCCGGCAAAAGAACGCATCATCGAGGTGGCCGTGGTCGTGACCGACGCGCAGCTCGAGGTCGTGGCCGAAGGTCCGGTGCTGGCCATCCATCAATCCGACGAACTGCTCGATGCGATGGACGCCTGGAACAAGGGCACGCACGGCCGCAGCGGCCTGATCGAACGCGTCAAGGCGTCGACCGTGACCGAAGCCGATGCCGAAACGCAGCTGCTCGATTTCCTGTCGCAGTACGTGCCGCCGGGCAAGTCGCCGCTGTGCGGCAACACGATCAGCCAGGACCGCCGCTTCATGTTCAGCTACATGCCGCGCTTCGAGGCCTTTTTCCACTATCGCAACCTGGACGTCAGCACCCTGAAAGAGCTGTGCCGCCGCTGGAAGCCCGAGATCTACAAGGGGTTCCAGAAAAAGAGCAAGCACGAAGCCTTGGCCGACATCTACGAGTCGATCGACGAGCTGAAGTACTACCGCGAGCACTTCCTGAAGGCCTGACGCCGGGTGGATCTTTTTCTGCGGATCGCCGGCATCATCACGCCGGTGTTCCTGATCGTGCTGGCGGGATGGTGGTACGGACGCGCGCGGCATCCGGACATGGCGACCTTCAACCGGATCTGCCTGGAAGTGCTGACACCGGCGCTGGTGTTTTCGGCGCTGGCGGCCAAGGACTTCGACATTCGCGGGCAATGGCCGCTCATGCTTGCCGCGGTGGGAATGGTGGCCGGCTCGGGGCTGCTGTCGTGGCCGTTTGCGCGGGTCATGGGCGTCAAGCCGCGCGCGTTGCTGCCGCCCATGATGTTCATCAATTCCGGGAACATGGGGCTGCCGCTGGCCTTGCTGGCGCTCGGGCCGACGGGCATGGCGCCCGCCGTGGCCTTCTTCATTGTCACCAATACGCTGCACTTCTCGCTGGGGGTCAAGATCCTGAGCCGGGAAGCGTCCGTGCGGGTGCTGTTACTGTCGCCGTTGATGATCGCCACCGCGCTGGGGCTGGTGTTTGCGTTCCTGTGCATCCCGGTGTCGCCCTGGGTGATGACGGGCCTCAAGATGCTCGGCGACGCGACGATTCCGATGCTGCTGTTTTCGCTGGGCGTGCGGCTGACGCACATGTCGATGCGCGGCTGGCGGATCGGCATGGCCAGCGCGGTGCTGCGGCCGGTGGTCGGCATCGCGCTGGCGTTTCCGCTGATGTGGCTGCTGCCGCTGGACAGCGTGCAGCGCACCTTGCTGTTCCTGTACGCTGCGCTGCCGCCGGCGGTGATCAACTATCTGTTCGCGGAGCAGTACAACGCCGAGCCGGACAAGGTGGCGTCCATGGTCATGATCGGCAATGCGATGGCCGTGGTGTTCGTGCCGATCGGACTGTGGCTGGGGCTGCGGGCGGGGTAGGGAAGGACGGCTACGCCGCCGTCTGCACCGCCAGCTTGCGCACGATGCGCTGGTACCAGACCTGCAACAGCGAACCCGAAATCAGCATGCTGAACGCCGCCATCAGCCACATGCTGCCGGCACCGGGCGTGGCGCCCGGCATGAAGCGGTCGACAATGCCTGCCAGCGATCCGGCGCCCGGACCGAACGCCAGATACCAGCCGCCGGTCAGGCCGATGCCCCACAGCGCGCCCGCCTGGATGCACATCGGGATCACGGCGACCTTGTAGGCGCGCAGCAGGTAGGCGGTCATGCATTGCAGCGCGTCGGCCAGGTGGAACAGCGTCAACAGGTTCAGCAGCCCCAACGCCACCATGGCCACCTTCGGGTCGTTGGTATAAGCGCCGACAATCGCCTGCCGGCCAACCAGCATCACCAATACCGTCAACACCGCGCCGGTCATGGCGAGCCGCAGGCCGGTCGCGCCGATGCGCCGCGCGCGCGGGTAGTCACCGGCGCCGATCGCCTGCGCGGTCAGGGCGCCCGTGGCCACGCCCAGCGCCATCGGCATCATGAAGCAGACTGCGGCCAGGTTGGACATGATCTGGTGCCCGCCGGTCGCGAACACACCTTCGCGCGCCACCAGCAGCGCCATGAACGTAAACGACGTGACTTCGATCAGGTAGGACGCGCCCATCGGCACGCCCAGGTGCAGCAGTTCACCTAGCGCCTTCCAGTCGGGGCGGCCAATACGCATGGAAAAGCGGCGATAGAACGGGTCGCGCACCAGGATCACGGCGCTGATGCCCAGGCTGATCCAGTACACCAGGGCCGTCGACAGGCCCGCGCCGACCGCGCCCATGTCCGGCGCGCCCAGGTTGCCGTAAATGAAGATCCAGTTGAAGATGAATTTCAGGCCCACGCCCAGCAGGTTGATCATCATCACGACCTTCGGGCGCGACACAGCCGTGTTCAGGGCGTAGACGGTCCGGAATACCAGGCCCGCCGGCAGCGCGATGGCCAGCATCATCAGGTAGCCGCTGACCTGGTCCCGGACTTCGGGCGACACGTCGCCCGACATGGACAGCCAGACGTCGGGGAACATCATGGCCGTGGCGCCCAGCGCGGACAGCCCCAGCGCCAGCCACACGCCCTGGCCCCAGGTGTGGCCGATCCGGTCGAGGCGGCCAGCGCCGAAATGCTGCGCGATGATGGGGATCAGCGCGTGCAGCACGCCCATCAGGCCGACGAATACAGTGATGTAGATGGAGACGGCCAGCGCCATGGCGGCCAGGGCGGTGGGCGAGGCGTGCCCCGTCATGGCTGTGTCCAGCACGCCGAACGCCATGCCGGCCCACTGGCCGACCAGCACCGGCCAGCCTTGTTGCAGTATCAGGCGGGCGGTGCGGCGGAAGGTGGCCGGGCCGGTCACGCCGGGTGCCTTGGGGGCGGTCGGGGATGGCGCAGGGGCGGCCGCCGATGCGGCAGCGGCGTCGGCCGGTGCGCCGGCAGGGGCTTCGCCGAACGGGGTGCGGCCGTGCGCGCCGGACCCGGATGGCGGCGTGGTCGAGGCGTTCATTTGCGTCCGCCGGTGCCCGGCGCCGTTCTCAACAACATGAAGTACTCACGTTCGTTGGCGCTCCGTCGTGAGTCGGACGCGCGGCCGCCTTCCCAGATCACTTGGGCGCCGGCGTAATCGCCCTGGCCCACGGCGTGCCACAAGGTGCTGGCGTTGCCCTGCAGCAGCACCAGGGGGCAGTCCGCCGACCGTTCGAACACCAGGCCGTCGAACACCGCAAAAGACGCGCGCTGCGGCAAGCCCAGGCCCGCGCTGCGCACACATTCGCCGCCGCGTACGGCGGTGCCGCGCGTGGCAGCTGGACGCGATGCGCCCGCGCCTGCCTTGTTGGTTGGCACTTCGGCCAGGGCCGCGGCCAGGCTGCCCGACACTTCGCGGTAGCTCTTGCTGTAGTTGATCGACGGCAGCCACAGCGTCATTAGCAGCAGCCAGTTCACCACCACGCCGCCCGCGGCTAGCACCGTGCCGCGCCACAGGCCGGTGGGCCGCTCGCGCAGGCGCCACACCACCAGGGCGATCCACGCCAGGGTGCTCACGACGGCGATCGCCAGGGCAAGCAGCGACAGTTCCGCTTCGTACCCGGGGGTCTGGCGCGCGATGTTGCGGGCGATCTTGGGCGGCACGCCGGTCATGATGGCGATCCAGCCTAGCCAGATCACCGCCAGCGCGAACGAAAACACCATCACCGCGAACCAGTCCAGCGCGTTGATCAGGCCGCGCCGCAGGGTGGGCAGGGCCAGGGCCGCCAATACGGCGCTTGGAATCACAAAGGCCAGGAATTCGGCGTCCAGCGGCGTGCGCGTGACCAGCAGCATCAGCGCGGCGCCGATCAGCATTGCCAACGGGATCTGGATATGCGGCGCGCCCACAAAACCGCGCCAGCGCCAGATCGTCAGCAGTACCAGGGGCCACGTCGGCCACAGGAACCACAACAGATTGCGGAACGCCGCGCTGGCGCCGGGGCCGGTCAGGACGCCCAGCACGCTGGCGTTCCAGCTCCACCAGCCGCGCATCCAGTAGGGATTGAGTTCGGATGCCGGGATCCACCACGCCAGGGAAATCGCCAGGGCGATCGGCAGGCTGAGCAGGGCCATCCACTTGACCGCTGGCCGCAGGGCCGCGCAGCGCCAGCCGGCCAGCAGCACGCCAATCACCAGCGGCGCTAGCGCCGGAAAACCGCGCGACAGGAAGGCGCCGCCCAGCGCGATGCCCAGCGTGACCGCGCCCCATCGGGGGTGGTCCAGCATGCGGGTCAGCGAATAGAAGGCGAAAGCGCCAAAAGCCAGCGCCGCCGGTTCGGCCGACGTTTCATGGCTGCGCCACAGCACGCCCAGCGTCCCCACCAGCAGCAACAGCGACGCATCGGCCAGCATGCGGCCGTAATCCCGCGCGCCGGGCTGGCCGCCAAAGGGCAGGGCCAGCGGCTGCGCTTCGGCCCGGCGAGCGAGCAGGTAGGCGCCATACCAGAGGCTGGACGAGGTGATGCCGAACCAGATCAGATTGGGAATGCGGCTGGCGACGATCGCGCCTGCCAGCGGCTGCAGCAGCATCATGGACAGCGCGCCCAGCCAGGTGGGCAACGGCCCTTCCTGGGTGACGGCAATGCCGGCCACTTCCGGGGTGAGCCACTGGCGCCAGTCGCCATTCACGGCGGACCACATTTGCGCGTAGCCGATGACGTCTTCGGACTTCCAGGGCTCGCGGGTGATCAGGCCGGCCAGGATGTAGATCAGGCACAGACCCAGCAAGCCCCAACGCGGCAGCTTGGTCGTCGCCGTGGCGGTGAGCCGGGCGGGATTGGGCTGGTGAGGATCGGCGTAGCGCGCTGGGGAAGTGGACATAAAACCTGACCGATAAAGCATGTCGACGTGCGACGCACGCCGATTGTCCGGTCAACGCGCGCGGTCTTGCTCAGGTGCGCGATGACGGGTGGCGGGGAAACCCGCCGGTTGGGGGCAGAACGACAGCAGGGTACGGATATAGCGGGGGTACAGCGGGGTACAGCGATTCAAGGGCCGGGCGGAGCAAAAAAGGCAGCCGCGAGGCTGCCTTTTTCATGGAAACGCAGCACGGGGCCGCTGTTTCGTCGCCGTCCTGCAGCCTTACTCGGCAGCAGGCTTGGTTTCGGCAACCACTGCTGCCGGCTTGACGGCCGACGTGGTTGCGAAACGTGCGCGGAACTTTTCAACGCGGCCCGTTTCAACGATACGCGTTTGCGCGCCGGTGTAGAACGGATGCGATTCGGAGGTCACGTCGCACTTGAAGAGCGGGTAGGTCTTGCCTTCGAATTCGATCGACTCACGCGAGTTCAGGGTCGAACGGGTAATGAACTTGGCACCGGTTTGCAGGTCCTGGAACAGGACTTCGCGGTATTCGGGGTGAACGCCTGCTTTCATGGCATTTTCCTTGGGTTGTGCGGGTCGCCAGCCGGAAGGAGGTTGCCGCGGACCGCCTGCAAGATGACTTGCAAGGATTCACTTGGGTTGGCCGCAGACCGAATCGCTGGCGATCCGTGCAGTGCCCACCCGGCAAACGTTCCAACAACGTGCCCAGTTTCGATAAGTAAGCCTTAGATTATCGCGGGAAAACGCGGCGGCTGCAACTGCGCGGGGCGAAATGTTGTAGCACAGGGAAGTGAGCCTGTCGATGCAGGTCCACGGCTCAGCGCCCGACGATCTCGATCACGTCGCCTTGCTGCTGCAGCCGTACCGGCAGCATCCCGGGCAGCGCGTCCGCAAATTCCCGGAATTGCCTGACCCCGTACGTGCCGTCCACCGTCAGCGCGCCCACTGCCGGCTGGCGCACGACCAGCCCGGTGCGCCCGTAGCGCTCGAACTCGGCTACCGCCCGTGCCAGCGGCGTGTTCTTCAACACGATCCGGCCCTGGCGCCATGCCGTGATCTCGCTGTCGGACAATTCCACGATCGTTCCCAGCCGGCCTTTGTCATCGGCGGTCAGCCGCTGGCCGGCGCCCAGTTCGCGCGGCGCGTAGTCCTGGCCGGCGTCCTGGGAACTGGACGCCATCATTTCCGGCGACGCCGTGCTCGTGACCTTGACCGTGCCCGCTTCGACCGAAATGACGGTCCGGCCCGCCTCGATGCCGGTCTTGGCCTGGCCGACCGAGTACACCGCCCCGGTGCCTTCGACCTGCGCGGCGCCGGCCAGGACGTAAAAAGGCTGTTCGCGATTGGGCTTGATGTCGAACGACGCGCGGCCTTCTTCCACCAGCATGACGCGCCGGTTGCTGTAGAGGCGCGCGTTCACACTGGTGGCCGTGTCCAGTTGCAGCACGGTTTTGTCGGCGTCGGAATCGGCGTCGGGGAGGGTGATCGTGACGGTCTGGCCGCGGTCGGCAACGTAGTTCTGTGTGTAGCCCGGCGAGCTGCGCCAGGTCTGCCACCCTATCCAGCCGCCGCCCAGCATGCCGGCCACGACGGCAACCGCCGCCGCGCCGATGGCCACGCGGGCCAGGGGGGAATTGGGACGATCGCTGTCGTCGCGGGAAGGGTCGGGTACTGTCATGAGGCAATCTGCAATGGGTGAAGCAAGCCCACCATCGTAGCGGAATCGGCCGGCCGGCCGCTTCGACGCCCGAACCCGGCCAGGAAGCCGCCTCGCATGGGCCCCCGGATGCTGGCCGCACCCGCCCCCCCCCCCCAATCAGTCCAGCTTGATGCCCGACGCCTTGACGATCTCGCCCCACTTGGCCGTTTCGGCATCGCGGAACGTGGCGAATTCGGCTGCCGTGCCGCCCAGCGGTTCGCCGCCCGACGCCGCCAGTTCTTCCCGGAAGGCCGGGTTCGCCAGCACGTCGTTCAGCGTTTTATTCAGCTTGGCGGACACGTCTGCCGGCAAGCCCGGCGGCGCCACCAGGCCGAACCATGCCGTCGACGAAAAGCCGGGCACCGTTTCGGCAATGGCCGGAATGTCATTCAGCCCCTTGACCCGCCTGGGCGACGCCACGCCCAGCGCGCGCATGCGGTCCGACTTGACGTAAGGCAACGTGCTGGGAGAGTTGTCGAACATGACCAGGATCGTGCCGCCCATCAGGTCGGTCGCGGCTGGCGCGCTGCCGCGATACGGGATGTGCATCAGGTTGACGCCCGCCTTGGTCTTGAGCAGTTCCATCGTCAGGTGGCTGGTGGTGCCGTTGCCCTGCGAGCCGTACGACACCTTGCCCGGATTGGCCTTGGTATAGGCGATCAGTTCGGTCACGGTCTTGAAGGGGGCCGACGGATTGGCCACCAGCATGATCGGCACCGCGCACACCAGCGCGATCGGCGTAAAGCCGGTCACGGGGTTGTAGCCCGGGTCCTTGTACAGATGCTGGTTGATGCTGAGCGGGCCGGCGGTCGACAGCAGCAGGGTGTAGCCATCCGGCTGCGCGCGCGACACCGCCTGGGCCCCGATGTTGCCGCCCGCGCCCGGGCGGTTTTCGACCACGATGGTCTGCTTCAGCTCGGTGCCCATCCGCGCAGCCAGCTGGCGTGCGATCAGGTCGGTGGTGCCGCCTGCGGGGAACGGGACGACCATCGTCACGGGCTTGTCGGGGAAGGCGGCGTGGGCGGTATTCAGCATGCCGGCAAGCGCCAGTCCGGCGGCAAGGGCGCCAAGGCGGTGGGTAAGGGTCAAGGGAGTCTCCTGGTGATGTTTTTTGTCGTTATGTGATGCCGGGCAGCGAACGGGGCCGCCCGTCGCGGCGCTAGAAATCGAACCCGTACAGCCTCGACGGGTTCGCGACCAGCATGCGGTGCTGCATGGCCGGATCGGGCGCCCACAGCGGGATCAGGTCCACGATGTCGCCATCGTTCGGCATCGGTCCGACGTGAATCGGATGTGGCCAGTTGGTGCCCCAGATCATCCGGTCGGGCCGCGCGGCCATCACCGCGTGGATCAGGGGCAGCATGTCGCGGTGCGGGTAAGGCTCGCTGGACAGGCGGTACAGGCTGGCCAGCTTGACCCAGCAGCGGCCGGTGGCAAGCAGGTCCAGCACCGTCTTGAAGGCCGGCGAATCCACGCCTTCATCAGCCCGGATGCGAGCCAGGTGGTCCAGCACGTAATCGCAGGGCAGGGCGCGCAGGCGGTCGGCCACGTCCACCAGTTCGGACGACGCATGAAAATGCAGCAGCAGATGCCAGCCCAGTTGCTTGGCCTCGTCGGCCAGGGCTTCCAGTGCATCGAAGCCGACGCCGCCCGAGACCACGGTCGACATGCGGTAACCGCGTACGCCGCGGTCATGCAAGGCCTGGCGTTCCGCCAGCGGCATGCCGGGCGGTGTGACAAGAATGGCGCGGATCCGGCCGCCCAGCCGGTCCAGCGCATCCAGCGTGGCGGCGTTATCGGTGCCGTGCGCGCCGCCATGCACGATCACGCCGCGATCGATGCCCAGGGTGTCCAGCAATTCCACATACTGTTCCAGCGTGCAGTCTTCGGGCGTGTAGCTGCGTTCGGGCGAAAACGGAAAGCGCGCCGCCGGCCCGAACACGTGGGCATGCGTGTCCACCGCGTTGCGTGGCATCACGTAGGCGGGCTTGCGGGTGGCCCGGTCAGGTCCCTGGCAGGGTTTCATCGTGTGCCCTCAGTCGGTAAAGCGCATGGTGACCGCGCCCAGCTCGCTGTAGCGCGCCTCGATATGGTCGCCGGGCGCCACCGCAATCGCTTCGGTGATCGCGCCGGCCAGGATGAAGGTGCCGGCCTTGAGCGGAATGCCCCGCACGCCCAGCAGGTTGGCGAGCATGGCGACGCTTTCGGCGGAATTGCCCAGCACGGCATCGCCGGTGCCCGACGCCACGACTTCGCCGTTCTTGACGATCTCGACCGTGACGGCCGCCAGGTCCAGGCCTTCGACCGGTCGGGTTGTCGTCCCGGCCACGAAACGCGCCGCGGACGTGTTGTCGGCCACGACGCTTTTCAGGTCGAAGCGGAAGTTTTCATACCGCGAGTCGATGATTTCCACCGCGGGCAATACGTGGTCGGTCGCGGCCAGCACGTCTTCCATGCGCACGCCCGGGCCGATCAGGTCCTGTTTGAGCACGAAGGCGATTTCGGCTTCGACCTTGGGGTGGATCAGGCGCGCGCACGACATGTCGCCGCCCTCCTGCACCCGGCCGTAGTCCGTCAGGAAGCCGTAGACGGGATCTTCGACACCCATCTGCTTCATCTTGGCGTACGACGTCAGGCCCATCTTCAGGCCGGCGATGGTGACGCCGGCAGCTTCCTTGCGCGCACGCAGGGCGTCCTGGACGGCGTAGGCGTCGTGCCAGTCCATTTCCGGGTAGTCGTCGGTGATCTTGGCGATCGGGGCCGCGTTCAATTCGGCGGTGTCGAGCCGCAGGGCGAGTTCGTCGACGATGTCGTTTTCAAGGGCCATGGCGATGCTCAGTTCGGGGTAGGCGTGGCGGCGGCCGCGCGTTCGCGGTCGATGATCTTGGCAATGAATTCGGCGCCCCGGTTGGCGGCTGACACCCCACGGAACACGTAGGCCAGATTCACGACGGACTGCAGTTCGGCCCAGGTCGCGCCGGCCTTGCGCGCGGCCACGCCATGCATGAAGGCGGCGTCGCTCAGTTCAACCACCAACATGCCGAACAGCATCAGCTGGGTCTGCTTGGGGTCGAAGGCGGAGTTTTCGATGGCATGCGCACGCACCTTTTCCTGCATGTCCAGGATGGTGGGGTCGAGCGCGCCAGTCAGGTGCAGGCGCGCTTCCACGCGCGGGGGCAGGAAGCCGATCATGTCCCGATAGCCCGCGGCGCGGTCCTCGAGGGTGGCGACGGTGTCGGCGTAAGGACCGACGGCATCGATGATGGGGGTGGGGTCAAGGCGGGCAGCGGCCATGGGAAGCTCCGGAAGGCGGCGCGCGGGGCGCGGCGCGGAAAATGTAGGTGGGTCAGCGGGGGGCTGTCGGCGGCGCAGATCGGCCGGGCGGGCGAGCCGGGCGCTTCGGCCGGGTCAGTCCGCCAGTTCGATCAGCCAGTTCAGTCAGCCGGGTCGATCAGCCAGTTCAGTCAGCCGGTTCGATCAGCCAGTTCGATCAGCCAGTTCGATCAGCCAGTTCGATCAGCCAGTTCGGTCAGCCGGTTCGATCCGCCGGGTCGGTCAGTTCTCCCGCTTTCGATTGTATCGATGGAATCAGTTTAATCGATTCTTTTTGATTTCATCGAATAATTCGGCCGGATTGCGGGGAAACGCTAGAATGCGGGGACAGTCAGCCGCCCGCTTGGCATCGCCGACTGTCTGATGCCTGATACGTACCGCCTGATTCCATGACCGCTTCTTTACCCACATCGCCCGCCACGCTCAGCACCACGCTGGCCGAGGCCCTGCGCGCGTCGATCCTTGACGGCGTGCTACTGCCCGACACCAAGTTGCGCCTGGACGACCTGCGCGAGCAATACGCCGTCAGCCTCAGCCCCCTGCGGGAAGCGCTGGCGCGGCTGGGCGCGGAAGGGCTGGTGGTGCCGACCGACAAGAAGGGCTACCGGGTCGCGCCGGTGTCGGCCGCCGACCTGGAAGAAGTGACCGCCTTGCGCGTGAATCTGGAAGTGTGGGCACTGGGCGAATCGATCCGCAAAGGGGATGACCGCTGGGAAGATGCGCTGGTCGCCACCCACCATCGGCTGACGCGCCTGGAAGGCGGCGACCGCACGGGGGACCGTCTGATCGCCTGGGAAAAGGCGCATCGCGCCTATCACATCACCCTGTTTTCGGCCTGCGGGATGCCCGTGCTGCTGCGGTTCTGCAATACGCTGCACGACCTCAGCGATCGCTACCGTCGTCTGTTCCTGGCCCGCAAGGCGCCGGACCGCGACGTGCCCGGCGAGCATGCCGCGATCTACCAGGCCGCGCTGGCCCGCGACGCCGCGGGCGCGACCGACATCTTGCGGCAGCATCTGCAGCGGACCGGAACCAATCTGCTGCGCGAATTGACCGGGCGCGAAGGCTAGGGCAGGGCGCGTTGCCGACCGGATCAGGTCACCGGGGCCGGGTTGAACAGCACCAGTGCGTTATGCAATTTCCAGTGTTCCGCCCAGGTCTTCTTGCGGCCGCTGGCCACGTCCAGCATCAACTGGAACATTTCCCATCCCACGTCGGCGATCGTCTTCTCACCCGTCGCGATCGTCCCGGCATTGATGTCCATCAGGTCATGCCAGCGCTTGGCCAGGTCGGCCCGCGTCGCCACCTTGATCACCGGTACCTGCGCCAGGCCATAGGGCGTGCCGCGGCCGGTGGTGAACACATGCAGGTTCATGCCGGCGGCCAGCTGCAGCGTGCCGCAGATGAAATCGCTGGCGGGCGTGGCGGCGTAGATCAGGCCCTTCTGCTTCAGCTTTTCTCCCGGCCCGATCACGCCCGATATGGGGGAGGTCCCGCTCTTGACGATGGACCCCATCGCCTTTTCCACGATGTTCGACAGGCCGCCTTTCTTGTTGCCCGGCGTCGTGTTGGCGCTGCGGTCCACGCGGCCCTGGCTCAGGTACGCGTCGTACCAGGCCATCTCGCGGATCATGGCGTCGGCCACTTCGGGCGTGCTGGCGCGGGCCGTCAGCTGGTCGATGCCGTCGCGCACTTCCGTCACTTCCGAAAACATGACGGTGGCGCCCGCGCGCACCAGCAGGTCGGTGCAATAGCCGACAGCCGGATTGGCCGTCACACCCGAAAACGCGTCGCTGCCGCCGCACTGCACGCCCACCACCAGTTCGCTGGCCGGCACGGTGACGCGGCGGCGTGCGTTCAGGCGGGTCAGGTGCACCTCGGCCTGCCGCAAGATCGAATCGACCATCGACATGAAGCCCACATGCGCGTCGTCCTGCAGACAGACCACGTCCAGCGGCGCGTCGGCGGCGTGCGGGTTCGCCTCGTCGCCCGCCTGGCCGCCAGTCCCCTTCAGCCGCGATTGCTCCACCACCGTGATCGACCCCGGGGGCAGCAGGCGTTCGGGCTGCAGCTTTTCACAGCCCAGGCTCACCACCATCACTTCGCCGCCAAAGTTCGGATTCAGGCTGATGTTGCGCAGCGTGCGGATCGGGATGATGGCGTCGGGCGCATCGATCGCCACGCCGCAGCCATAACCATGTTCCAGCGCGACCACATCGTCGACATTGGGAAAGCGCGGCAGCAGCTCGGCCTTGATGCGCTGGACCGCAAAATCGGTCACGCCGGCCACGCACTGCACCGTCTGCGTGATCGCCAGAATGTTGCGCGTGCCGACCGAGCCGTCCGCATTGCGATAGCCTTCGAACGTATAGCCTTCCAGTGGCGGCGCGGGGTCGGGCTTGACCGTGGCGATCGGCAGGCCGGTCAGCTCGCGCGCGGCCGGCATCGCCAGCAGGCGTTCGTGCACCCACATGCCGGCTTTCAGGTCCTTGAGCGCGTAGCCGATCACCACGTTATACCGGCGCACCTCGCCGCCTTCCGGGATGTCGACCAGCGCAACCTTGTGCGCCTGCGGCACCTTGTCGACCAGCGTCAGTCCTGACGGAAACACGGTGCCGGGCGGCAAGCCGCCATCATTCACCACGATCGCCACGTTGTCGCGCGGGTCCATGGTGATGCACAAAGGCACGGTGCCCAGGGTCGCTTGGGTGGAAAGATCAGCCATGATGGGGTGTCCGAAAGCGTGAATCAGATAAGGAAGACTGCGGCGAAGATGGGCGTGCAGACAGGGGCAGGGACTGCGTGGGCCGGGCGTCTCGGGTCCAAGGCACCGGGCAACGTGGCCCGGGCAAGGACCCCTTGGCCCGCTGGTCGGATGCGTGGGTCGACCGAAGTCACGGCCGCGTCCCGGTCTCTGCCACTTCGCGGGTCCACTGCCGCGCCTGCTCGCTCAGGCTCAAGCCCAGGCCAGGCCGGGTCGGCACCATCATGCGGCCACCCTGGATCTCCAGCCGTTCATTGAACAGCGGTTCCAGCCAGTCGAAATGTTCCACCCAGGGTTCGGTCGGGTACACCGCGCCCAGGTGCACGTGCAGTTCCATCGCAAAGTGCGGGCCCAGGCTCAGGCCCGCCTGTTCGGCCTGCGCCGCCACCTTCAGGAAGGGGGTGATGCCACCCACGCGTGGCGCGTCGGGCATCAGGTAATCAGCGGCGCGATGGCGGATCAGTTCGCCATGCTCGGCGGCGCTCGTCAGCATTTCGCCGGTGGCGATCGGCGTGTCGAATGCGGCTGCCAGCGCCGCATGGCCTTCAAAGTCATACGCATCCAGCGGCTCTTCGATCCAGATCAGATTGAACTGTTCAAAGATGCGGCACATGCGCTGGGCGGTTGGGCGATCCCACTGCTGGTTGGCGTCGACCATCAGCGGCACGTGGTCACCCAGATGCTTGCGCACCGTCTCGACCCGCTTGATATCGGCCGCCAGATCCGGCTGCCCGACCTTGAGCTTGATGCCGCCAATGCCCCGTTCGATCGATGCCTGCGCGTTCACCACCAGCTGGTCGATCGGCGTGTGAAGAAAGCCGCCTGACGTGTTGTAGCACTGCACCGAATTGCGCTGCGACCCCAGCAGTTTTGACAGGGGCAACCCGGCCCGCCGCGCCTTCAGGTCATACAGGGCCACGTCGAATGCACCAATGGCCTGCACGCCCATGCCGCTGCGGCCCACCGACGCGCCTGCCCAGCACAGCTTGGTCCAGAGCCGGGCGATGTCGCTCGGGTCTTCGCCAATCAGGGCCGGCGCGATTTCCTTGGCATGCGCGAACTGCCCCGGGCCGCCCGCCCGCTTGGCGTAGCTCAAGCCCAGGCCACGATGGCCGTCCCGCGTTTCGATCTCGGCAAACAGCATCGCGATCTCGGTCATCGGCTTCTGGCGGCCAGTCAGCACCTTGGCGTCGCTGATCGGGTTGGCCAGCGGCAGATAACACGACGACACCCGCACCCAGGCAATGCGGTCGTCGTAGGCGGGGGAGTCCGAAGTCAGGGGCGAAGTCATGCGGGGTCTTCCGGGAAGCAAGGTGGGCAACGACAGACAGGGCGCGTCGTGGAACGTCGCGTGGCGAACCGTCGCCGACAGCGTGCACGGGTCACGACGCCGACATTCCTTGTACGCATGGGCATCATTCGATCGAGATCTTTCCGGTCTCGATCACCTGCTTCCACCGCGTGTATTCCTTGCGCTGGAACTCGGCAAACTGCGCCGGCGTGTTGGTGACCATCTCGAAGCCGATCGACGTGAACTGCTCCTTCACCTTCGGATCATTCAGCGCTTCGACGAATGCGGCGTGCGCCTTGTCCCGCACGGCGGGCGACAGGCCCTTGGGCGCGACGATGGCTTGCCACGACGTCACGTCCACGTTCTGGATGCCGGCTTCTGACAGGGTCGGCACGTCAGGCAACACCGCCGAACGCGTCGGACTGGCAATTGCCAGGGCCCGCATCTTGCCGCCCTTGATGTAGCCGACGACCGAATTGATGTTCTGGAACGAGGCATCCACCTGGCTGCCCATCAAGGCCAGGTGAGCCGGCGCGCCGCCCTTGTAGGGAATGTGCGAGCCCGACGTGCCGGTCTGTTGCCAGAACAGTTCGGTGGTCAGGTGATCGCTGGTGCCATTGCCGGCCGACGCAAACGTCATCTTGCCGGGATTGGCCTTTTCGAACGCGATGATGTCCGCCACGCTCTTGTGCGGTGAATTGGTCGGCACCACCAGAATGTTCGGCGACTGCACCGCCACCGTGATCAGGTCGAAATCCTTCATCGGGTCGTACTGCATGCCCTTGATCAGGTGCGGCGTGATCACCAGCGGCCCCAGCGACGTCACCAGGAAGGTATGACCATCCGGCGCCGCGCGCTTGACGATGGCCGCGCCAATGGTGCCCGTGGCGCCCGCCTTGTTGTCCACCACGAAGGTCTGCTTGAACTTTTCCGTCAGGATCGGGCTGATCGCGCGCGCCACCTGGTCGGTCGATCCGCCCGGTGGGAAGGGCACGACCAGCGTGATCGGGGTGTCGGGCCAGGTGCTGGCCTGAGTTGCGGCGTTGGTCTGCGCATGGACCGGTGCTTGGGCGGTCAAGGCAGTCAGGCCGATGGCCAGGGCGCTCATCAGAAATTTCATAACGTGTCTCCGGGTGACGCTGCGGGCGTCGTTGACTTGGTCTTGTAGGTGGGGCAACCGCGGGCAAAGCTTGCGATATGACAACGTTGTCATTTGCGCGAATGATATCGTTGTCATTTTGTTGGGTCAAGGAATGGCGACTAGGGGTTTTCGGCAGTCGAAGGCCCAGAAATCCAGTTCTGGTATGGTTCGCGGTTGCTTGCCGTCTTGTCGTCTTGCCGTCTTGCTGGCCAGGCTTGATCTTGAACGCGTTGACTCCGTCCCTTGATACCCGCAACCCTCGTGACCCCACCCAAAGCCGCCACCCTGCATGATGTTGCCCGCGAGGCCGGGGTATCGTTGATCACCGCGTCGCGCGCGCTCAGCAATCCCGGCGTTGTCTCGGCCAAGACCATCGCCAAGGTCCAGGCGGCAGTGGACGCCACCGGCTACATTCCCAATTTGCTCGCCGGCGGCCTCAAGTCCAAACGCAGCCTGATGGTCGCGGGCGTCGTGCCCGCCCTGGCCGTCTCGCAATTCCTGCCCACCGTGCAATCGCTGACGAACGAACTGAGCGCCGCCGGCTACCAGTTGCTGCTGGGGCAGACCAACTACGACCCGGATGTCGAAGCGTCGGTCCTGAACACCATGATCGGCCGCCAGCCCGACGGCATTGTCATCACCGGCCTGGTCCAGTCCGAAGCGGCTCGCGACAAATTGCGCCGGTCCCGCATCCCCGTGGTCGAAACCTGGGACCTGTCCGATCAACCCATCGACAAGCTGGTGGGCTTTTCGCACCAGAAGGTGGGCAACGCGCTGGGCGAATATTTCCTGAAGAAAGGCTGGACCCACATCGGTATCGCCAGCGGCAGCGACCACCGCGCCCGCATGCGCCGCGACGGCTTCATCGCCGCGCTGGGCCGCGAGGTGCCCACCGCCTTTGTCTCGCCGCCCAGCAACCTGGAACGCGGCCGCCGCGCCCTGGCCGACCTGCTCGCGCTCGAACCCCGCCTTGACGCTGTCTGCTGCAGCTCCGACCAGCTCGCCCACGGCGTCATGGTCGAAGCCCAGGCCCGCGGCCTGCGCATCCCGCAAGACCTGGCCATCTGCGGCTTCGGCAATGCCGACTTCAGCGCCCACATGGTCCCATCGATCACCACCGTCCACGTCGACGGCCCCGACATCGGCCGCCTCGCCGCCCGCCTCATCATCGACCAATGCCGCGGCGCCCCGATCGCCGAGTCGATCATCGATGTGGGGTTCAGGATCGTTGAGCGGGAATCGACGGCGGGGTAGGGGGGCGGGGCAAAAATCAATCGTGCGAACGCCCAAAAAAAAGCGCCCCGTAGGGCGCTTTTTTCATTCCGGCAATTACTTGCCTTGCTTCATCAGATCGAAGAACTCGGAGTTGTTCTTGGTCGAGCGCATCTTGTCGAGGATGAATTCCATCGACTGCACTTCGTCCATGTCGAAGATGAACTTGCGCAGGACCCAGACCTTGGCCAGGACGTCCGGCTTGATCAGCAGTTCTTCGCGGCGGGTGCCCGACTTGTTCAGGTTCATGGCCGGGTAGACGCGCTTTTCGGCCAGGCGGCGTTCAAGGTGGACTTCGGAGTTGCCCGTACCCTTGAATTCTTCGTAGATCACGTCGTCCATGCGGCTGCCGGTTTCGATCAGCGCGGTGCCGATGATGGTCAGCGAACCGCCTTCTTCGATGTTGCGCGCGGCGCCGAAGAAGCGCTTGGGGCGCTGCAGGGCGTTGGCGTCGACACCGCCGGTCAGGACCTTGCCCGACGCGGGCACGACCGTGTTGTAGGCGCGGGCCAGGCGGGTGATCGAGTCCAGCAGGATCACGACGTCTTTCTTGAGTTCGACCAGGCGCTTGGCCTTTTCGATGACCATTTCGGCGACCTGCACGTGACGCGTGGCGGGTTCGTCGAACGTCGAGGCGACCACTTCGCCGCGCACCGAGCGCTGCATTTCGGTCACTTCTTCAGGACGCTCGTCGATCATCAGCACGATCATGGTGATGTCGGGGTGGTTGGACGTGATGGCGTGCGCGATGTGCTGCATCATCACCGTCTTGCCGGACTTGGGACTTGCCACCAGCAGGCCGCGCTGGCCTTTGCCGATTGGCGAGAAGATGTCCATGATCCGGCCGGTCAGGTTTTCTTCGCTCTTGATGTCGCGTTCCAGGCGCAGCGGCTTGTTCGGGTGCAGCGGCGTCAGGTTTTCGAACATGATGCGGTGCTTCATGCTCTCGGGGGCCTGGCCGTTCACCTTGTCGACCTTGACCAGGGCAAAGTAGCGCTCGCCATCCTTGGGCGTGCGGACTTCGCCTTCGATCGAGTCGCCAGTGTGCAGGTTGAAGCGGCGGATCTGCGACGGCGAGATATAGATGTCGTCGGTACTGGCAAGGTAGGAAGTGTCGGGCGACCGCAGGAAGCCGAAGCCGTCGGGCAGCACTTCGAGTACGCCGTCGCCGAAAATCGGCTCACCTTGCTTCGCCCGGCGCTTCATGATGGCGAACATCAGTTCTTGCTTGCGCAGACGGCTCGCGTTCTCGATTTCGAGTGTGGCGGCCAGTTCAAGCAGCTGCGAAACGTGCTGCGCCTTGAGTTCGTTGAGATGCATCTCGGGTAAAGCTCCGGGAGGAGTTCTGGTAATGGTTCGCCCTGGGAGGGCATAGCGCGTCGCCTGCGCCACGGTGACCGGATCGGCGTGTCGCCGTTCCCCGGCAGCCCGTGGGCGGGTGCGGATGTTTTCTTGGACTGGGTAGTCTGCCGGGAGTGATCCCCCGGCGGGAGGCTCCGGGCGCAATAGCCGCGGAGCTTCCTGGGGTCGTACTAAGGTGCCGCAATGTGCCGCGCCCGGGTAGGGCGCTCAAGTCCGTCGCGTCAGATGGCGCTGTCGATGAAGGCCGTCAGTTGGGACTTGGAAAGGGCGCCGACCTTGGTCGCAACGACCTGGCCGTCCTTGAACAGCATCAGCGTCGGAATACCGCGGATGCCGTACTTGGCGGCCGTGGCATTGTTGTCGTCGACGTTCAGCTTGGCAATGGTGATCTTGCCCTGATAGGTGCCCGCGGCTTCTTCAAGAATCGGGGCAATCATCTTGCAGGGACCACACCATTCAGCCCAGTAGTCTACAAGGACCGGACCCGATGCCTGGATTACGTCGGCATCGAAGCTGGAGTCGCTCACGTGCTTGATCGCGTCGCTCATGGTTTTCCTTCTGGGGGTGTGCGTGATGCGCCGGGGGTGGTTGCTGTCACGCGGTAAGAATGGATGGAGAGGGTTGCTTGGGTCGTGAACTCAGGTTGCCGCCGCTTCTACCTCGGCGCTAGCTGCCTGAACTCGGGTTCCAGGTCATTGCGGGTGCGAACGAGCGCGGGCCTGACGGGATAACCCCGGGAGCACGCGGTGACTGCAGGTGCAAGACTGGGGAAGGGGCAGGTGGGCGCCGGAATCGGTCGCGGCGAAGACCCCGAGATGCCTTAATGGTAACCGTAAAAAAGCGGATTTTCAAAGCGACGGCGGCAACGCCCGACAAATTGTCGTCTTTGGCAGGCAAGGGTGGGGAAAATGCGCGGGGGTGGCGTTGGGAATCCGCCACGGGGCAGGGCAAAAATGCCGGTTCGCCGACCTGCTACAATTGACCCCGGCGGGCCCCTTCGCATGGCGGAGCGGTGAACCTGGTCAGGTCGGGAACGAAGCAGCCACAGCTGTATCCCGTCAGTGCCGAAGTCAGGCTCGCCACCCCATTCCACGGATCGCTGCGGTATCGCAGCGGTCCGTTTTCATTTGCGCAGCAGTTCGTTCCCGTCCCGCAGCAGTTCGTTCCCGTCCCGCAGCAGTTCGTTCCCTTTGCGCAGCAGTTCGTTCCCTTTGCGCAGCAGTTCGTTCCCTTTGCGCAGCAGTTCGTTACTTTGCGCCGCGATCTTTTCGTAGTTGCGGGCGGGACGGCATTCCGCAAGGGGCGGGCGACGCTTGGTTTTTGCCGTTTCCGCCTCATCTTGAGGGTAGGGTCCAGCCTGGCTGCGCCGTCGCGCACGCTGGCCTCCTGCTCCCGCTCACTCCCCATCACTTCTTTCCCCGCGGCTACAATCCCTGCATGACTTATCTGGTGCTGGCTCGCAAATGGCGGCCGCGTTCGTTTGAAACGCTGGTCGGACAAGAACACGTAGTACGTGCGCTTTCGCACGCGCTCACCACGCAGCGGCTGCATCACGCCTGGCTGTTCACCGGGACGCGGGGTGTGGGCAAGACGACGCTGTCGCGGATCCTGGCCAAGTCGCTCAATTGCGAGACGGGCATCACCCCGACGCCGTGTGGTGTCTGCCGGGCCTGCACCGAGATCGATGCGGGGCGATTCGTCGATTACCTTGAGCTCGACGCGGCGTCCAACCGCGGCGTTGACGAAATGACTCAGTTGCTGGAACAGGCGGTGTATTCGCCGACCTCGGGCCGCTTCAAGGTCTACATGATCGACGAAGTCCACATGCTGACCGGGCACGCGTTTAACGCCATGCTCAAGACGCTGGAAGAGCCGCCGCCGCACGTCAAATTCATTCTGGCCACCACGGATCCGCAAAAGATTCCCGTGACCGTGCTGAGCCGTTGCCTGCAGTTCAATCTGAAGCAGATGCCGCCGGAATCCATCGTCGGCCATCTGGATCATGTGTTGCAGGCTGAGCAGATGCCGTTTGAAACCGGCGCGCTGCGGCTGATCGGCCAGGCGGCGCGCGGGTCGATGCGCGATGCGCTGTCGCTGACGGACCAGGCGATTGCCTATAGCGCGGGCAATTTGTCGGAAGAGGCCGTGCGCGGCATGCTGGGCACGATCGATCAGCGGCACCTGGTGCGCCTGCTGGACGCCGTGGCGTCGGCTGACGGCCCCGGCGTGGTGGCGGTGGCCGACGAATTGTCGCTGCGCAGCCTGTCGTACGCAGGTGCGCTGGCCGACCTGGCCGTGCTGCTGTCGCGCGTGGCGCTGGCGCAGCGGGTGTCGGGCACGGTGCCCGACGAGGATCCGCTGGCGGCGGATATTGCGCGTCTGGCGACGAGCTTGTCGCCCGATCACGTACAGCTGTTCTATTCCGTGGCGGTGCATAGCCGGGCCGAGTTGCCGCTGGCGCCGGATGAATACGCGGGCTTCGTGATGGCGTGCCTGCGGATGCTGGCGTTTACGGCCGAGCCGGGGGATACCCCGCCGCCCATGGCCACGCCATCCAAGCCGGCTGCGACGCGAGCAGCGCCGCTGCGCTCGCCGTCGCCGGTGGCGGCGACGAGTGCGCCGGTGACGCCGCGGAGTGGGGCGGGGGTGGCGGCACCCGTGGTGGGTTCGGCTGCTACGGTTGCGCCAGCCGGTGAAGCACCTGCGGATAGCGCTTCTGCGGTGCCCGCGGCGACCGCTTCGGCACCCGCTGCCGCCCCTGCCAAGCTTTCGCCCAGCGCGATGGCGCTGCAGGCGGCCAACGCGGCGTTGCAGCGGTCCGCCGGGCCGGGCGGCGCGCGCGGTGCGTCGTCGCGGGCGACCGCTGCGGCGGCCAAGCCGGCTGCACCGGCTGTCGCGCCGATGGCTGCCGCTACGCCGTCAGCTGCTTCAAGGCCGGCTGAACCCACTGCTGCTGCGCCTGCCTCTGTGGCACCTGCCGCGACGGCGGGGGAGTCCGCGCCGGTTGCGAAGGATCCAGGCGCTGCGCCGGCTGCAGCGTCGCCTGCCGCTGCCGTAGAGCCTGCCGCTGCCGCGGAGCCTGTCGCTGCCGCAGAGCCTGCCGCTGCCGCAGAGCCTGCCGCTGCCGCAGAGCCTGTCGCTACACCACAAGCTGCCGCACCAATCAAAGCGGCGATGCCTGCCGCATCGCTGGAAGCGGCTACACCAGTCGAATCGGCCGAAGCATCTACACCCGTTGAATGGATCAAGTCGGCAGCGCCAGTCGCGCCGAGCAATGCCGCAGCGCCGGTCGCGGCCGCCGCACCAACCGCACCAACCGCACCAACCGCGCCCGCTGAAGCCGTCAAGCCGGCCGCCCCGATGTCTGACATGGACGCCTTCGAAGCCTATGCCTCGCAGGGTCCCGACGACGATTTCGATGGGTATTCCGGCGCGCCGCCAGAGGACGCCTACGACGATTACCCGACGACGGGCAAGACCACGGCGACTCGGCCGGCGGGCGGCCGAGGCGCCCCAGCGCGTGGCGCGGCGCCCGCAGCGCCGTCCGCGCCCGGTCGGACGGCAACGGCAGGGCGATCGCCCGCCGCGCGTAGCGCATCTCCTTTGGCTGCCCCAGTGCGCGAGGCCACACCGTTGCCGCGTGCCGCCACGGCGTTGAACGACGCCGGCAGCGCAAGGCAGGCGGCCGACCGCAACATGCCAGCCGCGGCGACGCGAGCCGATGCTGCTCAAGCTGACGTCCATCGTCCCGGCGCCGAGGCACCCGGCGCCGATCCATCGAACGCCCCCGCCGGCGCCATCACCCTGACCGAATCCTGGGCCACGCTCGCTGCCCGCCTGCCGCTGCGCGGGCTGGCGGCGCAGCTGGCGCAGCAGAGCGAATGGGTCGGCGTGGACGGAGCGACCATCGTGCTGCGCGTCGCCACGCGGACGCTGTCGGAAGGCGCGGGCGTCGAACGCCTGCGGGTTGTGCTCGAGGCGCATTTCGGCACGGCCGTCAGGCTGCGCTTCGAGATCGGCAAAACCGGCGACAATACGGCCTATGCCGCCGCGGTGTCCGAGCGTCAGGCACGGCAGGAAGCGGCGGAACAGACCATTATGGCGGACCCCTTCGTACGGGATCTGCTCGACCAATTCGGTGGAAAAATCGTCCCGGACTCGATCCGTCCGGTGACCCCCGACACTCAACAAGGAACTCCATCATGATGAAAGGACAACTCGCCGGCCTGATGCGTCAAGCGCAGCAGATGCAGGAGAACATGAAGAAGGCCCAGGAAGCACTGGCCGACATCCAGGTCGAAGGCGCCGCGGGCGGTGGCCTGGTCAAGGTCGTCGTGACCTGCCGCAATGACGTCAAGCGCGTCAGCATCGACCCGAGCCTGCTGTCGGAAGACAAGGAAATGCTGGAAGACCTGATCGCCGCCGCGTTCAACGATGCGCTGCGCAAGGCCGAGGCCACCAGCCAGGAAAAGATGGCGTCGGTCACGCAGGGCATGCCGCTGCCACCGGGCATGAAGCTGCCATTCTGATTCCCGGACGCCATTGATGGCTACTGACAGAACCTCGGGCCCGGCGCCGCTGGCCATGCTGGTGGATGCGCTCAAGCGTCTGCCGGGCGTGGGCGTGAAGTCGGCCCAGCGCATGGCCTACCACCTGCTGCAGCACGACCCGCACGGGGCGCGCCAGCTGGGCCAGGCGTTGACCGACGCGGTGCAGCGCCTGCGTCACTGCGCGCGCTGCAATACGTTTACCGAGTCGGAAATCTGCGAGACCTGTCAGAGCCCACGCCGCGACCCGGCGCTGCTGTGCATTGTCGAAACGCCGGCGGACCAGAACATGATCGAAGCCAGCCACAGTTATCAGGGGCTGTACTTCGTGTTGATGGGGCGGCTGTCGCCGCTGGAAGGTATCGGACCGCGGGAAATCAGCTTTGACCGGCTGCTTGAACGCGCCGCCGACGGCATCGTGAAAGAGGTCATCCTGGCCACCAATTTCACAACCGAAGGCGAAACGACGGCGCATTACCTGGCCGAACTGCTGCGGGCGCGCGGCCTGACCGTCACGCGCCTGGCGCGGGGCGTGCCGGCCGGCAGCGAACTCGAATACGTGGACGCGGGCACGATCGCGTGGGCCCTGATGGACCGGCGCGCGTCCTGACCGCAGGCCGGTCATCCCGTTCCCCGCTCCCCGTTCCCCGTTCCCTTTACCCTAGGCCTCCGGCCAAGGAAGACTGCAATGACGACGGTGCTGTGGCTGGTCCTGATCGCGGCGATGCTGCCGGTGCTGTGCGCCGGCATCGCCAAGTACGGCAGCAAGGAATTCGACAATCACAATCCGCGCGAGTGGATGGGGAAGCTGGAAGGCTGGCGCGCTCGCGCCAATGCCGCGCAGTCCAACACGTTCGAAGCCCTGCCGTTCTTTTTCATCGCGGTGGCGCTGGCCGTGTACACCAATGCGCCGCTCGACAAGCTGCACATGTTGATGATCGCGTGGCTGCTGGCGCGGCTGGCGTACGTCTGGTTTTACATTCGCGACAAGTCGACGCTGCGGTCCGCCGTGTGGGCGCTGTCGTTGGGTATCAGCATCGCGATCCTGTTCTCGGGCCGGATCTGACCTCACGCTTCTGACAGGGCGGGCCACGATCCAACTGTCGCCAACAAAGCTTGAACCCCCGCGCAATAAAAAAAGGCCGGAAGACGTTTCACCACGTCATCCGGCCTTTTCTACAAGCGGCGGGCAGCAAGCGCCGCCCGCCGCCCGCTCAAGAACGACAGCGTCACGCCGTGGCCGCAGCTCCCAGCAACACATCCAGCTTGCGTGCATCGGCTGCAAACGCGCGGATGCCTTCCGACAGCTTTTCAGTCGCCATCGCGTCTTCATTCAGCAGCGTGCGGAAGGTGATCTCGTCCGCCGTGATGCGTTCCGGCTTGGCCTGGGCGGCGCGTTCCGGCGTCAGGCGCAGCGGCACGTCGCCGTCGGCCTGTTCCAGTTCGGCCAGCAGTTCCGGGCTGATGGTCAGCAGGTCGGATCCGGCCAGCGCCGTGATCTGGCCCACATTACGGAAACTCGCGCCCATGATTTCGGTCGAAATGCCGTAGGTCTTGTAGTACTCATAGATCCGGCTGACCGACTTGACGCCCGGATCGTCGACACCGGCATTGGCCGCCTCGTCCCAGTCCTTGCCGGCGCTTTTCTTGTACCAGTCGTAGATCCGGCCCACGAAAGGCGAGATCAGCTGCGCGCCCGCATCGGCGCACGCCACGGCCTGCACCAGCGAAAACAGCAGCGTCATGTTGCAGCGGATGCCTTCGGCCTGGAGCACGCGGGCGGCCTGGATGCCTTCCCAGGTGGACGCGATCTTGATCAGCACGCGTTCGCGTGGAATGCCGGCGGCTTCGTACCAGGAAATGATGGTGCGGCCGCGCTCGACGGTGCCGCGGGTATCAAACGACAGGCGGGCGTCGACTTCGGTCGATACGCGGCCCGGAACGATCTTCAGGATTTCGGTGCCGAACGACACCAGCAGGCGGTCCATGACGTGCGTCAGCGATTCATTGCGATAGTCGCGCACGGCACGGTCGAGCAGGGGGCGATAGGCCTCTTTCTGCACGGCCTTAAGGATCAGCGACGGGTTGGTCGTGGCGTCGGTCGGACGGAAGGCGCGCATGGCCTCGAAGTCACCCGTGTCGGCGACGACGACGGTGTGTTGGCGCAGGGATTCAAGCTGATTCAACGCATTTGCTCCATTTTACGAGTGTCCGATGGGGTATACTTGTAAGGTTTAACGTAATCATTTCACGCCTCCCCCCCTAGCGCGCACCGATACGCTGCAGATCAACTTGGCCCCTCCTGGTGGAGGACCCCATGGGGGAGGATTCGACTCGGAGATCTTCTCTTGTTGCCGTCTCTCTTTCCCGAGACTACCCCCGCAATTCTGGCGCTTGCCGATGGCACGATATTTCGTGGCATCTCGATTGGCGCGCCTGGACATACCGTGGGCGAAGTCGTCTTCAATACTGCGATTACCGGCTACCAGGAGATTGTTACCGATCCAAGCTACAGCCGGCAGATCGTGACGCTCACCTATCCCCACATCGGCAATACCGGCGTGACGTCGGAAGACGATGAAGCCAGCAGAATACATGCGGCTGGACTGGTGGTGCGCGACTATTCATTGATGGTTTCGAATTTCCGTTCGGAACGCTCGCTGGGCGATTACCTGAAGGACCAGAACGTGGTCGGCATCGCCGGGATCGACACCCGCAAGCTGACCCGCATCCTGCGCGAGAAGGGCGCCCAGTCCGGCTGCATTCTGGTTGGCGACGACGCCGACGAAGCGCTGCGACTGGCCCGCGAATTCCCCGGGATGGCAGGCATGGACCTGGCCAAGGTCGTGACGGTCAAGGACAGCTACACCTGGTCCGACAGCGTCTGGAAGCTGGGCGAAGGCCACGGCACGCCTGAGCCGGGCAAGTTCCACGTGGTCGCGATGGACTTTGGCGTCAAGCGCAACATTCTGCGCCTGCTGGTGGAACATGGCTGCCGCGTGACGGTGGTGCCGGCGCAGACGTCCGCCGCCGACGTGCTGGCGCTGAACCCCGATGGCCTGTTCCTTGCGAACGGCCCCGGCGATCCGGAACCCTGCGACTACGCCGTGGCGGTCACCAAGGAATTCCTGGAACGCCAGAAGCCCGTGTTCGGCATCTGCCTGGGTCATCAGATCCTGGGCCTGGCCGTGGGCGCCAACACGCTCAAGATGAAGTTCGGCCACCACGGTGCAAACCATCCGGTGCACGACGTCATTTCGGGCCGCGTCTTCATTACCAGCCAGAACCACGGGTTCGCGGTCGATCCGGCCACCTTGCCGCCCAACGTCCGTGTCACGCATGTGTCGCTCTTTGACGGGTCGCTGCAGGGGTTCGAGCTGACCGACCGGCCGGCGTTCTGCTTCCAGGGTCACCCGGAAGCCAGCCCCGGACCGCATGACATCGTCATGCTGTTCGAGCGCTTCGCCCAAATGATGCAACACAGCAAGCAACAAGGTTAAGGCGAGTTATGCCCAAGCGGACAGACATAAAAAGTATTCTCATCATCGGCGCCGGCCCGATCGTCATCGGTCAGGCCTGCGAATTCGATTACTCCGGTGCTCAGGCCTGCAAGGCGCTGAAGGCCGAGGGCTACAAGGTCATCCTGGTCAACAGCAATCCGGCCACGATCATGACGGACCCGGAAACGGCCGACGTCACCTATATCGAGCCGATCACCTGGCAAGTCGTTGAAAAGATCATCGAGAAGGAACGCCCTGACGCGGTCCTGCCCACGATGGGCGGCCAGACCGCGCTCAACTGCGCACTGGATCTCGACAAGCATGGCGTGCTGGCCAAGTACAAAGTCGAACTGATCGGCGCCAACGCGCACGCGATCGAAAAGGCCGAAGACCGCCAGAAGTTCAAGGAAGCGATGAACAGCATCGGCCTGGAATCGGCACGCTCGGGCGTGGCGCATTCCATGGAAGAAGCCTGGTCCATGCAGCGCAAGATTGCCGTCGAAGGCAACACGCTGGGCTTTCCGGTCGTGATCCGCCCCAGCTTCACGCTGGGCGGCACGGGCGGCGGCATTGCCTACAACGCCGAAGAATTCGAGCGCATCTGCCGCGGCGGCCTGGAAGCGTCCCCGACCAGCGAACTGCTGATCGAAGAGTCGCTGCTGGGCTGGAAGGAATTCGAGATGGAAGTCGTGCGCGACAGCGCCGACAACTGCATCATCGTCTGCTCGATCGAAAACCTGGATCCCATGGGGATCCACACGGGCGACTCGATCACGGTGGCGCCGGCGCAGACCCTGACCGACAAAGAATATCAACTGATGCGCAACGCCTCGATCGCGGTGCTGCGCGAGATCGGCGTCGATACCGGCGGGTCCAACGTGCAGTTCGCGGTCAACCCGGCCAACGGCCGCATGATCGTGATCGAGATGAACCCGCGCGTGTCGCGGTCGTCGGCACTGGCGTCCAAGGCCACCGGCTTCCCGATCGCCAAGATTGCGGCCAAGCTGGCCGTGGGCTACACGCTTGACGAACTGCGCAACGAGATCACCGGCGGCGCGACCCCGGCCTCGTTCGAACCGACCATCGATTACGTCGTCACCAAGGTGCCGCGTTTTGCGTTCGAAAAATTCCCGCAAAGCGATTCGCACCTGACCACGCAAATGAAGTCGGTGGGGGAAGTGATGGCCATCGGCCGGACCTTCCAGGAATCGTTCCAGAAGGCCATGCGCGGCCTGGAAGTGGGCGTGGACGGCCTGAACCAGAAGACGACCGACCGCGAGCGGATCGAAGTCGAACTGGGCGAGCCGGGTCCGGAACGCATCTGGTTCGTGGGCGACGCATTCGCCCAGGGCTTCTCGCTGGAAGAAGTGCAGACCCTGACGCACATCGACAACTGGTTCCTGTCGCAGATCAAGGAAATCGTCGACATCGAGCTCGCGCTCGAAAAGAAGACGCTGGCCGATCTGGACCGCAACACCATCTGGCAATTGAAGCGCAAGGGTTTCTCGGACCGCCGCCTGGCCTATCTGCTGGACACCACCGAAACCGAAGTGCGCAAGCTGCGTCACCAGTACGACGTGCGCCCGGTGTACAAGCGCGTCGACACCTGCGCCGCCGAATTCGCCACCAACACCGCCTACATGTATTCGACCTACGAGGAAGAGTGCGAGGCGAACCCGACCGACAAGAAGAAGATCATCGTGCTGGGTGGCGGTCCGAACCGGATCGGCCAGGGCATCGAGTTCGACTACTGCTGCGTCCATGCGGCGATGGCCCTGCGCGATGCGGGCTATGAAACCATCATGGTCAACTGCAATCCGGAAACCGTGTCGACCGACTACGACACGTCGGACCGTCTGTATTTCGAGCCGCTGACCCTGGAAGACGTGCTGGAAATCGTCGACAAGGAAAAGCCGGTCGGCATGATCGTCCAGTACGGCGGCCAGACGCCGCTCAAGCTGGCCAAGGCGCTGGAAGCCAACGGCGTGCCGATCATCGGCACCAGCCCGGAATCGATCGACATTGCCGAAGACCGCGAACGTTTCCAGAAGCTGCTGAACAAGCTGGCTCTGCTGCAACCGCCAAACCGTACCGCCCGCACCGAATCCGAAGCCCTGGCGCATGCCCAGGACATCGGCTATCCGCTGGTGGTGCGCCCGAGCTACGTGCTGGGTGGCCGCGCGATGGAAATCGTGCACGAGCAGAAGGACCTGGAGCGCTACATGCGCGAAGCGGTCAAGGTGAGCAATGACTCGCCCGTGCTGCTCGATCGCTTCCTGAACGACGCGATCGAAGTGGACGTGGACTGCCTGTCGGATGGCAAGCGTGTCTTTATCGGCGGCGTGATGCAGCACATCGAACAGGCAGGCGTCCACTCGGGCGACTCGGCTTGCTCGCTGCCGCCGTACTCGCTGTCGAACGAACTGATCGAAGAGATCAAGCGCCAGACCGCGGTCATGGCCCGCGCGCTGAACGTGATCGGCCTGATGAACGTGCAGTTCGCGGTCCAGGGCGGCACTGTCTACGTGCTGGAAGTGAACCCGCGCGCGTCGCGTACGGTGCCTTTCGTGTCCAAGGCGACGTCGTTGCAACTGGCCAAGATCGGTGCGCTGGCCATGGCCGGCCAGAGCCTGGACGAGCAGGGCATCGGCGCAGAAGTGGTGCCGCCGTACTTCTCGGTCAAGGAAGCCGTGTTCCCGTTCGTGAAATTCCCGGGCGTCGACACCATTCTGGGCCCCGAGATGAAGTCGACCGGCGAAGTCATGGGCGTGGGCACCACCTTTGGTGAAGCCTTCGTCAAGTCGCAACTGGCCGCCAGCGTGCGCCTGCCCGAAAGCGGCACGGCGTTCATCAGCGTCAAGAACGAAGACAAGGTCAAGGCCGTGCACGTGGCGCAGGGCCTGCACAAGCTGGGCTTCTCGTTGGTGGCCACGCGCGGTACGGCAGCAGCCATTGAAGCGGCTGGCGTGCCGGTACGCATCGTCAACAAGGTGACCGAAGGTCGCCCGAACATCGTCGACATGGTCAAGAATGGGGATATCTCGCTGGTGATCAACACCGTCGAAGAACGCCGCAATGCCATCGCCGATTCGCGGGCGATCCGCGTGGCGGCGCTGGCTTCGCGCGTGACCTACTACACCACGATCGCGGGCGCCTGGGCGGCTGTTGAAGGGATGCAGTACATGCGTGAAGGCGGTGGCTTGCAGGTGTACTCGCTGCAGGAGCTGCACGCCGGACTCGACATCAAGTAATTGTCGGTCAAGCGCCAGGACAAAGGCCCCGCAAGGGGCTTTTGTCATTTTTGGGGTCGTCATGGCCCCTGCAGTTGAAAACAAGGCACCTTCGGGTGCCTTTTTTCGTGGTCGAGCCGGATTTACAAACTCACCTTTTAGTAATACTCGGATACATGTGTGACTACTGCGACCGTATACGGTGCGATACGTAAGGGAACGCTACCTGTACTATCGGCGAGGAGATGGCTACCGGATTAATCCCTACAATTTTCCAGATGAGCATAAGTGCCTGTTTCCATTGGAAAAAGTAGTGAAGGGGCAGAGGTGCGGTGCAGATGGACCAAACCGCCCTGCGGGTCCTTCGTAGTCAAAAAGACCAGAAACATGCAGCTGCCAGTTGTGAGACTTGATCAAAAATTGGAAGTGCCTTGTAGTCACTTTTTGAATGCAACCTAATCAAAAGGTTGAGTCTTGATTTCTGAACAACATCGGCGAAAAACGGCGCTGCGAAAAGGATTGCCCGAAGGGTGGACGGGCAGTCAGAATGGCTCCGCTCATAAGTACTACATCCAAGTATCTAGATACAAAGAAGTAGTGCTTTGACGCAGTCCAGACCTTCTCTGTCATACCTGTTACGAAACGTAGCGATTGTGCGCAAGATGCGGAAGGCTGCAGGTCTGCAATACCGAATGAGCTTCCCGGATCGCGCCGATGCGCAATCCCCAAGATGACCTTGGCCGGTGTGGCGCGGGTCATTTCTTACCCTGGAGATTTACGTGTTCGAAAAAGTCGTACCCGTCAACAAAGAGCGTCACGCCACCAAGCGCATCAAGGAAATCACCGGATTTTCTTTCGCATCGCGCTTCCACATCGCCTACGTCACGATGCACGAGTTCGCCCGCGCCGCGGCGATCTACCCGATCGTGTTCCTGGAAGACAAGGAAAAGGACGAATTCCGTCCGGTCGCTCTGCTGGGCCTCGACGCTGGCAGCAACCTGTTCGTCGGTGAAGACGGCAAGTGGGATGCGTCCTACGTGCCCGCGATCATTCGCCGCTACCCGTTCGCCCTGGCCGGTACCTCGACCGAAGGCCAGTTCACGATCTGCATCGACGAAGCCAGCGAACTCGTGAGCGACACCGAAGGCAGCCCGCTGTTTGAAAACGGCGAGCCGACCCAGGTCATCGAAAACGTGAAGCGCTACCTGTCGGAACTGCAGCAGATGGACGTGCTGACGCGCGACTTCGCCAAGTTCCTGGCCGAAAACAACATGCTGACCCCGTTGAACATGCGCGTCCGTGAAAGCGACCGCGTCAAGAACATCGCCGGCTGCTACGTGATCAACGAAGAACGCCTGAACAACCTGTCGGACGAGCGCTTCCTGGAAATCCGTGCCAAGCGTTTCCTGCCCGCCATCTACGCCCAGCTGATTTCGCTGGCGCAGATCGAGCGTCTGGTCGCCCTGAACGACAAGCGCGCCGCCAAGTAATCCGGGCATCGCGTTACGAGGGCATTTGACTGGGTGGTTGAGGAGTTCGGCGCGTGGCAGTTTCGTGGAGGAAGAGGGTGATGCTTCTGGCAGCACTCGGAGTCATGGCACTGCCCCCCGCGTCGCGGGCCGCACCCACCCAGGCGAACACGATGTTCGCCAATGCGCCTGTGCCCGGCGCCGCGACGGCGGCGGGCCCGGCACTGGGCGATACCGTTCTGGATCCCCGCCGTTTCATGCAGCTGGTGGTGGCTCGCAATGCCGAGATCGCCTACGCCCAGTTGCAAGCCGACATCGCAGCCCGCGGGCTGGATGCCGAATCCACCGTCTATCAGATCACGTCGTACGGTGGCATCCGCCACGAACAACGCGTCAGGCAGCGGACCGTCGAAGAGCAGCTTTCGACCCTGCTGGCCCGGGTGTCCGTCCTGGACGAAAACGTCAACACGCTGGAAAGCGGCGTGAAATGGCGAACCCCGAGTGGCGCCGACATGAGTCTGTCGGTGCGTCACGTTGACCGGCGCAACAACCTGATTGCGCAAACCAACAACCGCACGCTGGAAAGCAATGCGTCGATGGTCATGACCATCCGCCAGCCGCTGCTCAAGGGCGCGGGACGTGATGCGGTCGAGACCGACCTGCGTATTGCCGAACTTGAATTCGACATCGGCCGCTGGCAGTACCGCCAGCAGCTGACGAAGATGGGCGGCGACGCGCTGGGCGCGTATTGGCAGCTGCAGCGCGCCTACATGGCGCATCCGCTGCGCCTGAAATTGCTCGACAACGCGCGCGATGGGCTGCGCGACGTGCGCGAGCGCGAAGCGTCGGGCCGCCTGGCGCCGACCGCCGAATCCGATGCGATGGTGATCGTGTCGGCCCGCGAAAGCGATGTGTTCAAGAGTTTGCAGACCATTGCCGAGGCTGAAGCCCGGGTGCGTGTGCTGCTCGATCTGCCCCCCACCGATGGCAAGTGGGCGCTGTACGACGACTGGTCGTCGGTGCGCGGCATCGATACCCGCAGCAGCGCCGACGTCCGCCTGGTGCAGGCGCTGGATGTGTGGCCCGCCTATCGCGTGGCGCGGCTGCGCGTGGAGCAGGGCGAGTACCGCATGCGCTTTGCCAAGAATCAGAAACTGCCGCAGCTGGATGTGCAGGCCAGCTATGGCACCAACGGCCTGGCCTATGGCCAGCGCGATGCGATCGACATTGCGCGGCGCGATCGGTATCCGGACTGGTATGTGGGCATCGGCTTTGAAGTGCCGATCGGATCGATCACGCGCGCCAGTGCCCAGTACGAAGGCCAGGCGCTCAAGCTGCGCCAGGCCGAACTGGAATCGCAGAACGTGCGCAACGCGCTCATGAATGACTTGTTCAGCCGCGCCGAGGCCTACCGGCTGACCGTGCAGGACGTGGAGCAGCTGAACGCGGATCTGACGTCGCGCACCGACTTGCTGACCGCCGATCGCAACGCCTTTCGCGACAACCTGGCGCCCCGTGCACGGCTGCTGCGGCGCGAAGCCGACGTGCTGGAAAGCCGCCTGCGCCTGCTGGAAGGCGAAGCGCGCCTGCACACCGCCCGCACGCTGCTGGCCATCTCGGAAGGCTCGCTGCTGAGCGATTATGGAATTGAGGTGTTCCCCTGATATGACGTCGTCTTCTTTCTTTTTGCGGCGCCATGCGGCGGCAGCGTTGTGCGCTGCCGCCGTACTGCTGTTGTCGCCGGCCGTGCACGCGCAGGAATACACGGGCCTGGTGCACGCGCGCCATGACCTGATCCTGAGCGTGAGTGCGCCGGGCGTGGTGGCGCGGGTGCCGGCCGTGGTGGGACAGCAGGTCGAGGCGCGCGCGCCGCTGCTGATCCTGGACGACCGCATCCAGGTGACCGAAGTGCAGCGCCGCAAGGTCCTGCTCGACGACATGTCCGAAGTGCGGTCGCTGGACGAACGTGTCCGCATCCTGGCGCCGCTGTACGAAGACACCCGCAAGCTGCTGAATGCACGCGGCGCGGTCAGCCGTGACGAAGTGGCGCGGCTCGAACTGGAACTGCTGACGGCGCGGGCGCGCCAGTCGCAACTGCTGGCCCAGAAGCAGCGCGAACGCGTCGAGCTGACCGCCGCCGAACAGGAGCGCGACACGCGCCGCCTGGTGGCGCCGGTGGCCGGGGTGGTCACGCGGGTCGATACCGATATCGGTGAATGGGCCCGGCCGGGCGACGCGCTGATCCAGATCGTTGACGCATCGGTGTGCTTCCTGCGCCTGAACGTGCCGGTGGCGGCCGTGACCGGGCTGAAGGTGGGCGCCGACGTGCCGGTGCGTTTCGAAGCGACCGCCAACGTTGCGCCCATCACGGGCAAGGTGACCTACCTGGCGCCGGTGATCGATGCGGCCAGCGGCCTGGTCGAAGTGCGCATCAGCTTTCCGAATCCCAAGAACATGGTGCCGCCGGGCATCAAGGGCATTGCCCAACTGGCAGGCAAGGCGGCCAGATGAACGCGCCTGGCGCCTCGCCGCAATTCGCGCCCGACGCGGTGTCGGTGATCAAGGCCCTGCAGGCCTTGCGCCAGGGCTCGCCCACACAGCCCGGCTATTGGGAGCAGGTGGCGAGCAGCCTGCGGTTCCTGTGCCGCGCAACGTCGGTGTGGGTCGTGCGGCAGGCCGGCACCGATGGCGCCGTGGGCCGGCTGCATGGCGACTGGCTGCTGATCGGGCAGTCGTCGGACAGCACGTCCGCCGAATTCGACGTGCGCTGGCTGGAAGAGTTGACGACGCTGGTGCCGCGGGCCGAGGGCAAGGGATTTGCTGTCGGGCCAGGCACGACGGCGGCGGGCCTGTCGGTGTATCGGGTCGTGGTCCGGCTGGAACACACGGCCGCGTCGTATGCCTTGCTGGACATTCCCCAGCGGGAACGCGCGAACCTGAATGAACTGGTGCTGCGCGCGCAGCTGGTGGCGGACCTGCCGGGCGATCTGTCGCCGGTGCCGCCGCGGCCGGGGGTTACGCCCGCGCCCGCGCCGGCGTCCTACGCGCCCGTGCCGGCGCCTGTGGCTGCTGCGGCGGGGCAGGGCGGTGGCGCGGTTCCCCCGCAGGTCCCCGCGATCGTGGGCGGCGCGGCCGACGGCGCGATGCCGCCCTCGGCGGCTGCTGCGCTGCCCGGCACCCAGACCATTCACGTCCCCCTGGCCGACTTGCTTGACCTGGCCTCGCAGGCCATGCGCCAGCAGCATTCGGGCGGCGCGCAGCTGACGATCGTCAACGGCCTGGCCGCGTTCACCGGCGCGGCGCAGGTGGCATTCGGCTGGTCCGATCACGGCTATGTGCGTGCATCGACCATCAGCCACCTGGACCGCTTCGAGCACCACAGCGAACTGGTCGAGTACACCGAATCGGCCCTGGACGAGAGCCTGGAATACGAATTCGCGCTGCGCAGTCCGGCCTTGCCGGGCGAGCCGGTGTTTGCCGCGCAGGACCGCCTGCGCGACGAGCAGGGCTTTCGCCACGTGTGCGCGATGTCGCTGCGCCGTGGCCTGGAACCCGCGCCGGGCGCCGTGCTGATCGCGCACGCCGACGATCGCACGGTGGACGACGCCACGCTCGCCAACATCCGCATGATGTTCGACCTGACCGTGCCCTGGCTGCTGGACCTGCGCGATCGGGAAAAGTGGTGGGGCAAACGCCTGCGCGACTGGACCGCCGTGCGCCTGGGTGCATTGGTGGGGCCGCAGCATGTGTGGCTCAAGGCGCTGGGCGTGGCCTTCGGCTTGTTTGCGCTGTATGCCACCTTTGCGACGTGGGACTACCGGGTCAATGGCGGCGGCCAGCTCACCACGGACAGCACCCGCCTGATCAGCGCGAGCTTTGAAGGCCGCGTCGACACGGCCAACGTCACGTCGGGCGACCTGGTGCGCGAAGGTGACGTCTTGAGCATGCTCGACACGCGCGAGCTGCGGCAGCAGGAATCGGATGCGCGCGCGGAAATCCGCCGCTACGCCGCCGAAGCCGACAAGGCCCGCGCCAGTGCCGCCTGGGCCGAAGTCGAAATCGCCACGGCGCGCCAGCAGCAAGCCGATGCGCGCCTGGCGCGGGTGCTGGACATGATCGAGCAGTCGACCAGCCGCGCGCCCTTCGATGGCGTGGTGGTCGAAGGCGAGCGCAAGGACCTGCTTGGCGCGCCAGTCCGCAAGGGCGACAAGATGTTCAAGCTGGCGCGCATCGAAGGCCTGTATGTGGTCGTGACCGTGCCCGAACGCGACATGCCGTTGATCACGCCGGCTGCCACCGGCGAACTGGTGCTGGTCAGCCGGCCCGACGTCAAGATTCCGCTGCGCGTGATCGCCGTGATTCCGGTCGCGCAGACCAAGGGGCAGGACGGCAACCAGTTCATGGTCCGCGCCGAAGTGCAGCAGGCGCCGGAAGCATGGTGGCGGCCGGGCATGAGCGGCGCGGTGCGCATCGATGCAGGCGAAAAAAACGTGGCCTGGATCCTGACGCACCGCCTGGTCGACAAGCTGCGCCTGATGTTGTGGTGGTAGGAGAGATCGATGCCGGGCGCAACCTTCAGTGACGCGTGGTACCGGATTGCCGACGCGCGCGTGGCGCTGCTGCCGGCGGTCAAGGTGCAATCGCATCGCTATCGCGGCCGGCTCTGGTTCGTGCTTGAAGACCCGTATTCGCAGAAGTTCTTCCGCATCACGCCCGAGGCCTATGACTTCGTGCGCGCGCTGGATGGCGAACGCACCATCGACGAGGTCTGGCGCGACTATGCCGAGACCCGCGGCGCGGCCGCCCCGGGGCAGGACGAAGTGGTGCGGCTGCTGTCGCAACTGCACATGTCCAACATGCTGTTCTTTCGCGGCAAGGCGCACAGCGACGCGATCTTCGAGCGCACGCGCGCCCAGAAGCAGCGCGAACTGTACGGCAAGCTGCTGTCCTTCCTGTATGTGCGGGTACGGCTGTTCGATCCCAACAAGCTGCTGGACCGCATCCGTCCCTTGATCCTGTGGTGCACGGGCCGCACCGCGCTGGTGGTGTGGCTGGCGGTGATCGTGGCCGGCGGCATCAACGTCATCCAGCATGCGGACGAATTGCACCAGCACACCCAGGGGCTGCTGGCGCTGGACAACCTGGGCTGGCTGTACGTGGCCATGACGCTGCTCAAGGTCTTCCACGAAACCGCGCATGCCTTTGTCTGCAAACGGTATGGCGGACAGGTCCATACCTTTGGCGTGATGTTCCTGATCTTCACGCCCTTGCCCTATGTGGACGCGACGTCCGCCTGGGGGTTCGCCAGCAAGTGGCGGCGCGCCTATGTGGGCCTGGCTGGCGTGGTGACGGAACTGTTCTTTGCGGCGATCGGCGCCATCGTCTGGGCGCACACGTCCGACGGTGTGATCAACAGCCTGGCCTTCAATGTGATGTTCATCGGGTCGGTATCCGCGCTGCTGTTCAACGGCAATCCGCTGCTGCGGTTCGATGCGTATTACGTGCTGGCCGACCTGATCGAAATCCCGAACCTGTACCAGAAGGGGCAGGCGCAGGTGGTGCATCTGTGCGACCGCTACCTGCTTGGCAACAAGGCCAATGTGTCGCCCGCGACGGATCACACCGAACGCGTGTGGTTCACGTCATACGGCTGGGGCAGCCTGGTGTACCGGCTGATCCTGAGCGTGACGATCCTGATGACGGTGCTCGATCACTGGTTCGCGATCGGCATGGCCCTGATGGTGACGACGCTGATCACGCTGATCGTGATGCCGGGCCGCAAGCTGGTCACCTATCTGATGAGTCCGGCGCTGGCGAACCGCCGGTCGCGGGCGGTGGGCGCCCTGGCGGCGCTGGTGTTTGCGGTCTACGCCTTCGTGGTGTGGGTGCCGCTGCCGCATGCGGTGCGGCTGCCCGGCGTGCTGGAAGCACGGCAACGCGCGGTCATGTATGTGGAGACGGCCGGCGCATTGACCCAATTGCGGGTGCAGCATGGCCAGACCTTGCGCAAGGGCGATGTGATCGCGGTGCTGCGCAACGACGATCTGGAACTGAACCTGGCGCTGACCCGGCTGCAGATCACCGAATACGACACGCTGCTGCGGCAGGCGCTGCAGAAAACGCCGGCCGATGTCGCGCCGCTGGAGCGCCGCGCACAGGCCCTGGCGGAACGCCTGGCCGAGTTCGAAGCCATGAAGTCGCGGCTGGTGGTGCGCGCGCCGCAGAACGGCGAGTGGGTCGCGCCGGTGCTGCATGAACGCATGCACAGCTGGATCGAACGCGGCCAGCCGCTGGGCGAAGTGGTGGACCTGTCCAGCTTCCGTTTTTCCGCCGTGCTGGCGCAGGATGAAGCCGCGGAACTGTTTCCCGCGGCGGACGGCAGTGGCGAATTGCGCCTGGTGGGGCAGGCCAGCGAAAGCATTCCCATCGCCCGCTTCGACCTGATCCCCTACCAGCGCGACCGGCTGGCGTCCCCGGCGCTGGGCTTTCTGGGCGGCGGCGACGTGGCCGTCCGGCCGGACGACACCAGCGGCACGCTGGCCACCGAATCCTTTTTTGAAGTGCGCGCCGGCGTGCCCACGCCGTCGCTGGCGGCCATCACGGCCTATCAGGGCATGTCGGGCGTGCTGCGCCTGACGCTGGACGATCAGCCCCTGTACGAGCGCGCGCGCAAGTCCTTCCTGCAACTGCTGCAACGCAGGTACGCCCTATGATTTTTCCCAATCCCGATGCCGGCGCACGCAGCCAGGGGCCGGTCGAAGTCAAGACGCCCTGGGGCTCGCGCAATGCCTTGCGTGGCTGGTGGCGCGTGCTGTCCCTGCCGCGCCGCCGCAAGCTCAATCGCGACCTGGCTTTCGTGCAGGCGTCCCAGGCGCGTCTGGCCGCGCTGCCCGACGCGCAGATCGACGCCTTGCTGATCGAGACCCGGCGCGCCGTGCGCACGGCGGTGGCGCGCAGCGGGCAGCGGGGCGCCGTGGGCTTTCGTCCGCAAGCCCTGGCGCTGCTGGCCGAAGTCGCCTGGCGGCAACTGACCTTGCGGCCCGAAGCCAATCAATTGCTGGCCGCGCTGGCGATGGCCGACGGGCAGGTGGTGGAACTGGGCGCCTGCGGTGGCAAGACCCTGGCGATTGCGCTGGCCGCGGTGCTGGGCGCCTGGTCGGGCCGCGTCTGCCACGTGCTGACCGCCAGCGAATTGCTGGCCGCGCGGGACGTGGCCGACATGACGCCCCTGTTTGCCCGCTGCGGCCTGGGGGTATCGGCGTTGACGTCGATGACGCCGGCCGACGCGGTGGGAGCGGCCTATCAGGCCGACGTGCTGTACACCACGTCGCGCCGGGTGCTGCTCGACAGCGTGCGCGAACGCAAGCAGGCGGGCGCCCCCGGGCCGGCCCGGCGGGGCGGCGCCGTGGCGATGGATCACGAGGGCCTGCAGATGGCGCTGGTCGATGACGCCGACCGGGTGCTGATCGACGAAGCCAGCACGCCCTTCATGGTGTCCGAGCCGGGCGACAACCCCGTCCTGCTGAACGCGGTGTCGCTGGCGCGGGTGCTGTCCGACCGCTTCGAGTCCGGCACCCATTACCGCTTCGAAACGCAGCGGCGCCTGCGCTTCACGCGGGCCGGCCACGCGCTGCTCGAAGCCGTGGCGCAGGAACTGCCCGCCTTGTGGCGCGCGCCGCGCCGCCGCGACGAACTGATGATGCAGGCCCTGCTGGTGCGCGACCGCCTGGTGCGCGGCCAGCATTATCTGGTGCAGAAGGATCCGCAAGGGCAGGGCGCGCGCATCGCGTTCGGCGAGACGTCCGTGACCGACCTGCTGCCCGAACGCACCATGCATGTCGGCCTGATGCAGGCCATCGAAGCACGCGAAGGCCTGCCGCTGACGCATCCGCCGCGGACGTCGGATCGCCTCAGCTACCAGGCGTTCTTTGGCCGCTACCACCGGCTGGCCGGCGCGGCGTCCAGCCTGCGCGGGCTGGAAGATGAAATGTGGCGCATCTACGGCCTGGTGACGCAGCGCCTGCGCGACCCGATCGACACGCGCGCCGCGGTCCAGCACCGGGTCGTCAGCGATCCGTCCATGCGGGTCGACATGGCGGTCGACGCCGTGGTGGCCTGGGTGTCGTCGGACCACGCGGTGCTGATCGGCCTGCAGAAGGTCGAGTCCTTCCGTCCCATCATCGAGGCGCTGCAACGCCGCGGCATCCAGCCCCGGGTGTTGGGCGCGGCGCCGCCGGTCGCGGCCGACTGGGTGATCTCGCCCTGCGAAGTGCTGATTGCCCCCGAACCCCTGCTGTCGGGCGCCGATGTCCGCCTGAACCGGCCGCGTACGCCGCTGGCCCTGATGCTGCCCGAACAGCTCGAGTCGGCGCGTGCCGAGCGGGCCTTCTGGGCGCGCGGCGCGCGGCTGGGCTCCACCCGCGTCGGCCTGCGCCTGATCGATCTTGGCCATCGGGACGTGCCCGGATGGCTGCGCCGGGCCCACACGCTGATGGGGCGGCAGGCGCAGGTCGCGCCGCTGGCCAAATCGTCGCTCGGCATGCGATTGCTGCTACGCCGGGCCGTTTTCCAGGCGCGCCGCCGTGCCGCCAAGGGCGCGCGCACGCAGCGCCACCAACTCTTTCTTCACGAACAACAACTGCGGATGCAATTGGCGTTTGCGGCGGCCCGACCGGCCGCGCCCACCCCCGCTTCTCCCCCTACAGGTGATCCCCATGCGACTTTCAAGCCCTGACCTGACGATGCTGTCGCCTTCCCGCGCGCGTGCCGCGCGGGTCCTGCCCGCGAGCCTGCTTGCCCTGGCGACGCTGGGCACCCTAGCCGCGTGCGGCGGCGGGGGCGGCGAGTCGGAACCCGCGCCACCGGTCGTTACCGTGTCGTCGGCGCCCGTGCTGGAAGCCGATGGCCGCATCGTGTTCTCGGTCCGCCTGAACGAGCCGTCGCCCAAGGGCGTGACCCTGACCTACGCAACGGCCGACCTGGCCACGACGCTGGCGGCCAAGGCGATTGCCGGCTATGCGCGCGGCGGCGCGGCGTGCGGCGCCGGCATCGACTACGTGACCAGCACCGGAGCGGTGGGCTTTGCGCCGGGCGCATCGACCGGATCGATCACGATCACCACCTGCAATGACTCCGCCTTCCAGGCCAACAAACGCTTCAACCTGACCGTGAGCGGCGGCGCGGCGCCCGTGGTGGCGGTGGCGACGCTCGTGAACGACGATACCGGCGGCCTGAACGACACCGGCATCACCGCGTGCGTGGATGCCGCGGGCGCTGCCACCGCGTGCCCCGCGGCCGGACTGCTCGGACAGGATGCGCAGACAGGCCGCGACGCCATCGCCGTCACGAACGCCGCCGCCGATGGCCTGGCGGGTTTTTCGTACGCCAAGATTGGCGCGGCGGGCGAGCCGCTGGCCGCCACGGCCACGGCCTGGTCCTGCGTGCGTGACGCCGTCACCGGCATGCTGTGGCAGGTGGAACAGTCGGCGCCGGTTGCCATTCCCTTCTCCGGCGTGCAGGCGCGGGTCGACGCGGCCAACGCGGCGCGTCTGTGCGGCGTGGCCACCTGGCGCGTGCCGGACGTGGCGGAATTGTCGTCGCTGGTGAACAGCGGCAAGACGACCGGCGTGGCCATCGATTCGAGCTGGTTCGCGGATACCGCGGCCTTCGGCAACCAGGCCGCCTCGCTGTACTGGAGCGCGACCACCTTCCCGAGCGATGCCCAGACGGCATGGGTCGTGGACTTTTCGATCGGTACGATCGGTGTCAAGAACAAAGCCGCGGGCAGCGGCAACAACCTGGCGCTGCGCCTGGTCAGTGGTGCGGCCACAACGGCCTCGTCGGCCACGCCCTGCACCCCGGGCAGTGCCACCAACGCCGCGACGGACAGGTTTACCGACAACGGCGATGGCACGATTACCGACAAGACGACGCAGCTGATGTGGATGCAATGCAGCCTGGGCCAGTCCGGCGCAGCCTGCGCGACCGGGGCGTCGACTGCGGTTTCCTGGGCATCTGCCCTGGGAACGGCTGCAACCGTCAATGCCAACCCCTCGGGCCTGGGTAAGGGCTATTCCGACTGGCGCCTGCCGAACCGCAATGAACTGGGGTCGATCGTCGATCGCGCCTGCAGTGCGCCGGCCATCAACCGTGCCTATTTTCCAGGCACTGGCAACGCCAGCTACTGGTCCAGCTCGCCGTCCCAAATCCTCACCAAAGCCGCGTGGCAGCTGAATTTTGTCGACGGCGATGCGGCGCCGGGAGATACTTCGGGGTCGAGATTAGTACGTATGGTTAGGGCCGGTAATTAATCCCTACGCCCTAGGCTTTCGGATTTGAAGATAGCGCCCCTCACCGGGCGCTATTTCGCGTTCAGCGGTAATCGCCCGGCAGTGCTGCCGGCGCGTGCAAAGACACAGAAAAATCATTTCGCGCCAACGACCTGATCGGGTCTGGCGCTACCCAAAAGGTTGCAAGACGATGAGAGCGCAGAACAAAAAGGTTGCCAATCTGGTTCGCGACGCATGGCGTGTGGAGGCTCTCGAGCCCCGTGTGCTGCTGTCGGCGGATCCGGTGGTCGGCGCCGTTGTGCAGGCTGTCGTCGTCGACGATCGGGATCATGACCAGCAGATCCATGCTGCGTATGACTTCGATCATCCGGGCACGCCCGAACCTTTGCTGACGCGGGCCGAGGCGCACTACGCGCTGGTCGAGCAGCCAAAGCTGATGGCGCCCATTACCTTTTCGGTCGACCACAACGTCTTCGACCTGGGCGTGATCGCGCGCCAGGGCTACTTCGACAGCACGCTGACGGTGGCGGCCAATGACGAACTGAAGGGCAGCGGCACGTTGAACGTGTCCTTGCTCAACACCGGCCTGGTCAGCCCGGGGTACTCGCCCGGCGTCCAGAACGTCCAGAGCTATCTCCAGGCGTCCGGCGCGACGCTGGAAATCGAGCTGGGCGGCAAGACCGCCGGCACGGGCACCGGCCACTACGACCAGATCAACGTCACGGACACGGCCACGCTGGACGGCCTGCTGTCGGTCAAGCTGATCGACGGCTTCAAGCCGGTCGATGGCGAGGTCTTCACGTTCATGACGTTCGGCGCGATCAGCGGCAGCTTTGCCGGTGGCAGCGGACTGCTGGCCGCCGATGAAGGCCTGTACTTCGAACTGAAGCAGAGCGACAACGCGCTGCAACTGATTGCCCATCATCTGGAAGACACCACCGCGTTCATGGTGGACACCCTGGGCACTTCGCTGCCTGGCGGCCTGGACGACCGGATCGGCGAGTGGCTGAACTACGACTATTTCAAGAACAACCAGACGATCTCGTTCACCGGCGGCGTGGAGCTCGGCAACGGGCTGAGCCTGAACGGCGATTTTTCGCTGGGCTACACGGCCGACGTTGCGCTGGATCACGATGGCGTGACGGGCTTCTATGACGTCTGGCGCCTGGGCCTGATGGATGGCAACGGCTACCTCGGCCTGAACGCCAGCGACCTCAGCGCCCCGGGCTTGAAGTTCAGCGACGCCGACATCGGCGCGCTGTTCATCAGCGCCACCGACGGCAGCGACCTGGGCTGGGTGCTGGCCACCGGCCAGGCCAGCGGCTTCTCGTTGAACGGCATGCCGGGCATGACGCTCAGCGCCCAGCAGTTCACGCTGGACTTTGCCGTGGGCATGGGCCATGGCGCCAATGGCAGCACGAATGACGGCGGGCTGGACCTGTCGGCGCATCCGCTGTCCGTGACCAATTCCAGTGGCGCGACGCTGTTCACGTTTGACGATGCCGCGTCCACGACCGATCACGTCGCCCTGAGCGGCTCGGCCACCCTGGTGGTGATGGACAACATCACGATCACGGGTGACATCGGCATCTCGGCTTCGAGCACGCTGCTGTACGCCGCGGGCCAGCACGTCAGCGCCAACCTCGACGCCGGTGGCATGTCGGTCGGTATCGGCGACGGCTCCTTCGGCCTGGTGGTCGGCTCGACCGGCCTGATTACCCTGGAAGCCCAGGGCTCGGCCTATCTGACGGGTGGCGACTTTGCCAACGTGACGGCGCAATCCGCGCTGCTCAAGTTCAACCAGTCCACCACCGTGTACACGGGCACCGTGCTGGCCTTCGGCAGCTTCGACTACACGTTCGGCGACATGCCGGCGTCGTCGTCCGCCACGGTCAACATCACCGGCCTGAACGCCACCGTTGCGAACAACTTCGTGGTCAGCGGCAACTTTGCGTTCGGGCGTGACGCCACGACCGGCGCCATGGAAGTCATCGCGTCCAACGCCTATGTGGCGCTGCGCTCGGGCAGCTTCGACGTGGGCGTCAGCAACGCGTCGGTTGGCCTGGTGGTGCAGAACACCGGGATCCATGCCGGCACCCTTCTGGAAGCCAGCGGCGGCATCAACGTCAGCCTGGGCGGCCAGGTCGAACTGGCCGGCACCGTGGCCAGCGTGCGCTGGAACAGCACGGCGGACGATGCCAGCGGCCAGACCGTGGACGTGGCGGGCGCGATCCACACCTTTGGCAATGGCCTGACGGCCGGCCTGCAGGAAGTCGGCGTGACCGGCGGCCTGCTGGAAGTCGCAGGCTTCTTCAGCGCGACCGGCGACTTCGCCCTGCACAAAAGTGCGGGGTCCGTCTTTTTGGCCGACAACCTGGCCACTCCCACCGATGAATCGGCCAATGCCATTTCGGTGGACCTGCTGACCCTGGGCGCACGCAATATCGACGCCACGGCGGGCATGGCCGGCACGGCGCTCGGCCTGCAATTGACCGGTGTCGAATTCGCGCTGGCGCTCATGAGCGCGCGCAACGACGCCACCCGCAGCTGGACCAGCCTGCAAGCCAACGCCGGCACCGTCAACCTGAGCGGCGTGGACAACGTCACCGCCACCGGCACCCAGCTGGGCGTCACCATCAACCGCGCCAACAAGGCGGGTGACACGGTCGTCGACCTGGCGCGCGCGCCGGTCCAGGTGGCCACGGGCGCCTTGACGCACGTTGACCTGGACATGGCAGGCAGCGCGGGCGAACTGGTGCATGCCGAAGGCACGCTGAACCTGGACCTGTTCGGCTTCGTGCAGGCCACCGGATCGTTCGCCATCGACAAACGCACCGATACCGTGACCTTGGCCGGCAGCGCCGAGGTCGTGACGGTGGATGCGCTGACCTTCGGCGTCACCCAGGCATCGGCTTTCGCGGGCATCAACGGCGGCAAGACCGGCGCCGTCGGTGTCACGCTGACGGGCGTCGATCTGGGTCTGGCGATCCTGGCCGACCAGGCCGACGCCAGCCGCACCTGGACCAGCCTTCAAGCCAAGGCGCAAGGCGTGACCTTCGCCGGCATCACCGGCATCACCCTGGCCGCCAGCGGTCTCGATGTCGCGATCAACCAGGCCGGCAAGACCGGCGATGCGGTCGTCGACTACCTGGCGCACGGCCTGTCGATCGATACCGGCCCCGGCGCCGTCACCTTCGACATGGCCGGTTCGAAAGGCGCGCTGCTGCAAGCCAGCGGCGCCCTGGAAGTCGATGTGTTTGGCTTCTTCCATGTCGATGGCGCCTTCGCCATCCAGAAAAGTTCGCAAGTCGTCACGCTGGCCGACGCCAGCAACGTCACGGTCGACCTGCTGACCCTCGGCGCCAGCAACGTCAACGCCTTTGCCGGCATGAACGGCGGCACCACCAGCGCCGTCGGCCTGAGCCTGACCGGCGTCGAGTTCGGCCTGGCCCTGGCCAGCCAGCAGATGGCCACCGGCAGCACCACCCCGGCCCGCACCTGGACCACCCTGCAAGCCTCCGCCCAGGGCGCCACGTTTGCCGGCATCACCGACCTGACCCTGAGCGCCGGCGCGCTGAACGTCGCAATCAACCTGGCCTCCGCCGCCAACGACGACGTCATCGACTATTCGCAGGGCAAGACCGCGCTGTCGGTCGTGACCGGCACGGGCTCGACGCTGGACCTGTCGCTGGACGGCGGCAAGGGTGAACTGATCCAGGCCAGCGGCAATCTGCAGCTGGACGTGTTTGGCTTCTTCAAGGTCGATGGCGCGTTCGCCATTGAAAAGAGCAGCAAGACGGTCACGCTGTCGGACAACACGACCGTTGACGTCAACCTGCTTGCCATTGGTGCGAGCAACGTCTCGGCCTTTGCTGGTTTGAACGGCGGCACAAGCAGCGCCATGGGCCTGAACCTGACGGGTGTCGAGTTCGGTCTGGCGTTGATGAGCCAGAAGATGGCGGTAGGTTCGACGACGCCTGCGCGTACGTGGACGTCGCTGCAAGCGGCAGCGACCGGTGTGACGGCGGTGGGTTTGAGTGACCTGAGTCTGTCGGCCGATACGCTGACGGTGTCGGTGAACCAGGCGAGTGCGGCGAATGATGCCGTGGTGGATTACGCGGCGGGCAAGACGTCGCTGGCGATCGCGACCGGTCCTGCCGTGACCGACACCTTGGCGCTGTCGATGGAAGGCGTGAAGGGTGAGTTGATTCAAGCTGCAGGCAATCTGCACCTGGATGTGTTTGGATTCTTCAAGGTCGATGGCGGGTTTGCCATCGAGAAGAGCAGCAAGACGGTCACGTTGAGCGACAACACGACCGTTGACGTCAACCTGTTGACCATTGGTGCGAGCAACGTCTCCGCTTTCGCCGGCCTGAACGGTGGTACGACCAGCGCCTTGGGCGTGAACCTGACGGGTGTTGAATTCGGCTTGGCTCTGATGAGCCAGAAGATGGCCACTGGCTCGACGACGCCTGCGCGTACGTGGACCTCGCTCCAGGCGCATGCAGACAGCGCAGCGTTTATTGGTGTTGATGATCTGACGATCTCCGCCGACTCGCTGGATGTCACGATTAACCAGGCTTCGAAGTTGAACGACGCCGTTGTCGACTATTCGGTTGGCAAGACCGACCTGACTGTCACGACCGGCCCGTTGAATACCCTTGCATTGTCGATGGAAGGCAGCAAGGGCGAGTTGATTCAAGCTGCAGGCAATCTGCACCTGGATGTGTTTGGATTCTTCAAGGTCGATGGCGGTTTCGCCATCGAGAAGAGCAGCAAGACGGTCACGTTGAGCGACAACAGCTCCGTTGAAGTCAACCTGCTCACCATTGGTGCCAGCAACGTCTCCGCCTTTGCCGGACTGAACGGCGGCACCAGCGACGCAATGGGTTTGAACCTGACCGGCGTCGAATTCGGCCTGGCCCTGATGAGCCAGAAAATGGCCGTCGGCAGCACGACGCCCGCACGCACGTGGACCTCGCTGCAAGCGGCAGCGGCCGGTGTTACCGCGGTGGGCACGGGCGATCTGAACCTGTCGGCCGACACGCTGACCGTGTCGGTCAACCAGGCCGGTACCTTGAATGATGCGGTGGTGGATTACGCCGCGGGCAAGACCGAACTGGTGATCGCCACCGGTCCGGCCGTGACGGACACCCTGGCGTTGTCGATGGAAGGCAACAAGGGCGAGTTGATTCAAGCTGCAGGCAACCTGCACCTGGATGTGTTTGGTTTCTTCAAGGTCGATGGTGGATTTGCCATCGAGAAGAGCAGCAAGACGGTCACGTTGAGCGACAACAGCTCCGTTGAAGTCAACCTGCTGACCATCGGCGCGAGCAACGTCTCGGCCTTTGCGGGTCTGAACGGCGGCACCACCAGCGCCTTGGGCGTGAACCTGACTGGCGTTGAATTCGGCCTGGCTTTGATGAGCCAGAAGATGGCCACCGGCTCGACGACACCTGCTCGTACCTGGACCTCGCTGCAAGCGCATGCAGACAGCGCGGCGTTTATTGGTGTTGATGATCTGACGATCTCCGCTGATTCGCTCGACGTCACGATCAACCAGGCTTCGAAAGTCAACGACGCCGTTGTCGACTACTCGGTCGGCAAGACCACGCTGGCCATCGCAACCGGTCCGGCCCAGACCGACACCCTCGCGCTTTCGATGGAAGGCGCAAAGGGTGAGTTGATTCAAGCTGCAGGCAACCTGCACCTGGATGTATTTGGATTCTTTAAAGTCGATGGCGGGTTTGCCATCGAGAAGAGCACGAAGACTGTCGCGTTGAGCGACAACAGCTCCGTCGAAGTCAACCTGCTCACGATTGGTGCAAGCAACGTCTCGGCCTTCGCTGGTCTGAACGGCGGCACCACCAGCGCCCTGGGCGTGAACCTGACTGGCGTTGAATTCGGCCTGGCTCTGATGAGCCAAAAGATGGCCGCCGGCAGCACCACGCCTGCTCGAACCTGGACCTCGCTGCAAGCGCATGCAGACAGCGCAGCGTTTATTGGTGTTGATGATCTGACGATCTCCGCTGATTCGCTCGACGTCACGATCAACCAGGCTTCGAAGTTGAACGACGCGGTCGTTGATTATTCAGTCGGCAAGACCACGCTGGCCATCGCAACCGGTCCGGCCCAGACCGACACCCTCGCGCTTTCGATGGAAGGCGCAAAGGGTGAGTTGATTCAAGCTGCAGGCAACCTGCACCTGGATGTATTTGGATTCTTTAAAGTCGATGGCGGGTTTGCCATCGAGAAGAGCACGAAGACTGTCACTTTGAGCGATGCCAGCTCCGTTGAAGTCAACCTGCTCACCATCGGCGCCAGCAATGTCAGCGCCTTCGCCGGCCTGAACGGCGGCACTCCCAGCGCCTTGGGCGTGAACCTGACCGGCGTTGAATTTGGCCTGGCTCTGATGAGCCAGAAGATGGCCACCGGCTCGACGACACCTGCCCGCAATTGGACCTCGCTGCAAGCGCATGCAGACAGCGCAAGCTTCATCGGCGTCGATGATCTGACGATCTCCGCTGACTCGCTTGACGTCACGATCAACCAAGCCAGCAAACTGAACGACGCGGTCGTTGATTATTCAGTCGGCAAGACCACGCTGGCTATCGCAACAGGTCCGGCCCAGACCGACACCCTCGCACTGTCGATGGAAGGCGCAAAGGGCGAACTGATCCAAGCCGCAGGCAACCTGCACCTCGACGTGTTTGGTTTCTTCAAGGTCGATGGCGGCTTCGCCATCGAGAAGAGCAGCAAGACGGTCACGTTGAGCGACAACAGCTCCGTTGAAGTCAATCTGCTGACCATCGGCGCGAGCAACGTCTCGGCCTTTGCTGGCCTTAACGGCGGCACGACCAACGCTCTTGGCGTGAACCTGACCGGTGTGGAATTTGGCCTGGCTCTGATGAGCCAGAAGATGGCCACCGGCTCGACGACGCCCGCCCGCACTTGGACTTCGCTGCAAGCCCACGCAGACAGCGCAAGCTTTATCGGCGTTGATGATCTGACGATCTCCGCCGACTCGCTTGACGTCACGATCAACCAAGCCAGCAAACTGAACGACGCGGTCGTTGATTATTCAGTCGGCAAGACCACCCTGTCTATCGCAACAGGTCCGGCCCAGACCGACACCCTCGCTCTGTCGATGGACGGCGCAAAGGGTGAACTGATCCAAGCCGCAGGCAACCTGCACCTCGACGTATTTGGATTCTTCAAAGTCGATGGCGGGTTTGCCATTGAGAAGAGCAGCAAGACTGTCACGTTGAGCGACAACAGCTCCGTTGAAGTCAACCTGCTCACGATTGGTGCAAGCAATGTCTCGGCCTTTGCTGGCCTGAACGGCGGCACGACCAGCGCCTTGGGCGTGAACCTGACTGGCGTTGAATTCGGCTTGGCTCTGATGAGCCAAAAGATGGCCACTGGCAGCACGACTCCCGCCCGCACCTGGACATCACTGCAAGCCCACGCAGACAGCGCAGCGTTTATCGGCGTTGATGATCTGACGATCTCCGCTGATTCGCTCGACGTCACGATTAACCAGGCCAGCAAACTGAACGACGCTGTCGTCGACTATTCCGTCGGCAAGACCGACCTCGTCGTCACGACCGGTCCGTCCAACACCCTGGCCCTGTCCATGAACGGCGCAAAGGGCGAACTGATCCAGGCCGCCGGCAACCTGCACCTCGACGTGTTTGGTTTCTTCAAAGTCGATGGCGGTTTCGCCATCGAGAAGAGCAGCAAGACGGTCACGCTGTCGGACAGCACCACCGTCGACGTCAACCTGCTCACCATCGGCGCAAGCAACGTCTCGGCCTTTGCCGGCCTGAACGGCGGCACGACCGACGCGATCGGCCTGAACCTGACGGGCGTCGAATTCGGCCTGGCCTTGATGAGCCAGAAAATGGCCGTCGGCAGCACCACCCCCGCACGTACCTGGACCACCCTCGAAGCCTCCGCCGCGGGCGTGACGGCCGTGGGTACGGGCGACCTGAGCCTGTCGGCCGACACGCTGACCGTCTCGGTCAACCAGGCCAGCAAGCTGAATGACGCCGTGGTCGACTATGCGGCAGGCAAGACCCAACTGGTCATCGCGACCGGTCCTGCCGTTACCGATACGCTGGCGCTCAGCATCGACGGCATCAAGGGTGAATTGATCCAGGCGTCGGGCAACCTGCACCTGGACGTCTTCGGCTTCTTCAAGGTCGATGGCGGCTTCGCCATCGAGAAGAGCAGCAAGACCGTCACGCTGTCGGACAGCACCACCGTCGACGTCAACCTGCTGACCATCGGCGCGAGCAACGTCAGCGCCTTCGCCGGCCTGAACGGCGGCACCACCAGCGCCCTGGGCGTGAATCTGACCGGTGTGGAGTTCGGCCTGGCGATGATGAGCCAGAAGATGGCCACCGGCAGCACCACACCTGCCCGCACCTGGACATCACTGCAAGCCCACGCAGACAGCGCAAGCTTCATCGGCGTCGATGATCTGACAATCGCCGCCGACTCGCTCGACGTGTCGATCAACCAGGCCAGCAAACTGAACGACGCTGTCGTCGACTATTCCGTCGGCAAGACCGACCTGGTCGTCACGACCGGTCCGTCCAACACCCTGGCCCTGTCCATGAACGGCGCCAAGGGCGAACTGATCCAGGCCGCAGGCAACCTGCACCTGGACGTCTTCGGCTTCTTTAAGGTCGATGGCGGCTTCGCGATCGAGAAGAGCAGCAAGACGGTCACCCTGTCGGACAGCACCACCGTCGACGTCAACCTGCTCACCATCGGCGCGAGCAACGTCAGCGCCTTTGCCGGCCTGAACGCCGGCAAGACTGACGCCATGGGTCTGCAACTGACCGGCGTGGAATTCGGCCTGGCCATGATGAGCCAGAAGATGGCCACGGGCAGCACGACGCCCGCGCGCAGCTGGACGTCGCTGCAGGCGGCGGCAAGCAGCGTCACCGTGGTGGGCCTGGGTGAACTGGAACTGACCGCCGATACCCTGACGGTGTCGGTCAACCAGGCAAGCACGCTGAACGATGCCGTGGTCGATTATTCGGCCGGCAAGACCAACCTGGTCGTGACGACCGGAACGGCAGACACGCTGGCTATGACCCTGGACGGCGCCAAGGGCGAGATGATCCAGGCGGCCGGCCACCTGACGATGGACGTCTACGGCTTCTTCCAGGTCGACGGCAACTTCGCGATCGAAAAGAGCAGCTCGGCAGTCACGCTGGCCGACAAGACGGTTGTCGACGTCAACATGTTGACGATTGGCGCCAATGACGTGTCGGCCTTCGCCGGCCTCAATGGCGGCACGGCCGGCGCGATCGGCCTGCAACTGACCGACGTGGATTTCGGTCTGGCCCTGATGACCCAGAAGTCGGCCACCGCAACGCCCACGGGCCGCAGCTGGACCACGCTGCAGGCCACTGCAGGCGATGTGCGTTTCGTCGGCCTGGGCAGTGACCTGACCGTCAGCGCCGACACCTTGTCGGTGGTGGTGAACCAGGCAGGCAAGATTGGCGACACGGTCGTCGATTACTCGGCAGGCGCCACGTCTCTGAACGTCGTGACCGGCCCGACCTCGGAAATCGCGCTGGCCGCCAACGGCGCTAAGGGCGAACTGATCCAGGCCACCGGCAACCTGGACCTGGACGTGTATGGCTTCTTCCAGGTGGCGGGTGAATTCGCCATCGAATCCAGCACCAGGACAGTCACGCTGTCGGACAAGAGCACGGTCAACGTCGACCTGCTGACGATCGGCGCGAGCCACGTGGACGCCTTTGCCGGCCTGAACGGCGGCACCGCCAACCGCATGGGCGTGGCACTGGGCGACGTCGAATTCGGCCTGGCGCTGATGAGCGAGCAGCTTCCGCTGAACAGCCCGGCCGCCGCGCGCAACTGGACCAGCCTGCAAGCCACGGCCGGCAGCGCCGCGATCGTGGGAGCCGGTGACCTGGTCATGCGCGCGTCCGACATCTCGGTGTCGATCAACCAGACCAGCGTGCTCAATGGCGCGGTGGTCGATTACGCCGCGGGCGCGACCGACCTGGAAATCGCGACCGGCATTACCGACACCCTCCAGCTGGACATGCTGGGCACGTCGGGCAAGCAGCTGCAGGCCGCCGCCCATGTGGTGGTCGATCTGTACGGTTTTGTGAGCGTGGAAGGCGACTTCGCCATCCAGACACGCACCGCCAATGTGACCCTGGCCGATCTGGCCTCGACCCCCAACGTGAACGAGGCCGCCAACCCGGTGGCCGTGGACCTGCTGACGCTGGGCGCCAGCAACGTGCATGCCTTCGCCGGCCTGAACGGCGGCACGGCTGACGCCCTTGGCCTGGAATTGAGTGGCGCCAATTTTGCGATCGCCCTGATGACGAGCCAGGCTGACGCGACGCAGAAGTGGACGTCGGTCAAGGCCGATGCCGCGGGCGTCGAATTCGTCGGGATCAGCGCCATCACGATGGCTGCGACCGATATCGATGTCGTGATGAACCGCGCCGGCGTGGCCGGTCAGCCGGTCGTCGACTTTGCCGCTTCCAACCTCGAAGTCACCGTCGGCACGAACGGCGAAAAGGTGATCTTCGATATCGACGGCGCGCGTGGCCAGACCACCGCCGTCAAGATCGGGCGCGCGACGCTCGCCATTTCCGATTACGTATACGTCAGCGGCGGCTTCTACTTCGAACAGACCGCCAATGTCCTGGTCGATGTCGTGACCGGCCTGTCCAGCAACGACGCCTTGCTGCCGGCTTCGGTGCGCACGGGCCTGGCGCGCGTGGACGGAGTCAGCGCCGACAACAGCCGCATTGACGACCTGGCCGTCTCGGCCCTGGTGCTGAGCGCCACCGACGTGGAAATCTTTGCCGGGCTGGGCCCGTACTTTGTCGATGCCAACGGCAACGGCATCCGCGACGTGGGCGAAGTCAAGAACGCCGATGCGTTCGGTGTGCTGCTCGAAGACATCGACCTGGGTCTGGTCATGTTCGATTCGACGCTGGCCGCCGATCCGCTGTCCATCATCCCGAAATTCTTCGCCTTGCAGGTCAAGTGGGCGCACCCCGTCGACATCGACCTTGGCGGCATCTTCAAATTCGACGTCAATGGCCTGACCATCGACGTCAACCAGGGCAGCAGCTGGGGCGGCCTGGCCGCCAACGGTTCGCCCTTTGTCGACTTTGCCAGCAGCTTCGCGGGCGGCTATGCGGTTCCGACTGGCAACGGCGGCAGCATCCTGCTGGACTACGACCGCTCCAAGATCGCGGTCAGCCTGGAACATGCGCTGCTTAACGTGGGCGACTTCTTCCAGATCGAAGGCAGCTTTGCCTTCGAACGCAGCACGATGCAGGTCGATGTGGACACGGGCCTGGGCAGCACCCTGCCGCTGGGCGCCGCCGCACTGGCGACTGACCTGGCCCGCTTCAAGACGCTCGGCATCCTGAGCAACGACAACGCGCACTTCAATGACCTGAAGGTCGACACGCTCACCATCGGCGCCAGCAACGTCACGATCACGGTGGGCGATCCGTCGTCGCCGCTGTTCGCGATCCGCGATATCGACGTCGCGTTTGCCACGATGCGCGCCAGCAAGACCATCGACACCAACGGCGTCATTCCGTTGATGTACGCGATGAAGGCCTACTGGCCCGCGCCGCTGGACCTGGACTGGGGCTTCATGAAGCTCCAGGTGCAGGACCTGGAACTGCAACTGAACAAGGGCTCGCAATGGCGTGGCCTGACCGTGGCCCCGACCGTCGACTTCGTGTCGAGCTTCGGCGCCGACGGCCTGCAGGTGGCCACGGGCGGCACGCCGATTTCGCTCAACTACGAGCATTCCACGTTTGGCGTGGAAGTTGGCCGCGCGCTGATCAGCATCGGCGACTTCTTCTATGTCGAAGGCGGTTTCTCGATCGCCAAGGGCACCAGTGTCGCGGTCGACATCAAGACCGGTTTTGGCAATACGGACCTGGCTGCCGTCAGTGCACTGAGCAAGTTCAACAAACTGCCAGGCACCTACGCCACGATCAACGACTATTCGATGAGCATGATCACGCTCGGCCTGTCCGACGTGAAGCTGTTCGTGGGCGCAGGCCCGTATTTCGTTGACGCCAACAACGATGGCGTGATCGACGCCGAACGCAACCCCGACGCCGTCGGCCTGGTGGTCGAAAACCTCGACCTGGGTCTGGCGATGTTTACCGATCCGACCAACAAGATCGGCCGCATGTGGGCCCTGTCGGCCACCGCTGACCAGATCGCCTTTACCGGCCTGGACTTCCTGACGCTGGAGGCACTGGGCGCCAAGGTGCAAGCCAACCAGGGCACGGTCTGGGCCGGCACCACGGTCCGTCCGTATGTGGACTTCGTCTCCACCTTCGGCGCCGGCGGCCTGTCGGTCGCCACCGGCAATGATCCGGTCACGCTGGCGTACACCGCCAGCTACATCGGTGTGGACGTGGCTCGCGCCACGATTTCCATCGAAAAGTTTGTCCACATCCAGGGCGCCTTCAGCTTCGAGAAGGGCCGCCGCGAAAAATTCGATATCGACACCGGCCTGTCGATCGGCAACCTGGAAATGGCGCCGACGCTGGCGCAGCTGGCCGCCACGGGCAAGCTGTCGTCGGACGGCACGCGGATGGATGACGTCGAACTCGAGCTGATGACCATCGGCATGAACGATGTCGACGTGTTCGTCGGCTACGGCACGCCTGACTTCAATTCCAGCACCCCGATCCGCGACCAGGACGGCGTGTTCGGCCTGGCGATCAGCGACATCGACCTGGCCCTGGCGATCATGACGCCGACCGGCTCGCTCGCCAAGGTGCTGCCCAAGTTCATGGCCATGAAGGGATCGGCTTCCGAATTCCTGGTGGCCGGCGGCGCCGACATCTTCGAACTGTCCAGCGGCACCATCGACGTGCAGATGAACTGGAGCGCCGGCTGGAAGGGCGCGCCGACCCTGCATGCATCGGTCGACTTCGCGACCAGCATGCCGGGTGGCCTGCAGATCACCACCGGTGGCACGACCACGGCGCTCGACTTCGGTCCGGGCGCGTTCGTGCAGGCCGAAGTGCATGACGTGCTGCTGTCGGTGTCGGAGTTCGTCCACTTTTCGGGCGACTTCGCCTTCCGCATGGGCACCGAGACCAACCTGACGGTCAAGGGTCCGCTGGGCACCAGCTTTACCGGCGTGCGCGCCAACGCCATCGAGTTCGGCGCCAACAACGTGCAGGCCTTCGTGGGCATCAACGGTCCGTACCGCGAAGATACCAACGGCGACGGCGCGATCGACGCGCTCGACCCGATCAATGATGAAGCCATGGGGCTGGTGATTGACGACTTCGATCTCGGGATGACCATCCTGACGACGCAGTTCGACGCCCTCCATCCGCTGATCCCGGCCAACACCAAGTTCGTCGGCCTGAAGGGCCATGGCGAGCAGGTCGGCTTCGTGGGGTTCGGCACCGATTTCATCCAGTTCTCGCTGCAGGACGTCAACGTCGGCATCAACTCCAGCAGCCGCGCCGGCCTGATCGCCGACTTCACCAATGGCGGCACCACCGCCGGCTACACCATCGCCACGGGCGGCGACCCGATCGTTCTGGGCTTCGACAACGCGGTCATGGAAGCGTCGGTGGCCAAGGCGACCGCATCGGTGGCCGGCATCCTGTCGCTGCAGGGCGGCTTTACCTTCCAGAAACGCACGATCGACAACGTGACGTTCGAACTGCCGGGCGCGTCGATCAAGACGTCGGCCGAGGCGCTGATCGTGGCGGGCAAGGACATCTACGCCTTTGCCGGCATCAACGGCCCGTACCGCGAAGACACCAACGGCGACGGCAAGATCGATCTGAACGACACCGCCAACGATGACGCCATCGGCCTGGCGATCGACGACCTTGACTTCGCCCTGGCCATGATGGCCCCGTCGGTGGCCCCGGGCACCACCTTGCCCGGCAAATTCTTCGGCCTGACCGCCTCGGCGGCAATGGCCGGCCTGGTCGGCACCGACCCGTTCCTGACGCTCAATGCCACCGACCTGAAGTTCGACTTCAACGGCGCGATCCTCGGCAATCTGCCGATCCCGGGCGCCTATGTCGACTTCAGCAAGATGGACGGCGGCGGTCTGGACATCCCGATTGGCAGCGCGGGCGATGCCATGCGCATCGACTTCGATTCGAATTCGCTGCGTATCGGCATGGATGCGCACCTGGGCATCTTCGACCTGATCGAGATCGATGCCGCCTTCGATTTCTCGTTCGAACTGCCCGCCGTGGGCGGCCTGTTCCCGTCGATCAGCCTGTCGGGCATCGGCGACATGCTGCCGACGCTGTCCCCCGACTTCTCGTTCCTGAAGGGCGCGCTCGACTTCGTCAAGAACCTGGACCTGTCGATCGGCTTCGATCCCAACCTGGGCCTGACCCTGTTCGGATCGCTGGACCTGCCTGACCTCTCGCTCAATCTGGGCGATTTCGTGCATCTGCGCGGCGACTTCCAGCTGAACATCGGCGAAAGCTTTACCGGGTCGATGTACACCGGCCTGCCAAAAGAAATTTCGCTGCTGACGTCGCTGCTGGGCGACCAGACGTCGACCATCCTGGACATGCTGACCAAGGTCGGCGGCCTGTCGTCCGATTACTCGCATCTGAGCGGCGTCAGCTTCAAGGGCCTGAGCTTCGGCGCCAAGGATGTGTACGCCTTCGTGGGCGTGGGCACGCCCGACTACGAACCGATTACCGGCCAGCCCGGCAAACTCAATATCGTCAATGCCGACGAGCTGTTCGGCTTTGGCGTGGAAGGGGTCGATGTCGGCCTGTCGATGTTCAAGGCGCAACTGCCGGACTTCTTCAAGGCCAAGGACTTCTTCTCGTTCTACGCGCATGCCGATGCGGTCCGCACCTACGGCATGGGCGACGTGCTCAAGATCCAGGCCACCGATGTCACCATCGAGCTGAACAGCGGCGGTGAACTGTTCGGCGGCCTGATGCGGTCGACGGCCGACTTCTCGGAAAGCTTCAAGGCCGACCCGGCCACCGGCCGTCCGGCCGGCTTCGAGGTCAAGACAGGCGGGACGCCGGTCTACCTCGACATGAAAGGCACCAACCTGATGGGCGTGGATATCGGCCATGCCGAAATCCAGGTCTCGGAATTCCTGTACCTGAGCGGCTCGCTGGCCTTCCGCAAGGGCGACCGCGTCAATGTCGACGTGAACCTGGGCGGCCTGCAGACGCTGTTCGACCAGACCGCGGGCGTGGGCTCGCGCCTGAACCTTGAAGTCGAAATGCTGACGCTGGGCGGCGCGAACCTGACCGGCTTTGCCGGCGTGGGCGGCCCGTACCGCTACGGCGCCGATGCCAACGGCGACGGCCTGGGCGACCTGATCAACGAAGGCGCGATCGGCCTGGTGATCGACGACGTGGACTTCGGCATGGCGATCGCCACGCCGGGCCTGCTGGCGATCCCGCAACTGGCGTCGGTGGCGCCCAAGTTCCTGGCGGTCAAGGCCCATGTGGGCACGGCGGGCCTGGTGGGTGTGGACGAGTCCGTCATGGCGGTCGAAGCCCACAACATCGACGTCAACATCAATACCTTCTACCTGCCGTCGGGCGGCGCGCTGAATGCGGCCCTGCAGCTGTTCGGCCCGCCGTCCATCGACTGGGCAAGCAGCTTTCCGACCTCGCCGGAAGACATCAACAACAACAAGGTGCTGGATGCGGGCGAAGACCGCGACCTGAACGGCGTCCTGGCCACCAAGGGTTACGCGCTTCCGGCCGGCGGCAACAATGCCGTCATCATCGATTTCGCCGAAGAGATCGTGCAGGCCAAGGTGGGCTATGCCGAAATCAACATCGGCGGCTTCGTGCAGCTGTCCGCCTCGATGGCCTTCACCAAGAAGGGCGCCGAACAGGTCACGCTGAGCAACGGCCAGCAGACGACGGTCACCTCGCTTGCGGTCGGCATCAACGACGCCTACGGCTTCATCGGCGTGGGTGGCTACTGGCGCGATTCCAACGGCGACAACCGCATCGACGAAAAGGACACGCCTGACACCAGCGCGGTCGGCCTGGCGGTCGAGAACCTGGACCTGGGCCTGGTGCTTGCCAAGGAACTCGTCATCGGCACGACCGGCGTCGACATCGGCGTGTATGTCGCCGGCATGGCCAGCATCGACAGCATCGGCCTGGTTGGCGTCGACGGCGCTGAAGTCAATGCGCAGAATCTGAAGATCGAAATCAACACCGGTGCACGCGTCACGCTGCACGCGGGCCAGACCACGCACGACGCCGACACCGGCGCCGTCTCGATCGCCAGCGGCGTGAATGTCACGTTCGCCCTGACCACGATCGATTTCAGCCAGTCCACCCACACCAACGCCGCGGGCGCGACGGTGGGGGGCTACGCCATCGAAACCGGCAATGCCGCCGAACCCGTGGTGCTGACCTACAACGAACAATTGCTGCGCGTGTTCGGCGAAGCCCAGGTCAAGCTGTTCGGCCTGGTATCGATGACCGGCGTGCTGGACTTCCGCGTCAGCGAAAGCGAAGGCCTGACCGCCTTTGCCGACGTGACCGTCAAGATCGGCCCGGACGCATTGAACCTGAGCCGTCACGCGACCGGCCTGCTGGTCATCCGCGGCGGCGCGGATCCCGGCGTCGCCATGCGCCTGGCCATGGACGCGAACCTGTCCATCGGCAGCGTCGTCCGCCTGGAAGCGGACCTCGACCTGAGCCTGAATACCTTCGGCAAGGACATCGTCTACACGGTGCCCGAGCAATTCCTGGACAAGGTTGACTTCACCCAGTTCACGATCGGCGCCGCGCCTCCGGGCAAGCCCGGCTGGGTCGGCCCGTATGCGGCTGTGGTCGGCAACGGCAACCTGTCCTTGCTTGACGGCGCCCTGAACCTGAAGGGTGACTTCAGCATCATCGTGTCCGAATCGAACGGTGTCGTGCGCGCCGAGCTCGGCGCGACCGCCGTCCTCGACCTGCCGCTGTTCGAGCCCCTGTCGGTCACCGGCACCCTGGGCATCGTGGCCGATGGCAGCTCGAGCGGCGTCTATGGCGCCTTCGAGGTGGGCGGTTCGGGTACGCAATCGACCATCATCGATGGCGGCGCCTTCAGCGTCGCCGGCAGCTTTCTGCTGCAACTGAACACCACGTCGGCCAAGCAGGAAGTGCGCACGCTGGCGCTGAATGCAGCGGGGCAGCCGGTGGGCACCGTGCAGCTCGACCCGCAGATGTTGCGCATGTCGGGCAACGCGACCATTGCGGTCGGCCCGGTGGAAATGAAGGGCGCGGTCGACCTGCTGATCAACAAGGAAGGCGTGCAGGCCGCGATGGACCTGTCGCTGGAACTGGGCGGCTTCGGTGAAGTCCAGGTCGGCGGCGCCGCGGCGTTCCTGATGAGCGAAAGCGAAGGCCCGATCTTCGCGCTGCGCGTGGCGACCCACGTCGGCCTGAGCGCCGGCGTGCTGGGTATCGGCGCGGACGCGGTCATCGAGATCAACACCGGATCGAGCGACTACACGACCCTGCACGGCGACGTGATCAAGGGCAACACGATGTTCAACATGCAGCTGGATGGCACCATCCAGCTTCTGTCGTTCAAGGTCGACTTCGATGGCGGCATCAGCGTCGTCAACGATGTCTTCAAGCTCGAATTCAACGGACACCTGAACTTCTTCAATGCGCTGACGGTGGACGTCGGCGGATACGCGGATTCGGAAGGCAACTTCGAAATCCGCGGCAAGGCCGAGATCGACATCCATCTCGGACCGCTGCACCTGAACGCGGGCATGTCGCTCACGCTCAGCAGCCAGCCGCGTTTTGCCGCGGCGGCGTGGGGTTCGCTCGACTTCGAAATCGACCTCGGTCTGTTCTCCATCGACTTCACCCTGGCCGGCTTCCGCGCCGAAATCGACATCAACGCCGGCAGCGCCTACATGGCCGCGCGCGTGACCGTCATGGGCATTACGGTGGGCGGCAGCTTCAAGTGGTCGTGGGCCGATCCTCCACAGATCGCCTACCAGGTGGGCGACACGCTCTACCTGAACATGGGCGACAACGCGGGCCGCTATGGCGACTCGGTCTACAACGACATCGTTCATGAGTCCTACTCCATCGAACAGGAGAAGGACAGCAACGTCGTCAGCGTCAGCTCGCTGGGCGAGAACGCCACATTCACGGGCGTGAAGCACATCGTCGGCCGCGGCGGCTCGGGCAACGATTCGGTCTATGTCGGCCGCTACGTGACCGCGCAACTGGACCTGGAAGGCGGCGACGGCAACGACAGCTTTGTCATCCTCGGCGGCGGCGCAGGCAGCGTCATTCGCGGTGGCGCCGGCAAGGACGAGTTCCTGAGCGGCGACACCAGTGGCATCCGCTTTGAAGGTGGCGCGGGCGACGACCGCTTTGCGGGCGGCGATGGCGCCGACATCATCGACATGGGCGAGGGCGTCAACACCATCAAGAGCGGCGGCGGCAACGACGTCATCTATGTGGGCGCGGGCAACAACACGATCGAATCGGGCAACGGCGACGACCTGATCTACGTGTCGGGTGCCGGCACCCTGAACCTGAAGGGCGGCTTCGGCAACGACCGCCTGGTGCTGGCCGCATTCGCCAGCACGTCGCCGCTCCTGATGGGCGACCACCAGCTGCGCACGACGGTCAATGGCGCCGAACGCATCATCAACTTCGATGACACGCTGGACCGCCTGGAAGTCACCGATACGTCGGCGACCCGCACCATTCTCAAGATGGGTTCCGGCGCCAGCTGGGGCCTGACCGATTTCAGCCTGTACAGCAGCGGCATCGTCGACGTCACGCAGGCCACGCTGATCAACGCGCCGGGCGCGCTCCTGAGCATCAACGCGGCGGGGATCGACGGCACGCTGACGACCAACGTGGCCCAGCTGAACGTGGTCAACCGCGGTACGGCAGGCAGTGCGTACAGCAATATCGTGGTCCGTGAAACCGACAGCCTGGCCATCGTCACCGACGGCTACGCAGCCGGCGGGCTGACCACGCCGAACGGACTGATCGATGTCCAGCTGGCCACGCGCGAGGCCATCCTCTCGCTGGACCAGGGCGCGATCACGACCGGTACGGGCGGCGGCAACATCACGATCGTCGCCGACGACGTGGACTTCCGGTCGGGCTACGACCAGGTCAGCGGCACGGGTCAACTGACCCTGCGCGCCTGGTCGGCCGACCAGAGCTACCGCGTCGGCGCGGCGGCCCAGGGTCTGTATGGCGGCGATTACTCGCCAGGCCTGGACTCCGGCTATTTCGAATTCAGCATGAGCGACCTGTCGGCGCTCAAGGACGGCTTTGCCGCCATCCGCCTGGGTCACATCGCGGCGGGCGTGCAGATGTACGTCGGCGATGTCGAAGACGCCCGCGTGGGCGAGTTCAACTACTCGGCCTTGCTGCGCGACAACGCAACGCTGCTGTCCGATCGCATCAACATCGTGGGCGATGTGCAGTCCACCGAGGTCCTGACCTTCCAGGGCCGCCTGATGGAAATCCAGCGCCAGAACGTGCGCACGCCCATGGGCGCGCCCGACTCCGGCATCCATGCGCGTCAGACCGTCCTGCGCCTGACCGAACAGCTGGTCGTGACCGGCTGGCTGCGCGGCGATGACCTGGTCGACGTGACGGTCATCGGCACCACGGGCGCCGACGCCATCGTCGGCTACGGCGCCGATGCGAACAGCATTACCGGCGACAAGGGCGCCGCGATTGAAACCCTGAAGGCCGGCGGCAAGGTCATGATGACCGGTTCCAAGTCCGTCATCCTGGCCGCCGGGGTCTATGCCGAAGGCGCCGACGCGCAGATCGCCATTGGCGCGGGCACGTCGTTCAAGCTGCTGGAAGGCGGCATGGTGTCGGCCGAGGGCGACCGGTCGCTGATCACCCTGGCATCCAACGGCTCGCTGGGCCTGCTGTCGGGCAGCGCGGTGCTGTCGGGCGCGAAGTTCGTGACCGGCCAGCAGACGCCGGTCCTGACCGGCATGGGCGCAGGCGTGGTGATCCAGACCACGGGCGAACTGATGCTGGCGGGCTCGTTGACCGCCGCCGGTTCCATGCGTATCGACGCGGGCGCCGTCAGCGATCCGCATGCCGACTACTTCGACAACCTGCCGGGCAAGCAGCTGGCCGTCACGACGCAAGGCGCCAGCTTCGCGTCCATCATTTCCGCACTGAACCAGAGCCAGATCCACGTCGATCTGCGCGCGCTGTTCGGCGCCGACAACACGCCGCTGGCCGATCTGGCCTCCGTCACGTCGCTGGCCAACTACACGCCGTTCGAATCGCTGACCGATGCCGCCAAGGACATCCTGGTCGCGTCGCTGGGCTACACAACCCATGCCGACGGCGGGTATTACAACGCCGTCACGCACACCTTCGGCACCACGCTGACCGAAGGCGAACTGGTGGCGTATCGCAACGCCGATATCGTCTGGGGCGCCGCGGGCACGCCTGCCGCCAACGCCACGTTCGAACAACTGAGCAAGGCGCAGCAACAGGCCGTGGCCAGTTCGCTGGGCTACACGATGTTCGACGGCCTGGTGTTCACGCACACGACCGCCGCCGGCACCATGACGGTGGCGACCGCATTCACCCAAGGTCCGTCCTACGACTACGACAACGCTCGCATCGATTGGGCAGGCGCGGGCGTCACGACGCCGGCCGCCGGCACGGCGTTCGCCGCGCTGTCGGGCGCACAGAAAATGGTCGTGGCCGAAGCACTGGGCTACACCTTCGATTACTACTCGATGCCAGGTGACCTGTGGTTCGGCACCGGGGTGGATGCCACCCCGATCGCCACCATTCCGGGCGCCGATGCCGCATGGAGCCAGCTGACAGCCGAACAGCGCGCGATCGTTGCCGAATTCATCGATCACGGCGAAGGCTACAAGAACTTCTTCAACTACAACGCCGCGCCAGGCAAGAAGTCGGTCGCCGACTTCACGCAAGGCCCGTCGTCGGACTACACCAACGCCGGCATCTACTGGGGCACGGCAGGCACGCCTGCCGCGAATGCCTCGTTTGGCGAGCTGACCGCCGCGCAGCAGAAGGTCGTGGCGCGCAGCCTCGGCTATGAAGTGCTGGAAGGCGTCAACTTCATCAAGGCCGACGCGGCCGCGCCGCTGCGCGTGGTCGACGGCTTTGCCGAAGGCAAGGCAGGTGACTACAACCTGGACGCCATCAACTGGGGCGGTGTGCATGCACCGGCCGCTGGCGCGACCTTTGAAGACCTGAACCCGTCGCAGCGCGCCGTGGTGCTGGAATCGCTGGGCTACGCCGAAGTCGATCGCCAGGTTTTCTACAATGCCACCACCGGCAAGGCCTTCGGCACGCTGGTCGAAGGCGCAGGCCGCGACTACACGATTGCAGGCATCAACTGGGGCACGCTGACCCGTCCGGCCGACGGCACCCCCTTCGACAACCTGGGCACGGCCCAGCAGGACGCGGTCCTGTCGCAGCTTGGCTATCAGCGCTGGGATGGCGCGGTCTATTACAACGCGCTGGCGGCAAGCGGCGCGCAATACAAGGTCACGTTCGCCGCCGGTACGGATTTCCGCGCCGACACCCTGCGCTGGAGCGATGTGGACCGGCCGGCCGAAGGCACCGCGTTCGACGCGATGACGCTGGACCAGCAGTTCCGTGTCTACGACCAGAGCGGCTTTACCAAGTACGGCCAGACCGTCTACTACAACGCGAATGCTGCCGACGGCAAGCACCTGATGACGACGTTCACCCAGGGCATCGACTACACCAATGGTGTGGATGCCGCCGGGGAGACGAATCGCTGGCTGGTGAGCGACGGCACGCATGAATACGTGGTCGAAGCCTATGACGCGGAAAACGATGGCGTCGTCGATTCGATCCGTGTCCTGGAACCGCATCCCCTGACCGGACAGCGCGGCTTCGGCTTCCTGCTGACCGGCACCATCTACACTTTGCAGGACAACGCCGATTTCATCGTGTCGACCGCCGATGACGTGATCGTGCGCGGCAACATCAACCTGCTGGGCCAAGGTTCCGACCTGGTCCTGCAGTCGGACCAGTGGCTGTATTGGGAAGGCCAGGCCAACGTCAACGGCAACATCACGTTGCTGGGTGGCGTCGAGATCGACGGCACCGACCGCGGCGGCGCGAATGCCGATGGCACGAGCGTGTACGTCAATGCCTCGTCGGTCCTGAACACGACCCGCGCGGGCAGCCAGATCACCATCGCGGGCAGCCAGGATGTCGAGTTGCACGGTGCGATCGTTGCCGGCGGCACGCTGGGTGCGACCGGGGTGACCTGGTCGGGCGCCGATTCGAGCATCGTCGTCATGGCAGGCCAGCAGGTGTCGATCGACACCGGCCTGCAGGCCGCGAAGTCGGTCAGCGTGATCACGACCGGCCTGACAGGCGCCGATGACGGCGGCTGGGGTGTCGTGATCGGCAGCGCAGGCGGCCTTAACGCCGCGGGCATCACGTCCAATCAGTCGGGCGGCTCGGTGTCCATCAACGCCTACGGCGGCGTGACCATTGCGGGCAGCATCGTTTCGGGCGGCACGATTCGCCAGGTATTCGACGCCCAGGGCGCACTGCAATCCGAAACCATCGAGTGGTCGCCTGAAGCGTCCACCATCAACGTCAAATCAGCCGGTCAGTTGTACCTGGGCGGCCAGGCGCCCACCGAAACCGGCGGCACCGTGGAAGTCGGCGCGACCCTGCGCGCCAGCCAGCGCATCGACCTGGCGGGCGGCTACAGCGCGGACGGCATCGGCGTGAAGATGCCGGGCGGCGCGCGCGTCGCCACGCACAATGCCGATGGCGTGATCACGATTTCCGCGTCGCAGGATGCCGAGATCAACGGTCTGGTCGTCGCCGGTGGCGAGATCATCGATCACTACGACCCGGCAGGCATGTCGCTGGGCAGCAGCACCCGCACCTTTGGCGGGGATTCGGTCATCACGATCACGGCCGACCAGCAGATCCGGCTGGGCCGCGATCTGATGGCAGGCAAGAGCATCGACGTGCGCGGCGGGATCGGGCAGGGCGTGCCGACGGCCGCCAATCCTTGGGCAGACCAAGGCATCGTGGTGGGCGGCAACGTCCACCTCAAGACGTGGCAGGAAGACAGCACGCTGTCGCTGTCGGCCTCGGGTGACGTGTCGGTGCTGACGCCGGCATGGACCCAGGAACTGACCGCGGCGGGCTTCGCGCAATATGCCGACGGTCATCTGACGCAAGATGTGTCGTTCACCCTCCTCGTGCAAGACGGCAGCGTCGTGCGCAGCGGCGTCGTGACCCTGGCGGCAGCCAGCACGTCGGGCAATACGGGCCTGGCCTCGCTGGTCTCCGACCTGCAGGCAGCCATCGATGCCGTGCCGTCGCTGACGCCATACGGCCTGAAGGTGCGCCTGAACGACGGCCACCTGATGATCACCGGCGACATCGCCTTCTCGCTTGCCTCGGCAAGCAGCCAGGCCGGTCTGCTGGGCTTCACGCAAGCCGAAGGCGGGATGGCAGCATCCGATCGCGGCTGGGCGCTGGACGCCAGCCAACGCGGCTCCGTCGTCAGCCTGGGCCGCGCCAACGCCCCGAGCGGCGACATCACCATTTCCGGTTCGATCCGCGCGTACGCCGGCATCAACCTGTATGCCGGCACCAATGCGCTGGGCAACCAGAGCGTCGAGCTGACCGAAACCGGCCTGATGGAAACGCTCAGCGGCGGCATGCACCTGAGCCCCGCCGGCAACGCGATCATCAAGGGCGACCTGGTGGCGCGCGGCACCAATGCCGACATCGTGATCGATGCCCGCAACACGCTGGAACTGCGCGGCGACCTGACCGCGCAGCGCGACATCATCATCAATGCCGGCAGTGCGGTGCACGCGGGCGAAGTCAGCCTGAAGACGACTGCGTCGGCCAACTTCAATGTGCTGGACGCCGGTGGCCGGATCATCATGACCGGCATGAACGACGTGTCGATCGACAGTGCGATCGGCCGCGCCAACCCGACGCTGGGCATGGTCAAGCTGGTCTCCACCAGCGGCACGCTCACGCTGGAACACAATGCGGGCTGGGTCGAAACCGGGTCGCAGATCGTGCTGTCGGGCAAGAACGTCGACCTGGCTGGCGTGATCCGCAGCAATGGCGCGACGGCAGCCTCGTACGACTACGAAGTCGACATCAGCGCGAAGCAGGACGTGCTGCTGCATGCCGACATCGTGCTGGCAGGCTCGCTGCGGGTGGTGGCCGGGGGCAACCTGTCCGTGTACGCATCGCCCATCAGCGCCGACCAGGCAGGCCAGAGCCTCGTGCTCTCGGCGGGCGGTGACGTCTACCTGGGTTCGACCGGCAACCATGCCGGCGGCACCGTGCTCGAAGCCAGCCGCCTGCTGGACATCAAGGCCGGCGGCGTGCTGCGCATGGCGTCCGACAGCCAGCTCTACAGCATTGCCGATGGCAGCCTGATCCGCCTGGATGGCGGCCGTCTCGACCTGCAAGGCAGCGTGCGCGCGGGCGCCGACTACAACCGAGTGACCAGCGGCTGGGCCTCGTCGGGTACCGACACCTCGATCAGCCTGCGCAGTGCGCAGGACACGGTCATCGGCACGCAACTCATGGCTGGCGCAAAGATCCAGATCATTGCGGGCTCGGATGCCGAAGGCAACAGCATTCTCATGACCACCGGCAGCGGCGTGACCGTGACCGGTGCGGCAGGGCAGGTGACCATGCTGGCCGATGGCGATCTGGTCATGCAGCGCAACACCTCGATCAGCGCGACTGGCCTGGGCGCCGATGTCGAACTGCAGGCCCGCTCGCAAGTGGTCGTGTCCGGCCGCGTGCTGGCCGATGACCAGGTGCGCGTGCTCGGCGGCTCCGATGCCGCGACGCGCATCGGCGTGCTCATCGACACCCTGGTGCTCGACGGCAATGGCGGCTATGTGTCGGGCGGTATCCTCGACACGCATGAAGGCGGTTCGGTCACCATCCGCGCGCAGGACGGCATCACCATCGCGGCCATCATTGGCCAGCAGGTGGCGCAAGCCACGCCGACGCGCGCCACGGTCCACCATGTCACCATCGAATCGACGTCCGGTGACGTCAACCTGCTGCGCAACATCGAAGTGCAGGAGTCGGTCTCCCTGATCGGCGGCAACATCAACCTGACGGCCGGCAGCCACATCTTCGCCTTTGGCGCCGATGCGTCGATCTACATGCATGCCCGCGTCAAGCTGACGCTGTCGAGCGCCAGTACCGGCGCCAACGACTCGCCGATCGTCATGGCAGGGTCGCAGGTCCATCTGTCGGCGCCGACGGTCCTGATCAACGGCAACATCCAGGTCGACAAGGACAGCACGGACGGCCTGCTGCTGGTGAACGCAGGCAGCACGCTGACCCTCGGCGGCTTCCTGGGCTCGGCGCACAACATCACGCTGAACGCGGGCGTGGACATGAACTGGACACAGGGCCGCATGGAGCAGCCCATCCTGCGTGCGCAGCTGTCGGGCGGCAACATCACCGTGCAGAACCAGGGCCTGATCCAGGCTGTGGGCACGCTGAAGGTCCAGGCCGGCGGCAACGTCGTGCTCGACGCCGCGCAGCAGGTCGCTGCCGCGCGCCCGGTCGAAGTCACCAGCTACCAGACCAAGGAAGAAAAGGTCGACGTGGTGACCGGCTACACCCAGGTGGCCGATGGCTTCATCCTAATGCCGACGGTCAGCTACGTCACGACGTCCATCACCGAGCAGATCGGCACGGAACGCGTGAAGGTCGGCAGCACGTATCACACGCTGGACGTCACGCTGTCGCAGACGGGCTACTACAACCCGAAGGCGGCCATCGGCGCGCAATACCGCGAATTCCTGATCGAAGGGATCGATTACTACAACGACGCCAGCCAGCGGCCAGCCGGCAGCACGATTCCGGTTGTGAACTGGGCCAATGCGGGCGACGAACAGAACCCGACGCGCTCGGCGCAGGCCCCCAGCGGCGACTACAAGAACGCTGCCTACCGCACCTTCTCGCAACTGAATGATGCGCAGCGCTGGGCCGTGCTGAACGCCACCGGCTTCATGCCGCTGTATGACTTCGGTTATGACGCCGCGACGGCAAGCACGGTCAAGACGCTGAACGGCGGAACCTCGACGACGGCGTGGGCGCCTGACTGGGCCGGCAACGCCAAGCAGGTCTTCTACATCAACGTGGCCGGCTGGCGGGACAAGTACGTGCTGATGCAGGTCGGCGCGCAGGAAGACATCCTGCGCCTGGTCAGCGACGGCACACCGGCCTACCTGAACGGCGACACCGTTGCCGACGGCGTGGGCAGCGGCACCTGGGTGGCGGCCAACCAGCCGCACAGCGGCGAACTGGTCGGCACCTACACCGATCGGGCCAAGGTCTTCTACGACCAGGTCAGCTCGGTCTATACCAGCAACACCTACCAGACCAACTTCAACTGGTCGCAGAACGCCTGGGACTACGACAACAAAGCCGGCAGCTGGCAAGTGTCGTACATGAACGGCACGGGCACCCGCACCTTCGGCACCATGGCCGACGGTCATACGGGCACGCTGTCGTATGCCCCGCAATGGTCGTGGCTCGATCTGAGCGACGCCAACAAGGCGGACTTCGTCCAGAACTACGGCATTTCGGGCAGCTCGCCCGCTACCGCCAACATTCGCGCGATCGCGGCGTACCAGTCCACGCTCAACAGCGGCACGGCGTCGCTGGTCAACATCGGCACCTATTTCGACGGCGTGCGCGAAGTCGGCGTGGCCCCTGGCATCCAGGCTGGCTACGGCGGACCGACCCTGTGGTGGTGGGCCAACTTCGTTGGCGCCGCGCTCGAATTGCGCGGCAACGACAGCTGGCTCGGCAGTCACTACAACAGCAGCCGCAGCGACGACTGGAACGACGATGCGCAGGCATTGCGGTTCAGCGACGCGACCTATGCCGTGCGCCTGTACCAGCACATCAACTACGGGGGCTGGAACGCCGACTATCGCGGCACCAGCGCCAACCTGGGCGGTGTGAACGACGAGTCGAGCTCGGCCCTGGTGTGGGGCAAGCGCTACGAACAGTACAAGGACTACGCGTATCAGTGGACGTCCACGACGTCCAACATCTTTGATCAGCGCGTGCAGCTGAAGTACGACCTTGCGACCATCGCCAAGGACGACTTCGACTATCGCCCGGTCTACCAGACCAGCACGAAGGACGTGATGGTCACGACGAATGAAAGCGTCACGGTCTGGAAGACCGTGCCGATCATTCAGCAAGTCACGCAGATCACGACGGAAGCCCATACCACCACCGTCAACAGCACCTACGGTTCGTTCAACGAATCGGCCTCGCTGAACGGCGCCAACATCGTGATCGACGCGGGTGGCTCGGTGCGCCTGAGCGGCGTGATCGCGGCCACCGACCGGCTCGACATCGACAGCGGCTCGCTGCTGGAGGTCAAGGGCAATATCGTCGACGGCAAGGCCGTGGGCACCAAGCTGATTGCCGACACGTTCGACCTGTCGGCCGGCAGCAATCTGCAGATCGACGATTCGGCCGTCCTGGCCGCGACCGGTACCGCCGGCGCGATCCAGCTGACTGCCAAGCTCGACATTACCCTTGGCGGCGAACTGCGCGCCGAGACGCACACCGGCACGGGCCCCGCCAACGTGCTGCTGACCGTGACCGCCGATGCAGGCCGCGACCTGCACCTGAGCGGCATCGTTACCGCCGGCAGCATCGACGCCGAGTCCGGTTCGGCCAGCGCCAACACCATCCGCGACGGCGGCATTACCGGCGATTCCGGCACGGTGCTGACCGCGACGACCGGCAACATCGGCCTGAAGGCGGGCCACTTCGGCGGCAACATCGTGCTGTCGCACGTGACGCTGGACGCCAGCGCATCCGCCACCGGGACGGTCCGTCTGGACGCCTCGGCCGGATTCGTCGAACAGGTGCGTGAACTCATCCAGCCGTCGGGCACGACCGACCCCGCAGCCCAGGTCTGGGTCGCGGCGGGCAATCTGGTGGCCCATCGCCTTGAAGCCGTGGGCGAAACGGGCCTGATGCTGACGTCGCGCGTGGTCGAGGCCGACGTGCGCCTGCTGGGCGCGGGCAACATCGACCTGACCAACACGGGCGCGATGACGCTGACGGCCAATGCGGCTAACGGCGGCATCACGGTGCTGAACACCGGCAACCTGGCCGCCCACACCGTGGTGACCGAAGGTACCAGCGACCGCAATGACATCAGCCTGACGGCGGTGGCGACCGGCGCGGGCGGCGTGGCGAACATGGTGCTCGGCGACGTGCGCAATGCCGCACGCGGCGACGTGACCGTGAACGCACAAGGCACGGTCCTGCATGAAATCGCCAAGCAGGTGGTCGCCGACGAGCTGTCGATCACCAGCATGGGCAAAGTCGACATCGCGACCAACGTCAACAGCCTGACGATCGACGTGCGATCGGCGGCCGACGTGGTCGTGGCGCAAGACGTCCGCAAGCTGCTGCTGCAGCAGGTGTCGGTAGCCGATGGCAGCTTCACCGCCACGGGCCAGGGCGTCATCGACGTGGTCAACGTCACGCTCAAGACCAACAAGGACAACAACGACATTTCCATCACGGCCCGCCAGGACCTGCTCGTGCGTCATGCATCGGCCGGCATCTACCTGGGCGCGGCCGATGCGCTGCCGACCATCGGCGGCGTGCAGGTCAACGCCGTCAGCTCGTCGGGCAATATCACCCTGGTGTCGACACTGGGCGCGATCACCGAAGGCTATAGCGACATCTCCGTCGACGTGGTGGCGAACCGCCTGACGCTGCGTGCGGCGACCGGCATCACCGGTCTGGAAACCGCAGTCAACGAACTGGACGCCACGACGGCCACCGGCGACATCGAGCTGGTCGATACCGACGGCAACCACGAAAAGTTCGCGGGCCTGCAAGTCATCCAGGCCAAGACCACCGTGACGCCGGCCACCGGCAGCTCGATGGTGAGCCTGACCGCCGAAGGCACCGTGCTGGTCGATGCCACCGGCCGCGTGTCGGCCGACACGATCAAGCTCGTCAGCACCGATGGCAGCATCGTCGTGCGCCAGCCCACAAGCGGCGATTCCCTGTCGTATACGCGGGGGGTGGTGTTCGATGCCGGCAAGACCATCGAACTCTATCGATTCTTCAACGCGCCGGAGTGGATGGAATATCGCGCCGGGGACTACTTCATCTTTGGCACGACGCAGTCGAACGGCACGCCGGTCACCAAGCTGTTGCCCACCACCCTGACCAGCGACACGCTGATTCTGGAAACCGGCGAAGGGCTGAGCCTAATCGGCAGCACCATTACCGTCAACCGCCACCTCGAGCTGATCGCGGGGCAGGACGTGGTGGTCAAGGGCACCATCAACGTCAAAGCCACGCACTATGACGGCACGGCCGCCGGGTCGGCCATCGACGATGTGATCGTCAAGGCGCTTGGCACCAGCCAGGCGAAACAACTGGTCGACGTCAACCAGAGCAATGCCCAGTCGAACGCCAGCACCGTTGCCAGCGACACGGGTTTCATCAACCTGCAGATCAATCAGCTGCCGGCGTCGCGTTTCGACTTGCGCGCCAAGAACGACATTTTTGTCGATGTCGAGAGCAGTCTTGTCCTGAGCGGTTTCGTGGGCGGCCTGACCGGGTTCGACTCGGCCCGCAACGTCACGATCGATGTGGCCGGCACCCTGGCGGTGCAGAGCGGCATCGTGGCCGCGGCCACGGCCGGCGGCAAGCTGAACCTGATCGCCACCAACGTCACGACTGACGGCGCATCGGTCTACATTTCCGACCGCCTGGACGTGCTCGCCACCAATGCGATCCAGCTCAACACGCTGGTCGACACGGTCTCGGTGCGTTCGACCCAGAACGGCGCCATCAGCATCAATGAAGCCACCGGCCTGACGGTCGAGCTGGCCAGCGCCCGCAACGGCGCCATCGACATTGCGGCAGGTGGCAACCTGTTCGTGCGCGAAGTGCGCAACTTTGCAGGCGGCAGCGACATCTCGCTGCGTGCCGGCGGCACGATGTACGTCGACCTGGTCGAAACCGCGTCGTCGTTGGGCGCGGCCAAGACATCGGGCAACATCACCGCCGATGCGCTGGGCGGCGTGCGCGAATGGCAGGCGGCGTCGGTCACCACGCTGGATGCCCAGGGCCGTGAAACGGTCGTGCTCAACGCCTACGATGACCAGACCGCCGACCTGTACGGCTATCGCGTCACCATCAACGGCACGGCGACCACGACCCTGTTGTCGGATCCGACCAAGCACGGCAACGGCAGCGATGTCGAAGTCCGTGTCGTGGCGGGCAATGGCTTTACCTACAATCCGCTCAGCACCGTAACGGAACAGTCGCTGCTGGAAGCGGGCGGCGCCATCGTCAACGTCGACCCGGTCACCTTGACCGCGGCTGGCCGCGTGGTACCGCAGATCAGCGCCGTCGTCTTCGGCGCAACCCCGGCAGCGGGCGAAACCTATTCGGTCACCGTCAACACCCATCAGTACAGCGTGACCGCGGTCGCCAACGACACGGCAGCCACACTGCTCGGGTCGCTGAAGACCCTGATCGAAGCTGGCGAAACCGACCTGACCGTGTCAGTCGATGCCGACGGCCTGAAACTGCTGCTGAGCGCCGACACGGGCAACACGCCGTTCACGATCAACGGTGCCTCCCTGACCACGCCGGCCACGACCCTCGTGACGGGCGGCGTCGCCAAGGACGGCGCAACCATCGTCACCGGCGCCGGCGACGTGTTCGCGGGCTTCGACCAGTCGCAGCACACCAACGTCATGTTCGACAGCGCCAGCGCCCTGCAGACCGGCAAGGTCTACGGCGTCACGCTGAACGGGCACGAGTATGTCGTGCACCAGGGCGATAACCAGTTCGTTGACATCACCGGGGCAGGCGCAAGCACCATCACGGTCGACGTCAAGTCACTGCAGACCGACAGCGCCTACGGCACGGGCACCGTCACCAATGTGACCGACGGCGCGCGCACCATCAACTTCGGTTCGCTGGCCGCGCCGTCCAACGGCACGGTGCTGACGGTCACGATCGCCGGTACGACGTTCTCGACGACCGCCACGGCTTCGTCGGACCGCGACAGCGTCGGCACGGCGCTGGCTTCGCTCATCGACGCCAGCTCCAGCTATGTCGCCACCTACAACGCCACCACCGATGTCCTGACGATTTCGAGTGGCGCCGGCACGGCTGCCATTACCGACAGCTTCTCGGCGCCTGTCAGCGCCAAGCTAGGCCCGACGATCAATCTGTCGGGCATGACGATTTCGACCGGTACCCACTACACGGTGACGGTCGCGACCGGCAAGACGTTCGACACGGTCGCCACCGCCGGCCAGAGCGCCGGCGACATCGCCAGTGCGCTGACCACCCTGATCAACGCCGACGCCACGCTCAAGGCTACCGTCAGCGGCAGCGTCATCACCGTGCAGGATGGCGGTGTGGCGGCGCAGATGAGCATGGTCGCGCGCACCGCGCAGACCGTCGTATCCGGCCAGGCCGGCGTCACGCAGATCGACACGGCGCAGGCCGGCAAGCACCTGGACCTGACGTCGTTGACGATCACGGCGGGCAACCAGTACATCATCAAGGTCGGCGCAACCGAATTCACCTACACCGCGGTCGCCGGCAATACGCTGACCCAGGTCGTCGCCGGCATGGCGGCGCAGGTGGATGCGCATGCAACCTACGCCGCGGCGGCCAGCCAATTCACCGTAACCGACTGGGCAAGCCTGCGCGGCGCGCTGGTGTCGGTGGTCGAGGCGGGCGAAGCCATCGACGGCACCTCGTACGACGGCCGCACGTTCGATCTGTCGGCCCTGACCGTCACCACGGGCACGGTCTACACGGTCACCGTCAATGGCACGGCCTACAGCTACGCGGCGGTCGCGGGCGATACCGCCCAGATCGTTACCTCGCTGCTGTCTTCAAAGATCCAGGACGGCGGCTTCAAGCTCATTGAAAGCTACAACCAGAGCGCGGCGGCCGGCACCGGCGGCGTGCTGACCGTGCTGAGCACCAGCGCCTTCACCGGCGCCACGTCCAGCTTTGGCGTGACGGCGCAAGCCAAGACCGTGATCGGTCTGGAAGCCGAGACCAAGAACCTCGAGTTCAGCGCCGCGGCGCCAGCAGGCGCCAATGCCATCGCACCGGTCATCACGACCGATCGCGAAGCCGGCGAACTGGCCTCGCAGAAGTCGTCGCTGAGCTTTGCCGATCCGGCCACCGCGGGCTACAGCCTGCAGTCCGGCTACGCGTTCTCGGTGGCCGTCAATGGCCACAGCTATAGCGTGACCGTCGGTACCGATGGCGTGACTGCCAGCTGGACTTCGGTCCTGAACACCCTGGCCAGCCGCATCGTGCAGGGCGAGGGCAGCACCAAGATGAGCGTCGCCATCGACGCCGCCACGCGCACGCTGGTCCTGACCGCGCTGGTCGCGAACGACGGCTTCACGGTCGAGCAGGCATCGGTGGTGCACCACTACCAAGCCGATGTGGCCAACGGCGTGGTCGACACCGGTTCGGTGGTTCAGGCCGCGGGCACCAATGCCTCGCAGGTCAGCAAGCTGGCTTTTGCCGGCACGGTCAAGGCCGGGGTGGACTACACGGTCCAGCTCGGACTGAATACCTACACCGTCAAGGTGGGCGATGTCGTCCACGGTGCGACGGTTGCCGCCAACTGGGCCTCGGTCCTCTCGGCGCTCGAATACAAGATCGAGCTGGGCGGCGAAGTCCGCGTCGATGTCTCGGGCGCGTCCCGCGAACTGACGCTGACGGCCTTGCAAGCCAACACGCCATTCGATCTGCGCGCGACCAGTCGCGATGCGGGTGCGGTGCAGGCCCTGACCAAGATCGGCGATTACATCGTGATCGTGCCGGACCGCAGCGCGGGCGACGCAAGCATGAACGTCACGGGCAACCTGACGATCGTCAACATGCCCACGCACAACGGCGAGTCCATCACGCTGGGCGCGGGCAAGGACCTGGTGGTGGTGTCCGACATCAACGTCGGCGACACCGGCAGCGTCAACCTCAGCGCGACCTTCGCACTGACCCTGGGCGGCAAGGTGACCGCGGGCTCGCTGACCGTCAAGGCCGGCGAGGACCTGACGATCACGTCCGACGTCGGCACGCTGCAGGTCACGCTGACCGGCGCGGGCAACCTGACGGTCATCCAGACCGGCGACCTGTCGATCACCGGCATCGACATGCACGGCGGCGATATCACGATCCTCGGATCGGGCGACATCCGCATCGGCGCCATTACCGGCACCGCGGGCGCCGTCAACATCACCAGCACCCAGGGCAGCATCGTCATCGACAGCATGACTGCCGCAGGCGCGGTCACCCTGACGGCCACCGGTGCGATCTCGGCCGGCAAGCTGGTCAACGGCACGGTCGTCAGCACCATCGAAGCCGATACGCTCACGATCACCGCGGGCGCGGCCATCACGGTGTTCGAAGCCGACGGCATGGTCGTCACCCAGGCGCTCAGCACCTCGCATGCCGCAGTCCGTCTGCAGTCGGGCGGCACCATGACGCTGGACGGCGCGATCAGCGTGGTCGGCAACGCCACCATCAACCTCGTGACGACCGGCGGCGCGCTGATCGTCAATGAAGCGCTGGTCAGCGATACGGGCAGTGTCACGGTGCGCGGCGGGGCCGGGCTGACCATGTCGGCCCAGGGCGATGTCACGACCAACGCCGGCGATGTCCTGCTGGCAGCCGGCACGGGCGGCATGGACATGACTGGCGAAACCGTGGTGAGCGCCGGTACCGGCACGATCACCATGACCGCCGGCGGCGCCATCCTGCTGGGCAAGCTGCGCACGTCCAACGAAGGCGTTCTCAGCATCACCAGCGGCGGCGTGCTCGACGTCGCGGAAGGCACGACCGACATCATCGCGTCGAACGCGACGCTGATGATCCGTGCCGAAGGCGGCATCGGCGAAAACGGCAACCCGATCGAAACCCAGGTCCGGGTGCTGGACTTCATCAACAAGGGCTTCGGCGCGGTCTTTATCGAGGACGTGGATGACCTGATCCTGACGCGTGTCGATCAGCAGGCGGCCGGACAGGTCTCGATCATTGCGCGCCAGGGCAGCATCCTGGTCACCGATAACGGCGTGCGCGCCACCAGCGCGCTTGTCTCGCTGTATGCGGGCGACGCACTGACGGTAAATGCATCGGTGAACACCACCGGCGGCAGTGTCATCCTGACGGCCGAAGATGGCGACATCACGCTGGGCGCCGGCGTCCACGTGGTCGGCAGCGGCGACGTGACGGTGCGCGCCATGAAGGGCGCGCTGGTCAACGACGCCAGCAAGGTAGGCTGGCTGATGCGCAACGGCGGCTTCGATCCCGAGCTGGCCTGGGTGTTGAGCCAGGGCAAGTTCACCATGAACGAGCTGACCGGCGAGATCATCACGTCCGGCATTGCGGCGCACGAAATCCCGGGCCATCTGGCCAACGGGATCACGCTGCGTACCGCCGGCGGTCCGATGCTCCAGACCACGGGCGGCAACCTGACCATCGCGGTGCGCGACGCCGTGGGCCAGAACGTGAGCGGCTTCACGTTCAGCCCGCTGTCGATCATCGTCGACGCGAACACGCTGACGGTGTCGAGCAGCGACCGCGAAGACGTCGTGGTGCTGGCGACCGGCTCGATCCAGGTGTTCTCCGATGCGGCCGCCAGCGGTTCGCGCGGTGGCGAGACGGATGTGTCGTCGCTCAACGGCGAACAGCAGATCGTCAACGCCATGGATGCGAGCGGCAAGGACATCACGATCCGCTCGAACCAGGTGTCGATCGCCGCGGACGTCCGCAGCGCGGGCGCCACGCTGACCTTCATGCCAACCAGCCCGACGGCTGCGATCGTGCTGGGCGACGTCAAGACGTCCGGTTCGCAGCTGGACCCGAACAACTTCCACTTGAGCAATACGTCGCTCTCGCATCTGCAGGATGGCTTCTCGCAGATCGTGATCGGCAGCGACACCAGCAGCAACAAGGTGTACCTGGGTGAATCCGGCGTGGGGGGCAGCATCAACCTGACCGACACGCTGGTCATCAAGACGCCGATCATCGGCGGTCACGTGTTCATCAACCAGGACATCGTCCTGACCGGCAATTCGTCGTTCGTGATCGAAGGCTCCGGCCATACGACCGACTACGCGGCCAACGTGACGTCGGATGCCGACGTGTCGGTGCTCGACTCGACCACCTTCGCGGGCAACCGGACGATCACCGCAGGCACCGACGGCACCGGTTCGATCCAGCTGGGCGGCAACACGGCCCACTTCGTGTCGGGCAACGGTGACGGCACGCCAGACACGCTGACGCTGCTGGCCCCGGACAACATCATCATCTCGGGCCCGGTGGGCGGCGCCGATCCGCTGGAAGGCCTGACGATCAACGGCGTGACGGTCGCCGGCTCGGTGAACCTGCCGAACGACGTCACGTTCAACGGGTCGGTGATCCTGAACGGCAGCATGACGATTACCGCCAGCGGTATCGTCACGTTCAACAGCACGGTCGAACTGACCAGCGGCAACCTGATCATCACCGGCGCAAGCCAGGTGATCTTCAAGGGTGGCCTGCTCGTGACGGGCGGCGGCACCATCCAGATCGATGCCAACGAAATCGACTTCCTGGGCGGCACCGAAACCATCCGCGGCACGGGCGAACTCATCCTGCGTCCGAGCACCACGAACCTGAACATCGAACTCGGCTCGCCGGGCAACTCGATCTCGACCAACACGCTCAACCTGGACAACACCGACCTGCGCGCGCTGGCGGACGGGTTCACCAACATCATCATCGGCCACGGCGCGAGCGCGCACGCCTTGTCCAACACCGGCGCCGTGCGTATCGGCGGCACTGCGTCGCCCGATCCGACGCTGCGCGACAACGTGGTGATCTACGGCAGTTCGATCACCGTCGAAGACCTGACCACGGCCAGCGCCAGCTTCCTGGTGCAGGGCACGATCACGCTCGACGCGGTCAATGACATCAAGGTCAACAACCAGGTCGAAGCCCGCCTGAATTCGGGCGTGGTGCAGAACATCACCCTGTACTCGGCCAACGGCTCGGTCACGCAGACCAGCCCGCAGAACGTCGATTTCATCGACAACGAGCCGATTCGCGCCGGCATCCTGACGGTGCACGCCGCCAACGGCATCACGCTGGGCGCCACCGAGGTCATCTCGATCTCGGCGGTGAACACGGGCGCCCTGGGCGACATCGTCATCGGCGAAACCGCAGCCGGGGGCAACCTCAGCATCCTGTCGATCCAGCAAACCAATGCGGCCAACCCGGGTAACATTTCCGTCAGTACGCTGAACGGCGCCATCACGGTCGACGCGGCCGGGACCGGCATCAGCACGGTCGGTGACGGCAACATCACCCTGACCGCGTCGGCCACCACGGTCGCCAACGGTCAGATCAACGTCTATCAGGCACTGCGCTCGACCAACGGCAGCATCACGCTGACCGCGACGGGCGCGGCCACCCTCATCGACGACGCCACCCGTTTCGGCACGCTCACCACGGCGGGCGGCGCGGTCTCGGTCACCTCGTCGACCGGCGCGGTCACGATCGGCGGCAACATCGTCAGTGCAGGCGGCGTGGTCACGGTCAACGCAGGCACGGCCATCTCGATGGCCGACGGCAAGCGCGTCAGCGCGCTCAATGCGGGCAACAGCGGCGCCGTGCTGATGACGGCGGGCACGTCGATCGCCCTGAGCCTGATCGAAGCGGGCGGCAACGTCACATTGACGGCCACCGCGGGCAGCATCACCGACAACCTGACGGGCGACACCCCGAACGTGGACGGCGATACCGCCGTGCTGCGCCTGTCGGCCGCAACGGGCGTGGGCACCGGCCTGGCCGCGCTGCAGACACGCGTTGCGCAACTGAGCGCCAGCAACACCACCAGCGGCGGTGTCTTCGTCAAGGAAGCCACGGGCCTGCGCCTGACCACCTCGGGCAGCCAGTCCGTGGACGTGGCGGGCACGGGTGGCCTGATCTCCATCGAGACGCTGAACGGCGCGCTTGTGGTCGAAGGCTCGGTCCGCAGCACGGGCACGGTGGGCAACATCCGCCTGCGCAGCGGCGAGACCGTCGAAGGCACGGCGGCCACGCTGGACCTGCGGTCGGACGTCACGTCCGCGGCGGGCAACATCTCGCTGTCGTCGGCTGACGGCATCGTCGCCACCAGCGGCGGCAAGGTGCAAACCACCCTGGCCGGCGCCACGATCGAACTTGCGGCCGACGACGGCATCGCGCTCGACGCGGCATCGCGCATCCTGACCAACGCCGGCAACATCCGCCTGGATGCCGCCGGCGGCGGCATCATTCTGGGCTCGGTCACCACCGGCAGCGTGTCGGCCGGCGCGGTCAGCCTGAAAGCAACCGGCTCCATTACCGACGCCGACCTCGACAGCGGCACGCAGTCGGTCAACATCACGGCAGGCAGCCTGCGCGTGTCAGCGGGTGCGGCATTCGGCACCTCGACCAACATCATCGAAACGTCGATCAGCGTGTTCAGCGCGACCGCGGGCAACGGCGGCATCTACCTGTCGGAAGGCAACGGCCTGGAGATCGGCAGCAATGCGGCCGTCGCGATCAATCGCGTCGACGCCACAGGTGCGTTCGCCACGTTCAACGGCGGCGACACTGCGCAAGCGGGCGTCACGACCACGGGCGGCAACGGCAATATCGTCATCACCAACGGCAATACCCACGCAGGCAACCTGCTGGTCAGCCAGGCGGTGTCGGCCAACGGCAGCGGCAACGTGCTGCTGAGCGCCAACTGGGCCACCGTGCCGGGCACGATCACGCTGAATGCAGGCGTGGCCAGCGGCACGGGTTCGCTGAGCGTGATCGCCCTGGGCGCCATCACGCAGTCGGCAGCGGGCACCCTGGTCACCGGCGGCACAGGCTCGATCGATGTCCAGTCGGGCGCTGCGATCACCATGGCCGACGGCGCCCTGATGCAGACGTCGGGCGGCAACATCCGCCTGGCGGCGGCTGGCGCCGTCACCGTCGGCGTGCTGGATGCCCGTTCGGCAGCCGATCGCGCCGGCTCGACCCTGACGACCCAGGCCACGTGGGGCGCCGTCAGTCTGACGGGCTCGACGCTGATCGACAATGCAACCGAAGCCACCGCCAACGCGGTCGACATCTATGCAGGCGCGCTGCGCCTGAACGCCACGGCAGGCATCGCCGCCAGCACCAACGCCCTTGAAACTGAAGTGCTGCTGTTGAGCGCGAATGCAGGCACGGGCGCGCTGTTCCTGACGGAAGCGACGGCGATCGAGATCGGCCAGACGGCCGCGATTGCGGCCAACCGCGTGCTGGTATCGGGCGCGACGACCACGACGGACGCGACTGACAGCCTGCAATCCGACCTGATCTCGGGCGGTACCGCGGTCGTGACCACCACCGCCGGTTCGATCACCGTGCATGAAGGCGATGTCGATGCCGGCACGCTCGGTCTGAGCGCCGTCGGCAACATCCTGCTGCAGGCAGGCGGCGCGGCAGCGGACATCGTCCTCGAAGCGCGCATCCTGGCCACCGCAGGCAGCATCAGCCTGGTCGCCGGCCGCGACATCGTGCAGGGCGGCGACGTCTCTGCCACGCTGGCGAGCGCGACGATCGAACAGATCGCCGGCCGCGACATCCTGCAATCGCAGGGCATTGCCAGCAGCACCGCCAACGGCAATATCGCGTTGACCGCCGCAGGCAGCGTCGTGATCGAAACGATCAATGCCGGTACGGGCAGCGTCAGCATCGTCGCCACCTCGGGTTCGATCACCGATGGCGACACCGCGGGCGATACCGAGTCCGACATCACCGCAACCGCCGTCAAGCTGACGGCCGGCACGGGTATCGGCGCATCGGGCAACCTGCTTGAAACGACCGTAACGACCTTGTCCGCACGGGCAGGCGCGGGCGGCATCTTCTTGAACGAAACGGATGGCGTGACGATCGGCAGCGTGTCGGTCGGCGTCAACCATGTGGACGCGGCAGCCGTCGCCACGCCGGTCGCCGCCACGGTCCAGGAAGACCTGGCCACGCTGGCCAACGGCAGCATCGTGATGGTCAGCACCACGGGTGACCTGGTGGTGCAGGCAGGTACGGCAGGCACGCTGGGCGTGAGTGTCAACGGCACGGGCAACCTGCTGTTGCAGGCCACGGCCGGCAACGTGACCCTGAATGCGACGGCGCAGTCCGATGCCGGCAACCTGAGTGTCATCGCCGGTACGGCGATCACGCAGGCCGCCGGGGTCAACCTCGTCACCGCCGGCACGGGCACCATCGACGTGCAGGCAGGCGGCGCCATTTCCATGGCTGATGCCACCGTCCTGCAGACCGCGGGCGGCAACATCCGCGTCAACGGCGGGGGACTCGTCACGATAGGCGTAGTCGATGCACGCACGGCCTCGGACCGGCTTGGCAGCACGATCGCGGGTCAGGCATCGTGGGGCGCGGTCAGCCTCACGGGCCTGGGTATCGCCGATAACGACACCGAAAGCGTGGCCAATTCGGTCGACGTCTTCGCCAGCTCGCTGCGCATCAACGCAACGGCGGGCGCAGGCACGAGCATCAATGCGCTCGAAACCGAAGTCGTGCTGATCAGCGCCAATACGGGCACCGGCTCCTTCTTTGTCACGGAATCGACGGCTATCGACATCGGCGAAACCGCTGCGATCGTTGCGAACCGTGTCTTGCAGTCGGGCGTCACATCCACCAGTTCGACCACCGACAGCATCCAATCCGACGTCGTGTCGGGCAGCCTGCTGGTGCTGACGACCCTGGCCGGTTCGATCACGGTCCACGAAGGCGACACCGATGTCGGCACGCTGGGGGCCCGCGCCGCGGGCAACCTGTTGCTGCAGGCCGGCGGCGCAACCTCGGACCTCGTCATCGAAGCACGCATCGTGTCGAACGCTGGCAGCATCAGCCTGCTGGCCGGACGCGATATCCTGCAAGGCGCCAATGTGGTCGCCAGCTCGGCGGGCACCACGATCGAGCAGATCGCGGGCCAGGACATCCTCCAGGCCCAAGGCGTTGCCACGACCAACAGTGGTGGCAACATTGCCCTGACGGCCGCGCGCAACGTCGTCATCGAAACCGTCGCGGCAGGCACGGGCAACGTCAGCATCATCGCCACGTCCGGCTCGATCACGGATGGCGATAGCGCAGGCGATACCGAAGTCGACATCACCGCAGCGGGCGTGAAGCTCACGTCGGCGGGCGGCATCGGCGCGGCAAACAATCGACTCGAAACAACGGTCACGACCCTGTCTGCGCGGGCTGGCGCGGGCGGCATCTTCTTGAATGAGACGGACGGCGTCACGGTTGACAGCGTGTCGGTCATCGTCAACCGCGTGACTGCGGCAGGCGGCGCCACGGCGCAGGCCGCTTCCGTCCAGGAAGACCTGGTCACCACGGCCAATGGCAACATCGTGCTGGTCAGCAACACCGGCGCGGTCACGGTCCAGGCGGGCACGGCTGGCACCACCGGCGTCGTCGCCAACGGCAGCGGCAACCTGCTGCTCCAGGCAACGGCAGGCGCCCTGACGCTCAACGCGTCGGCGCAAAGCGGCAACGGCAACGTCTCGCTGTCCTCGTCGGCAGCGCTGACGCTGAATGCGAATGTGATCGTCAGCACGGGCGGCGCGGGCACGCTGGACGTGATCGCCTACGCCGGGTCCGTGGTGCAGGCTGCCACGTCGCAGTTTGTTGCGGCCACCGGCGACATCCGGATCGCTGCCGCAGCCAGCATTACCCTGGGTCTGGCTTCGACCGCCGGCAACGTCAGCCTGATCGCCAGCGCGGGCAGCATCCTGGATGCCGATGCCGCTGGCGACACCAGTGTCGACGTCATCGCCGCGGGACTGCGACTGTTTGCAGGCGCGTCCATCGGCGTCGCACTGAACAATGGCGCGCTGGAAACGCAGGTAGGCACCCTGAGTGCGCGCGCCGGCTCGGGCGGCATGTTCCTGGCCGAAACCGATGCCGTCACCATTGGCGACGTCAGTGTCACCGTCCAGCGCGTCGACACCGCCGCCGCACTGTCGGCTGTGGTGGATGCCACGCAATCCGACCTGCGCAGCACGGCCGCCCTGACACCGATCGTTCTGGTGGCAGGTGGCACGATCACGTTGACCGAGGGCAGCGATGCCGACGGCGTTGCCGTCCAGGCATTCGGCACCAGCACGGCCCTGCTGAAGTCCGGTGGCGACATCATCGCCAACGCCAACGCGGACATCGTGGCAAGCACGGGCCGGATCAGCGCGATCGCCGCTGGGTCGCAGACCTACGCGGCAGGCGCGGACATCATTTCGACCAACGCCACCATCGACGTGGAAGCCACCGCCGGCAGCATCACGCAGTCCAACACCAGCCGCTTCGTGAGCCAGCAGTCCATCCGCGTGTTCGCCAACGTGGATGTGACGGTAGGCTTCATCCAGGCAACCGCCAACGTGGGCATCACCGCCACGACCGGTTCCATCATCGACGCCGATGACCTTGTCAGCGGTCTGGACGACGGCACGGTCGACATTGCTTCCACGGGCTTGCGCCTGTTTGCAGGTATCGGTATCGGCGCCTCGGGCAACCGTATCGAAACCACGTCCTCCACGATGTCCGGACGCGCCACGTCGGGCGGCATCTATGTGAGCGAATCGGACAACCTGGCGATCGGCAACGTCATCGTTGCCGTGGGTCGCATCGGCACCGATGGTCTGTTCACGACCGTCCTGGATGCCGGTCAGGCCGATCTGCGCACGACCGCCGGCAACGGCAACATCGTCATCACCGCCGGCGCCAGCTCGGGAGCGGCAGTCCTGACGCTGTCGGAAGGGTCGGACGGCGACAACACGTCGGTGTCGGCCCACGGCAGCGGCAACGTGCTGCTGTCGACCACCGGCAGCATGACCCTGCAGGCCGACGCGCTGTCGGGCTCGGGCAACATCACGGTGCAGGCAGGTGCAATCATCCTGCAGCCGACGGCCGACCTGCGCACGGGCGGCACGGGCACGATCGATGTCACCGCCGTCACAGGCGCGATCACCATGAGCGCCACGTCCGCCTTCGCGGCGGGCAGCGGCGACATCCGCGTGCTGTCCAATATCAATACCGTCGTAGGCGACATCACCACCACGGGCAATGTCTCGATCACGTCGACGACCGGGTCCATCCTGGATGCCAGCCCGCTCGTCAGCAGCGCCAACGATGCCAACGTCGACATCGTCGCCTCGGGCCTGCGCCTGAACGCCGCATTGGCGATCGGTGATTCCATCAACCATCTGGAAACCACCGTCGGCACGTTGACGGTCCAGGCGGGCACGACGGTGTTCCTGCTGGAAACCGATGGCCTGACCGTCGGCAACGTTGGCGTCAGCGTCAATCGGGTGCTGACCACCGGCGCGACCACGGTCGTGACCGACGCGGCGCAATCCGATGTCCGGTCCACCGGCAACATCGTGCTGCGCACCAACACCGGCGACCTGGTGCTGAATGACGGCACCGCGACGGCAGACGATGCCGCCGTGGTCGCCGCAAGCGGTAACGTGCTGCTGCAGGCCCTGTCGGCCACTGGCACGATCACCGCCAACGCCGACGTGATCTCCGGTTCGGGCAACGTGTCGGTGCTGTCCGGCGGCTCGGTGACCTTTGCCGCCACCGCCGACATCACCACCACCGGCACGGTCAACGTCGAAGCCGGCACGGGCAGCATCACGCAGTCCACCACCAGCATCTTCGGCAGCAGCAGCGACATCCGCCTGCTGGCTGCACTGAACGTGACCGTAGGCCGCATCACCACGACGTCCAATGTATCGATCACTGCCACGGCGGGCTCGGTCCTGGATGCCGACGCCCTGGTAGCGGGTGCCGACGACAGCGATCTCGACATCGTCGCGGCCGGCTTGCGCATGAACGCCGGTCTGGGTATCGGTGACGCTGCCAACCATCTGGAAACGACCGTCGGCACGCTGACGGCACGCGCCACCAGTGGCGGCATCTACCTGACGGAAACCGATGGCGTGACCATCGGCGACGTCAGCGCGACCATCCAGCGCGTCAGCATGAGCGGCGCCGTATCGGCCGTGCTCGACGCGCTGCAGTCGGACCTGATCACGACTGCCGGCAACGGCAACATCGTGCTGGTCAGCGGCGCAGCCGGCATCGTGCTGAATGACGGCGCGACGCTGGTCAACGATGGCGCAGTGTCGGCCAACGGTTCGGGCCGCATCCTGCTGATGGCGCTGGGCGCCGACGGCAGCATTACGGCCAACGCCGATGTCGTCTCGGGCACCGGTCATATCTCCATCCTGGCCGCCAACGCCGCGGTGTTCACAGGCACGGCCGATCTGCGCACCGCAGGCGCCGGTACCCTGAACGTCGAAGCGGGCATCGGCAGCATTACCCAGTCGACCGGCAGCGTGTTCAGCGCCGCGGGCGACATCCGCTTGCTGGCGGCACAAGACGTCACGGTGGGCCTGGTCACCACGACCGCCAACGTGGCGGTCACGGCCCTGGCCGGTTCCATCGTCGATGCCGACGCCCTGGTGGGCGGCGCCAACGACAGCAGCCTGGATATCGTTGCCTTGGGCCTGCGCCTGAATGCGGGCACCGGTATCGGCGGCGCGATCAACGTGCTCGACACGCAAGTCGGCACGCTGTCGGCACGCGCCACGTCGGGCGGCATCCATCTGCGTGAAGCCGATGGCCTGATCGTCGGCGATGTGGGCGTCACCATCCAGCGCGTCGGACGTGACGCAGGCCTGACCGTAACCACCGACGCGGTGCAATCCGACGTCGTGACCACGGCCGGCAACGGCAACATCGCGCTGGTGACGGCGGCGGGCGACATCGTGCTGAATGACGGCACGGCATTGGCCGACGACATCGCCATCGCGGCGCACGGCACCGGCACGGTCTTCGTGCAGGCGCAAGGCGCGGGCACCAGCATTACCGCCAACGCCGACATCCTGTCGGCCACGGGTCACCTCACGGTGATCGGTGCAAGCAGCGTGGTCTTCCTGGGTACGGCAGACCTGCGCACCAGCGGCACTGGCACGATCAACGTCGAAGCCGGCACCGGCAGCATCACGCAGTCGGCGGGCAGCATCTTCAGCGCCACCAGCGACATCCGCCTGCTGGCTGCGCAGGACGTCACGGTCGGCCTGGTGAGCACCACGGGCAATGTGTCGCTCACGGCCACCGCCGGCTCCCTCCTGGATGCCGACGCACTGGTTGCGGGCAACAACGACAGCAACATCGATGTGATCGCGTCGGGCCTGCGCCTGAACGCGGGTCTTGGTATCGGTGCTGCCGTCAACCATCTGGAAACGACGGTCGGCACGCTGACCGCGCGCGGCACCAGCGGTGGTGTCTATGTGACCGAGTCCGACGCACTGATCATCGGTGACGTCAGCGCCACCATCCAGCGCGTGGCTGCCGATGGGTCGCTGACCGCGACCACCGACGCCGCGCAGTCCGATGTCCGCACGACCGCCGGCAACGGCAACATCGTGCTGATGACGCTGGCGGGCAGCATCGTGCTGACCGACGGCATCACCACCGCCGACGACATCGCCGTGTCGGCCAACGGTTCGGGCAATGTCCTGGTCCAGGCCGCGGGTGCGGGCACGAGCGTGACGGCCAACGCCGACATCGTCTCGGGCACGGGCCACCTGACGGTGCAGGGCGCGGATTCCGTGTCCTTCACGGGCACGGCCGACCTGCGCACCGCGGGTGCGGGCACGCTCGACGTCGAAGCCGGCACGGGCAGCATCACCCAATCCACCACCAGCGTGTTCCTGGCTGCCGGCGACATCCGCCTGCTGGCCGCGATCAACGCGACGGTGGGCCTGATCACCACGACGTCGAATGTGTCGATCACTGCAACCGCCGGCGCCATCCTGGATGCCGACGCGCTGGTGGGCGGCGCCAACGACATCAACATCGACCTCATTGCCTCGGGACTGCGCCTGGTTGCGGGCCTGGGTATCGGTGACAGCATCAACCATCTGGACACGACGGTCGGAACCCTGACCGCGCGTGCCACCTCGGGCGGCGTGTACGTGTCTGAAACCGATGATCTGGTCATCGGTGATGTGGGCGTGACCGTGCAGCGCGTCGGCAGCGATGCCGCCGTGACCGGCACGACGGACGCCGTCCAGTCCGACGTCATCACGACCGCCGGCAACGGCAACATCGTGCTGATGACGGCCGCGGGCAGCATCGTGCTGACCGACGGCACGTCAGCCGCCAACGACATCGCCGTCTCGGCGCAGGGCTCGGGCAATGTCCTGATCCAGGCGCTGGGTGCGGGCACGAACGTGACGGCCAACGCCGACATCGTGTCGGGCACCGGCAACCTGAGCCTGCTGGCCGCCGCGTCGGTGACCTTCACCGGCACGGCCGACCTGCGGACAGCGGGTGCGGGCAGCATCGACGTGCTGGCAGGTACGGGCAGCATCACGCAGTCCATCGACAGCCTGTTCACCGCAGCATCGGGCGACATCCGCCTGCTGGCCGCGCTGGACGTGACGGTCGGCACGATCCTGACCAACGCCAATGTGGCGATCACCGCCACGGCCGGCTCGGTCATCGATGCGGATCCGTTGGTTGCGGGTAGCAACGGTGTGGTTAGCAACGACACGCGCGTCGACATCACCGCCGCGGGTCTGCGTGTGAATGCCGGCGTCGGTATCGGTGCCAATGTCAACCATCTGGAAACGACGGTCGGAACCTTGACCGCGCGTGCCACGTCGGGCGGTGTGTATGTGTCCGAGACCGACGGCCTCATCGTCGGCGACGTGAGCGTGACCATCCAGCGCGTTGGCAGCGATGCTGGCGTGACGGCCACCACCGATGCGATCCAGTCGGATGTCATCACGACCGCCGGCAACGGCAACATCGTGCTGGCAACCGGCGCGGGCAGCATCGTGCTGAACGACGGCACGGCGTCCGCGGATGACATCGCGATCTCCGCTAACGGCTCGGGCAACATCCTGGTCCTGGCGCTGGGCGCAGGCACGGACGTGACGGCCACTGCGGACATCCTGTCCGGCACCGGCCACATCACGGTCCTGGCCGCAGGGTCGGTCCGCTTCACCAACACGGCCGACGTTCGCACCACGGGTGCGGGCACGGTCGATGTTGAAGCCGGCACCGGCAGCATCACGCAGTCCACCACCAGCGTCATTGGCGCTGCGGGCGACATCCGCCTGCTGGCCGGCCAGAACGTCACGATCGGCCTGGTCACCACGACCACCAACGTGTCTATCACGGCAACTGCCGGATCGATCAACGATGCGGATGCTCTGATCAATGGGGCCAACGACGGCAATCTCGACGTTGTCGCCTCCGGCCTGCGTCTGATCGCCGGTCTCGGGATCGGTGCCACCGTCAACCATCTGGACACGACGGTCGGAACATTGACTGCCCGTGCCACCAGCGGTGGCGTCTACCTGTCCGAAACCGACGGCCTGATCGTCGGCGACGTCAGCGTGACCATCCAGCGCGTCGGCAGCGATGCCGGCGTGACGGCCACGGTCGACGCGACGCAGTCGGATATCCGCACGACCGCCGGCAACGGCAACATCGTGCTGGTGACGGCCGCCGGCAACATCGTGCTGAACGACGGCACGGCGACCGCCGACGACATCGCCATCGCGGCCAACGGGTCTGGCAACATCCTGATCCTGGCCAACGGCGCGGGCACGGACGTGACGGCCAATGCCGATCTCGTCTCGGGCACGGGTCACATCACCGTGCTGGCTGCCAACGCGGTCATCTTCACCGGCACGGCCGACATCCGGACCTCGGGTGCGGGCACGCTGGACATCGAAGCGGGCACGGGATCGATCACGCAATCCACGACCGGTGTCTTCGAGGCCGCCAGCGACATCCGCCTGCTGGCCGCGACGGACATCACCTTGGGCCTCGTCAGCAGCGCTGCCTCGGTATCGATCACGGCCACCGCCGGCTCGATCCTGGACGCGGACGCCCTGGTCAATGACGCGAATGACGGTAACGCCGACATCATCGCGGCCGGTCTGCGCATGCAGGCGGGCCTGGGCATCGGCGGCGCGATCAACCACCTCGACACCACGGTCGGCACCCTGACCGCGCGTGCCACAGGGTTTGCAAACACCGGTGGCATCTACGTCAAGGAAAGTGACGGACTGATCATTGGTGACGTCAGCGCCACCATCCAGCGCGTCGGCAGCGATGCCGGTGTCACGGCCACCACCGATGCGACCCAGTCCGACGTCATCACGACAGCGGGCAACGGCAACATCGTGCTGGTGACCGCGGCCGGCAACGTGGTGCTGAACGACGGCACCGCCGCAGCCGACGATGTGTCGGTCTCGGCCAACGGTTCGGGCAACGTGCTGATCCTGGCACTGGGCGCGGGCACGAGCGTGACGGCCAACGCCGACATCGTCTCGGCCACCGGCCACCTGACCGTTCTCGCCGCCCAATCCGTCGCCTTCAACGGCACGGCGGACCTGCGCACGGCCGCGACCGGCACGGTCAACGTCGAAGCGGGCACAGGCAGCATCACCCAGTCCACCACCAGCCTGTTCACGACGAGTGCCGGCGACATCCGCCTGCTGGCCGCGACCGACGTGACGGTGGGCCGTATCGCCACCGGCGCGAATGTGTCGATCACGGCCACGGCCGGCTCGATCATCGACGCCGACGCACGGGTTGCAGGCAGCAACGACAGCGCCATCAACATCAACGCCACCGGTCTGCGCCTGAACGCCGGGCTGGGTATCGGTGCTTCCGTCAACGCTCTGGAAACGACGGTGGGTACCCTGACCGCACGTGCCACCGGGTTGTCAAACGCAGGCGGCGTGTACGTCTCCGAATCCGACGGCCTGATCGTCGGCGACGTGGGCGTGACCATCCAGCGCGTCAATAGCGATGCTGGCGTGACGACCACGACTGACGCGGTCCAGTCCGATGTCATTACCACTGCCGGTAACGGCAACGTAGTGCTTATGGCCGGCGGCAGCGTCACGCTGAACGACGGAACGGCCGCTGCCAACGACCTCGCGGTCGCGGCAGACGGCTCGGGCAACATCCTGATCCTGTCGCTGAACGGCGACATCACGGCGAACGCCGATGTGGCGTCGCTGGCGGGTCACGTCACGATGCTGGCCCTGGGCGCGGTCAGCTTCACGGGTACCGCCGATGTCCGCAGCTCGGGCGCAGGCACGATCAACATCGAAGCCTCGACTGGCAGCATCACGCAGTCGACGACCAGCGTCTTCAGCACCAACAGCGACATCCGCCTGCTGGCGGCTGCCAACGTCACGGTCGGCAACATCGTCAGCGGCAGCAATGTGTCGATCACCGCGGTCAACGGTTCCGTCCTGGATGCCGATGCCCTGGTGACCGACGTCAACGGCACTGCTGTCAATGACACCAACCTCGAAATCACCGCGGCAGGCTTGCGTCTGGTAGCGGGCGTGGGTATCGGCGCCGCGGTCAACCATCTGGACACGGCGGTCGGAACACTGACTGCACGTGCGACCTCGGGTGGCGTGTATGTGTCCGAAACCGATGGCCTGGTCATCGGCGACGTGGGCGTGACCATCCAGCGCGTCGGCAGCGATGCCGGCGTAACGGCCACGGTCGACGCGCTGCAATCCGATGTCCGCACGACCGCCGGCAACGGCAACATCGTGCTGGCGACGGGCGCGGGCAGCATCGTGCTGAACGACGGCACGGCAACGGCCGACGACGTGTCGGTCGCGGCCAACGGCTCGGGCAACGTCCTGATCCTGGCCCTGGGCGCCGGTACTGACGTGACGGCCAACGCCGACATCGTTTCGGGCACCGGCCACCTGACGGTGCTGGCCGCCCAATCCGTTGCCTTGACCGGCACGGCGGATCTGCGCACCGCGGGTGCCGGCACGATCGACATCGAAGCCGGCACGGGCAGCATCACGCAGTCCACCACCAGCCTGTTCACGGCCGCGTCCGACATTCGCCTGCTGGCCGCGATCGACGTCACGGTCGGCAACATCATCACCGCCGCCAACGTATCGATCACCGCCCGCAACGGCAGCATCAACGATGCCGACGCGCTGGTCAACGGTTCGAACGACGACAACGGCGACATCACCGCCAACGGCCTGCGCCTGAACGCCGGCGTGGGGATCGGTGCCAACGTCAACCACCTGGAAACGACGGTCGGAACGCTGACCGCACGTGCCACCAGCGGCGGCGTGTTCATCTCCGAATCCGACAGCCTGATCGTCGGCGACGTGAGCGTGACCATCCAGCGCGTCGGCAGCGATGCCGGCGTGACGACCACCAACGATGCGCTGCAGTCCGACGTAATCACGACCGCCGGCAACGGCAACATCGTGCTGAACGTGGCTGGCAGCATCGTGCTGAACGACGGCACGGCATCGGCGGACGACATCTCGGTGTCGGCCAACGGTTCGGGCAACATCCTGGTCGTGACTCTGGGCCCGCTGACGGACGTGACGGCCAATGCCGACATCGTCTCCGGCACGGGTCACGTCACAGTCCTGGCGTCCAACGCGGTCGTCTTCACCGGCACGGCGGATATCCGCACGGCAGGGGCGGGCACGATCAACGTCGAAGCCGGCACGGGCAACATCACCCAGTCCACCACCAGCGCGTTTGCGGCTGCCAGCGACATCCGACTGCTGGCCGCGCATGACGTGACAGTGGGCTTGATCACCACGCTGGCCAACGTGTCCATCACGGCAGGCACGGGCCTGATCATCGACGCCGATGCGCTGCTGGCCGATGCCAACGGCAACGTTGTGAACGACAACACTCTCGACATCGTCGCATCGGGCCTGCGCCTGGCCGCCGGTGTCGGTATCGGTGCCAACGTCAACCATCTGGACACGTCGGTCGGGACCCTGACCGCCCGTGCCACCTCGGGCGGCATCTACGTGTCCGAGACCGATGGCCTGGTCATCGGCGACGTCAGCGTCACCATCCAGCGCGTCGGCAGCAATGCCGGTGTCACGGCGACCACCGATGCCCTGCAGTCGGATGTCGTCACGACCGCCGGCAACGGCAACATCGTGCTGGCAACCGGCGCGGGCAGCATCGTGCTGAACGACGGCACGGCGGCGGCCGACGACATCGCCGTGTCGGCCAACGGGTCGGGCAACGTCCTGATCCTGGCTGCCGGTGCAGGCACCGACATCGTGGTCAACGCCGATCTGGTCTCGGGCACCGGTCACATCACGGTCCTGGGCGCCAACGCCGTCGCCTTCACGGGCACGGCAGACCTGCGCACGGCAGGGGCGGGCAGTCTCGACGTCGAAGCCGGCACGGGCAGCATCACCCAATCGGCCACCAGCCTGTTCACCTCGGCCGCCGGCGACGTCCGCCTGCTGGCTGCGGTCGACGTGACGGTGGGCAACATCGCGACCCTGGCCAACGTGTCGATCACCGCGCGCAACGGCGGCATCAACGATGCGGATGCACTGGTCAATGGCGTGAATGACGGCAACATCGACGTCACCGCCAACGGCCTGCGCCTGAACGCCGCCGTCGGTGTCGGTGCCAGCGTCAACCATCTGGAAACGATGGTCAGCACACTGACTGCTCGCGCTACCGCAGGCGGTGTGTTCGTGTCCGAGGCCGACGCCCTGATCGTCGGCGACGTCAGCGTGACCATCCAGCGCGTCGGCAGCGATGCCGGCACCACCGCCACGGTGGATGCGCTGCAGTCGGATGTCATGACGACCGCGGGCAATGGCAACATCGTGCTGAGCGCCGGTGGCAGCATCGTGCTGAACGATGGCACGGCCTCTGCCGACGACATCGCGGTGTCGGCCAACGGTTCGGGCAATGTCCTGATCCTGACGCTGGGTCCGGTTGCGGATGTGACTGCCAATGCCGACATCCTGTCGGGCACGGGCCACGTCACGATGGTGGCCTCGCAGTCCGTGCTCTTCAACGGCACGGCCGACATCCGCACTGCGGGTGCGGGCACGGTCGATGTCGAAGCCGGCACGGGCAACATCACCCAGTCCACCACCAGCGTGTTCAGCGCCGCCAGCGACATCCGTCTGCTGGCCGCGCACGACGTGACGGTGGGCCTGGTGACGACCCTGGCCAATGTGTCCATCACCGCGGGCACCGGCCTGATCATCGACGCCGATGGTCTGGTCAACAATGCCAACGACAGCAACCTCGATATCGTTGCCTCCGGCCTGCGCCTGAACGCCGGCGTGGATATCGGTGCCAGCATCAACCATCTGGAGACGACGGTCGGAATATTGACCGCACGTGCTACCGGGTCTGCAAACGCGGGCGGCATCTATGTTTCCGAGACCGATGGCCTGGTCATCGGCGACGTCAGCGTCACCATCCAGCGCGTCGGCGGCAATGCCGGACTGACCGTGACGGTCGATGCCACCCAATCCGACGTACGCACGACCGCCGGCAACGGCAACATCGTGCTGACGGCCGGTGGCAGCGTCGTGCTGAACGATGGCACCGCCGCCACCGACGACGTCTCGGTCTCGGCCAACGGCTCGGGCAATGTCCTGATCCGCGCGCTGGGTGGCGATGTCGTCGCCAACGCCGACATCCTGTCCGGCTCCGGTCACCTGACGGTGCTGGCCGCCAACGCCGTCCTGTTCACCGGTACGGCCGACCTGGCCAGCACCGGCACGCTCGACGTGGAAGCGGGCATGGGCAGCATCACCCAGTCCACCACCAGCGTGTTCAGCTCGGCCAGCGACATCCGTCTGCTGGCGGCGCAGGACGTGACGATCGGCCTGGTCACGACGCTGGCGAATGTGTCGATCACGGCAATCGCCGGTTCGATTATCGATGCGGACGCCTTGGTCAACAATGCCAACGACACCAACCTCGACATCGTTGCGACGGGCTTACGCGCCAACGCCGGTGTCGGTATCGGTGCCAACATCAACCATCTGGACACGACAGTTGGAACCCTGACCGCACGTGCAACAGGGGTGGCAACCACCGGTGGCATCTACGTGAAGGAAACCGACGGCCTGATCGTCGGCGACGTGAGCGTGACCATCCAGCGTGTGGGCAGCGATGCCGCCACCACCAGCACGACCGACGCGGTCCAGTCGGATGTCCGCACGGTCGCCGGCAATGGCAACATCGTGCTGACCGCCGGCGGCAGCATCGTGCTGAACGACGGCACGGCCACGGCCGATGACGTCGCCATCGACGCCAACGGTTCGGGCAACGTGCTGGTCCTGGCGCTGGGCGGCGATCTGATCGCCAACGCCGATATCGTGTCCGGCAACGGCGCGGTGTCGGTCCTGGCCGCGGGCGCCCTCAGCCTGACCGGCAGCGCCGACCTGCGTACCGCGGGCAGCATCGACATCGAAGCCGCTGCGATCGCGCAGTCGGTTGCCAGCGTCATCTTCTCGACCAGCGACGTTCGCCTGCTGGCCGCGACGACCGTGACGGTCGGCGCCATCAGCACCACCGGCAACGTGTCGATCACGGCGCTGACCGGCTCCATCCTGGACGCCGACAGCCTGGTGAATGGCGCGAACGACGGCGCCAGCGACATCGTCGCCAACGGCCTGCGCCTGAACGCCGGCACCGGGATCGGTGACAGCGTCAACCATCTGGACACGACGGTCGCCACCCTGACCGCACGTGCCACGGCAGGCGGCATCTACGTCTTTGAGACCGACAGCCTGATCGTCGGCGACGTGGGCGTGACCGTGCAGCGTGTCGGCAGCAACGCCGCCATGACGGCAACGGTCGATGCCCTGCAGTCCGATGTCATCACGACCGCCGGCAACGGCAACATCGTGCTGGCCGCCGGCGGCAGCATCGTGCTGAACGACGGCACGGCCAACACGAACGACGCGGCAGTCCTGGCCAACGGATCGGGCAACATCCTGGTCCTGGCCCTGGGCGGCAACGTGATCGCCAACGCCGATGTGGCAGCCCTGACCGGTCACCTGACCGTCCTGGCGCTTGGTTCGGTTGCCTTCACGGGCACGGCTGACCTGAGCACCTCGGGCGCGGGCACCATCAATGTCGAAGCCTCGACCGGCAGCATCACGCAGTCGACCGCCAGCGTCTTCAGCACCAACAGCGACATCCGTCTGCTCGCGGCGCAAGACGTCACGGTGGGTCTCATCACCACGACCGGCAACGTCGGTATCACCGCGGTCAACGGTTCGATCCTGGACGGCGACGCCCTCATCGGCAACGCCAACGACACCGCGATCGACATCTACGCCGTCGGCCTGCGCCTGAACGCCGGCAACGGTATAGGTGACAGCGTCAACCACCTGGACACGGCAGTCGGAACCCTGACCGCACGTGCCAATGCGGGTGGCGTGTACGTCAAGGAAGCCGACGGCCTGGTCATCGGCGACGTCAGCGTGACCATCCAGCGGGTCGGCGGCAACGCCGCCACGACCGCCACGGTCGACGCGCTGCAATCCGATGTCCGCACGATCGCCGGCAACGGCAACATCGTGTTGACCACCGGCGGCAGCTTGGTGTTGAACGACGGCACGGCCACGGCGGATGACATCTCGGTCGCAGCCAACGGGTCGGGCAATGTCCTGGTCCTGGCGCTGGGCGGCGACGTCGTCGCCAACGCCGACATCGTGTCGGGTGCGGGCGCCATGACGGTGCAAGCCGCCGGCGCAGTGGCGTTCACGGGTACGGCCGATCTGCGCACCACCGGCAGCATCGACGTCGAAGCCGCCGCCATCACGCAGTCGGCCACCAGCCTGTTCACCTCGATCAGCGACATCCGCCTGATGGCCGCGACCAACGTCACGGTGGGCAACATCGCCACCGCGGGCAACGTGTCGATCACGGCCATCAACGGGTCGATCATTGATGCCGATGGCCTGGTGAATGGTGCGAACGGCATGGGCGGAAACAACAGCAATATCGACATCACCGCCAACGGCCTGCGTCTGAACGCCGGCAACGGGATCGGTGACACCGTCAACCATCTGGATGTCACGATCAACACCCTGACCGCACGCGCCACGAGCGGCGGCATCTACCTGAAGGAAAGCGACAACCTCGTCATCGCCGACGTGGGCGTGACCGTGCAGCGTGTCGGCAGCACTGCCACCACGACGGCCACGACCGACGCGGTGCAGTCGGATGTGCGCACGACGGCCGGCAACGGCAACATCGTGATCACGACCGGCGGCAGCATCGTCCTGACCGACGGCGTGGCAACTGGGGATGACACAGCACTGTCGGCCAACGGATCGGGCAACATCCTGGTCCTGGCGCTGGGCGGCGACGTTATCGCCAACGCCGACATCGCGTCCGCCACCGGTCACCTGACGGTGCTGGCCGCGAACACGGTGGCCTTCAACGGCACGGCGGATCTGCGCAGCGCCGGCACGCTTGACGTCGAAGCCGCCGCAGGCAACCTCGCGCAAGCCACGGGCAGCCAGTTCGTGTCGACCGGCGACATCCGCCTGTCGGCCGCGCAGTCTGTTACGGTGGGCACGATCGCCACCGCCGGCAGCGTGTCGATCACGGCCATCAACGGCGCGATCATCGATGGCGACGCACTGACCAACAGCCTCAACGACACCGTTGTCGACATCACCGCGAACGGGCTGCGCCTGAACGCCGGTGCCGGCATCGGCGCCGCCGTCAACCACCTGGAAACCATGGTCAACGTGCTGAGTGCACGGGCCAATAGCGGTATCTACCTGAATGAAACCGACGGTCTGACTGTTGGCGACGTGGCCACGACCGTGCAGCGTGTCGGCAGCAACGCCGCCACGACCGCGATCGCAGGCGGCCTGCAATCCGACCTCATCACGACGTCCGGCAACGGCAACATCGTGCTGACGACGACCGCGGGCAACCTGGTGCTGCAGGACGGTGCCACCCCCGCGAATGACGGCGCCATTGCCGCGAACGGCGCAGGCAACATCCTGCTGTCGGCCACGGCAGGCAGCGTGATCGCCAACGCCGACATCGTCTCGGGCACGGGCAACATCTCGGTGCTGGCGGCCAACGCCATCACCCTGGCCGGCACCGCCGACGTCCGCACCACGGGCGCCGGTACGGTCGACCTGAACGCGGCCACCGGCAGCATCACGCAGTCGGCAGGCAGCCTGATTTCCGCCACCAGCGACATCCAGCTGGCGGCCGCCGGCAACATCACGATCGGTGGTGTGGCCACGGCCGGCAGCGTGTCGGTGACGGCAGGCGGCTCGATCATCGACGGCGGCGATCGCTACACCAACGTCGTGGCAGCGGGTCTGCGCCTGACCGCCGGCAATGCCGTCGGCAACGCGTCCGACACGCTCGACACCACGGTCGGCACCCTCAGCGCCCGTGCAGGCAACGGCGGCGTCTTCGTCCAGGACAGCGATGGCCTGGCGATCGGCAACGTGGGCAGCGCCATCAACCGCGTCAACCAGGCCGGCACCACCAGCCTGGTGATCGACAGCGCGGTGTCCGATGTCCGCACCACGGCCAACGGCAACATCGTGCTGGGCACCACCACCGGCGACCTCGTGCTGAACGACGGCACGGCGCCTGCCGATGGTCTGGCCGTCAACGCGAACGGCAGCGGCAGCATCCTGGTGCAAGCCACCGTGGGCAACGTGGTCGCCAACGGCGGCATCACCTCCGGCACCGGCAACGTGTCGGTGCTTGGCGGCGGTTCGGTCCTGTTCAACGCCAGCGCCGGTATCACCACCGCAGGCGCGGGCACGGTCGACGTCGAAGCCCTCACCGGCAACGTCACGCAGGCCGCAAGCAGCCTGTTCAGCGCAGTCGGCGACATCCGCGTCTCGGCAGCTGGCAACGTGACGGTGGGTGGCATCACCACCGCCGGCAACGTCGGTCTGACCGCCACGGCGGGTTCGATCATCGACGGCGGCGACACCTACGTGAACGTCACGGCATCGGGCCTACGCCTGGTGGCGGGCGTCGGCGTCGGTAGTGCGTCGGACCTGTTCGACACCCGCGTCGATACCGTCGCAGCACGCGGCACGTCGGGCGGCATCTTCCTGAACGAACTCGACGGCGTGACGGTCGGCGACGTGGCCGTGACGGTGCAGAAGGCAGGCGCTGCTTCGGTCACCACCGACCCGGCCATCGGCGACCTGCGCACCACGGCAGGCAACGGCGGCATCGTGCTGAAGGCTGGCGGCGATGTGCTGCTGACCGCCGGCGCGGGCGCCGCCGATGGCGCCATCTCGGCCAACGGCAGCGGCGGTGTCCGGATCGAAACGACCGGCACCGGCAAGATCACCGCGGCCGCTGGCGCCGACATCGCGTCCGGCACGGGCAACATCGTGCTGAACGGCGCGGGCGACGTGCTCGCAGGCAAGGTGGCCACGCAAGGCCAGGCCAACGTGTCCTCGCAATTGGGCACGGCCTTCATCACCCAGCCGGTCGACGCGCAAGGCAAGGACGTCGAACTGGTGGGCAACGTCATCGACATCGGCGCACCGATCGCCAGCGCCGGCGGCACGCTCACGATCCGCCCCGCCGATCCGGCACGCGACATCGTGGTCGGCGACGCCTCACTGGCCACGGCCTACCCGGACGCGCTGTACGTCGGCAACGGTGCGATCGGCGCACTGGTTCCCGGCTTCCAGGCCATCACGATCGGCAGCGGCGCAGCGGACGAAATCATCCGCATCAGCGGCGTGACCAACCCGGTCAAGTTCGCCGATCCGCTGGTGCTGAACGCCACCGGCGCCGGCAGCCAGGTGGTCCTGCAAGGCACGGTCTCGGCGGGCGCCCTGACGGTGCTCGGTTCCGGCGCCGGCACGACGGCCTCGGCCGCCACCCTGCAAGTGCAGGGCGCGGTCGACGTCAACGACCGCTTCCTGGTCGATGGCGCAGTCCAGGTCGCAGCCGGCCTGGGCGGCAAGTCCGGCGACATCACCTTCCGCGGCGCAGTCGATGCCGTGGCGGGTGGCGCAGCCGACTCGCTGGTGCTGTCGGGCCAGGGCGGTTCGGTGACTTTCGGCGGCACGATCGGCGCCGGCACCGCACTGAACACCCTGCAGGTGTCCGATGCCGTCAACGTGGTCTTCGACAAGTCGGTGCACGTGACTGGCGACGTCGTGATCCAGGCGTCCGGCACGGTGCAGTTCAACGACCTGCTGACGCTCGATGGCGGCACGCTGCGCATCGTCGGCGCCTCGTCGGTCATGCTGGGCACGGTCCAACTGGGCAACGGCGGCGACTTGGTGATCTCGGCGAACATGCTGAGTCTGCTGGGCAACGTCACCAGCTCGGGCGACGCCAACCTGACCCTGTTCGCAGCCACGCCGAACGGCAACATCGTGATCGGTGGCAGCGGCGCGGCCGGCTCGCTGGTGATCACCGGCGATACCCTGGCGCATCTGCAGGGCTTCTCGACGGTGGACATCGGCAGCGCGGTCAACGGCCAGGCCACCCCGGCCTCCGGTTCCGCCACGGTCGATCTGTCCGCACTGGCCAAGCTGTCGGCCGGCCAAGTCAATGTCCACGGCAGCCAGGTTGCGCTGCAAGGCGTCGGCCAGCTGACCGGCGTCACGGGCGGCATCAGCATCGACTCGGCAGGTGTGTTGAGCATGGGCGGCACTACGTCGCTCACGACCAACGGCGCGTCGATCACGATGCACGCGCAGGACAACCTGACCCTGGGCAGCCTGAACACCGGCGCCACGGGCACGGTGGTGCTGGTCAGCAACAGCGGCATCATCAGCGACGTCGGCAACGGCACCGCGCCCAACGTCACCACCGGTACCCTGGTGATGCGTGGCTACGGTCCGGTCTGGCAGAACGGCCAGTCGGCGGTGGCGGCGATCGAAGTGGCAGCCAGCCGCATCGACGTCGACGCCCCGGGTGGACTGGTCCTGCGCGACAGCGGCGCCAATGGCGAAACGGTGTTCAACCTGTACCAGGGCACGCAAGTGCACCGTCAGCTGGTGGCACTGGGCACGCCGGAACGCGTGACCTCGCCCCTGCAACCCGACCTGGGTGGCATGAACGGCGTCACCGCCAGCATCGCGGCTGACGGCCTGTCGTCCGCTGTGTCGGCCCGCAGCTTCGCGGCCTTCTCCTCGCCCAGCCTGTCGGCGCTGTTGCCGACCAGCGAAGCGACCCGCGCCTACCTGAGCCAGTTGTACGGCTCGACGGTGCAGGTGGATCTGGCCGATATGGACGCCGAAGACGAACTGGGCCTGCTGGGTCCGGTGGCCGCCGAGCAACTGGAGCAGGCCTACCTGCTCGGGTCGCTCTCCAGCCAGCCGACCGCGGCCGGTGTCGGTTCCGTCGGGACCGACCAGTTCGAGTACTGGGACGAAACGCTGGTGCTGTAAGCCGTAAAAGGCGGGGCCTGCGGGAAGCTGCCGCAGGCCTGTTGGAAAAACGACAAAGGCGCCGCGAGGCGCCTTTGTTTTTTGGCCGACAGTGATGACGTTTCCGCGGCGGGATCGCACGTAGGGCAGAGGCGGGCACACGGTCGCCTGCGGCGTTGCATCACACGGTGGCAGCCGCCGTCCACCATGCCGGATGACGATCGATGTACAGCGAGCACGCGGGCACGGCCATCGTCTTCGTCCTGCGGGCCGGGCAGCGGCGCGCCTGGAAGTGGGAACTGATCACGGCAGGACGACCTTGCAGCGGCGTCCGCCAGCGGCTGGACCGCCTTTCGTAGCCGCCACCGTAGCGCAGGTCGCCGCGGTCGAACCAATGGCGCGGCTCGACATACAAGGTGTGTTCATCGAAGTGATACGGGACAACGACTTGCCCGTGGGACCAGTAGTAAACGCGGCCATAGCAGGCAAAGTGCAGCCACTTTTCCCAAGTGCGCGGGCTGTAACGATCACCGGCCAATCCGGGGCAGGCAAGGGCGACCCACAACACATGGACACCCAGCGCGTGACAGTTCGCCGTTCGCCGCGCCACCTGTTCCGCCGTCAGGTCGCTGCGCTGCACCTCAATCGCTACCCACTGTCCCCGGATCCGGGCAAGGACGTCCGCCACGGCAACATCGCCCACCGGCGCTTCCAGCCGGACTTCGGTGACGGCCGGGTCGGCACGCAGCGCATCATGGATCGCCATCTTGGCCTCAAGGTGCTCGGCAGATTCACCCAGTCCCCAGGCGCAGGTCAGGGGTGGCCGGTGCGCAAAATGATGGGTGACCACGCGTCCCTTCTTGAGCGTCAACCCCTCGCCGCAGCCCGGGCATCGATACGGCCCGCCGTCTTTTTGCGCCTGCCGCGCTTCGACCTTGATTTGGTCAGTGCTGCGAATGGCGGTCAGACTCATGGCAGGTCACCAAGGATGAAAGGTCGGGCTTTCAGATTGGAGCAGACCTGGCGAGGCGGCGCGTGCGACTTTCCGGGAACCCTGCCTGAACTGACAGGCGCGGTATGCGCCTGCCTGAACTGACAGGCGCGGTATTCCACCTGACCAGACGCAGGTCATTGATGCCCGGCCCCTTGCGCTATCAACGCCTGGCCATGCGCGTTATTCCGCCGATCCAGGCGCGCCGTGTTCCGCCGCCATCCACCGCACCGCATGCGCCAGCCCGATCGGCAGCATCTCGCCATGGGTCTTTCCGGGCTGATGTGCGTAGCTGGCCCGGACCCCTGCGCCTGCCCCACCCGCCGCATTGACCATCCGGGCAATCGCTTCAGGACTGTCTTCGGCCATGACCCCGTCCAGCTCCTTGCCGCCGGCCAGCACGAACAGGCGGGCAGGGCGGCCGGACGCCGGGGCGCCCACCGCAACATTCCGCGCCTCCTTCACGATCGCCCGATCGTTCCACCACGTCGACGGACTGGCCGCCACATACGTCTGGTACCGGGCCGGATCCGTGAACAGCGCGTGCAGGACCAGCAGCGCCCCGAACGAATGCCCATAGATGCCCTGGCGATCGGCCGCCACCGGATACCGCTGCGCGATCAGCGGCCGCAAGGTGCCGTCCATCCACGCCAGCATGCGGTCCGCGCCGCCGCCCGGTTGCGCGCGCCCCGGCGCCGTCGGATTGCCCGGCACGCCAAGCGGCTTGTCAGCCCCCGGTGATGGCGGCGTGTAGTCCATGGACCGGGCCTGCACGTCGTAACGATCGTCCACGTCGTAGCCCACGCCCACCAGGATGACCGGCGCCCCGCGCGCCCGACCCAATTCCGCACGCGCCTGCCGCAGGCTGTCGAAGGCCGCGTTGCCATCCAGCAGGTACAGCACCGGATAGCCCCCTGCAGGCGGAGGCGCCAGCGGCCGCCACACCTGGATACGGAACCCGGTGACGCGCCAGGGCGACGGCAGCACGAACGTGTCGACCCGGTGGGCATCGATTGCCACGGCGATATCCGCCGGCTGGCTCGCCATCGGCCGGTCAGGCCGCGGCTGCGCCTGTACCTGCCACGGAAGCAGGGCGCCCAGCGTCATCAACAACGCCGCCGCTCCATCGGACGCAAAACCCAACCCGCGGACACTGATCTTCGACATGGTGTACATGATTCTCATTTGCATCAAAGAACCGCAAGTGTCGCATGTCCCGCAGCCCCGGCCACCCCGCCCGTCCGAAACCTGCCGCTACGGCTGAGCGCAAGGCACGACACGTCCTGTCAGGGATCGGGAACAATCCCGTATTCTTGGCCGGAAGGCTTGCGTCATCCGCCAAGTTTCAGGACAATCTCTGTTGATCGCCCCGGTTCTGATCGAGCCGGGGTTTTGTTTTTCCGTCCGCCGCCCGGCCGCCTGTGCGTGGTCCGGTGGGGTTGAACGGGCCAGGCATCTACCGGCCGACCCGTCATCCCGCCCAGCCGGCGGACATCCACCAGAATGTGAAGGAAGTAGAACATGGCTGCCATTCCGCTGACCGTGCGCGGTGCCGAGCGCCTGAAGCAGGAACTGCATCGTCTGAAGACGGTGGAGCGTCCCGCGGTGATCAACGCCATCTCCGAAGCGCGTGCCCAGGGCGATCTGTCCGAAAACGCCGAGTACGATGCCGCGAAAGAAAAGCAGGGCTTTATCGAAGGGCGCATCCAGGAACTGGAAAGCAAGCTGTCGAACGCACAACTGATCGACCCGACCGAACTCGACGCCGACGGCCGTATCGTCTTTGGCGCGACGGTGGACCTGGAAGACCTGGAATCGAACGAAAAAGTGACCTACCAGGTGGTGGGCGACGACGAGGCCGATATCCGCGTCAACATGATCTCGATCTCCAGCCCGATCGCGCGCGCGCTGATCGGCAAGTCGGAGGGCGACGTGGCCGAAGTGCAGGCGCCGTCGGGCGTCCGCGAGTACGAGATCCTGAACGTCCGCTATATCTGAATTGCTTCTGAAGTGCTTCTGAAGTGCTTCTGAAGTGCTTCTGAAATGCGCCTGAAGCGCGTCTGACCCGCTGGCTGACGCGTTTCCGGCGCGCCCCGCCAGGCACACCCGGCCTGCACTGAACGGCAGGCCTGCGCGAACGCCGTCCTGCCCAGGCAGGGCATCGGGTCGCAATAAAGACAGGATCAGGGAAGGAAATCCGCCCGCCCCGCGCCACGGCATGCCGTGTGGGGGAGGGCGGTCACGGCGCGCTTACTTGTCGCCGCGGGTCTTGCGGGGCGCGCCGCTGCGGGCGCCGGCGCGCAACGAGAGCGCGCTGCGGGCCGAACCGGGCTTGGTGAACGACGTGGCCTTCTTGCGGGCAGCGCCCAGCGTTGAAGTCAGGCCGCCGTCGGTGCGACGCGGTGCGCTTTTGCGCGCGGCGCCGCGGGCCGAACCGGCCTCGTCATGCAAGGACGGGCGGGTCTTTTTCTCGGCTGCGCCCAGATACCGTTCACGGGCGGTGATCGGGCCGGTCGCGCGCTCGATCTTTTCGCCGCGCTTGCGCTCGGGGGCGGGCTTGCCGACCTGGGCCTGGCGCTTCGGCACGTGGGGCTCGCTGGCCTTGCGGTGCGTGTTCAAGCCGAGGGTCGACACGTCGAAACCGCTCTTCTTGTCCAGGAAGGCCTTGCCTTCCGGATCGGCTTCGGTCGGGCGATACAGAATCAGGATCTTGCCCAGGTGGTGAACCGGGGCGCAGGCGAGCTGGTCGCAAATCTGGTGCAGGATGTCTTCGCGGGCGGCGCGGTCTTCACCGCCGGCGCGCACCTTGATCAGGCCATGGGCCGACAGGTTGCGGTCGATTTCCTGCAATACCGATGCCGACAGACCCTTGTCGCCCAGCAGGACGACGGGTTTGAGGGGATGGGCGGCGGCGCGCAGGGCGCTGCGTGTTTGGGAAGTAATGTCAAGGACGGGCATGCCGCGATTGTACGGGACGGCGCGTCAGGACGCAGGATTCTTTGTCCGCAGTATGCTTGCGGGTGGGCGATTTCGCCAAATCAGTGGGTTAACGCACGGCGGACGCCAGCAAGGCGCCGCGTCGGCATAAAGAAAGATGGCAAAAAAGAACAAGTTTTCAACCGCCTGGCTGCACCAGCACATCAACGATCCGTATGTGAAGCAGGCCCAGCAGAAGGGATACCGCGCGCGGGCGGCCTTCAAGCTGACCGAGATCCTCGATACCGAAAAGCTGATGCGTCCTGGCGACGTCGTGGTCGACCTGGGCGCGGCGCCCGGCAGCTGGTCGCAGGTGGCGCGCGAGCGCCTGGTGGGACCGCAGGGCGTCTTGCGCGGCCGCATCCTGGCACTGGACATCCTCCCTATGGAGCCTATCGCCGATGTCGAGTTTCTGCAGGGGGACTTCCGCGAAGATGCCGTTATGCAACAACTCGAAATGTTGCTGGGTAATCAGGTGGTAGACCTTGTAATTTCAGATATGGCCCCCAACCTTTCGGGAGTAGGAGTGGCGGACGCCGCCCGGATGGAACATGTGTGCGATCTCGCCCGCGAGTTCGCCATTGCCCATCTGAAACCCGACGGTGCGTTGGTGGTAAAGGCCTTTCACGGGAGCGGGTTTTCCCAGATCGTGAAGAGCTTCAAGGATACTTTTCATCGGGTGGTCGAACGCAAGCCGAAAGCCTCGCGGTCGAACTCCTCCGAAACGTTTCTGGTTGGCCGTGGCTTGAAGGTCAACCGGATGCGGGCAGAGTAGAATCAGGCAATCAGTTTCGACCGCTCGGTATCTTCCGGGCGGTTGGCCGGTCGGCAATACGAGTAGGAGATCGACCTTGAACAATATGTTCTCCAAAGTCGCGGTCTGGATGGTGATCGCGTTTGTTTTGTTCACGGTCTTCAAGCAATTTGAAGGCCGTGCTCGCCCGCAGGATACGGTGTCGTACTCCCAGTTCATGGAAGAGGCGAAGGCAGGTCGTATCCAGAAGGTGGACGTCCAGGGCGATATCCTGAACGTCACGCCGGCTGACGGCCGTCCGTACTCCATCACGTCCCCTGGCGATCTGTGGCTGGTTGGCGACCTGATGAAATACGGCGTGCAGGTGTCCGGCAAGCCCAAGGAAGAGCCGTCTCTGCTGATGAGCCTGTTCGTGTCGTGGTTCCCGATGCTGCTGCTGATCGGCGTGTGGATATTCTTCATGCGGCAGATGCAGGGCGGGGGGCGCGGTGGTGCCTTCAATTTCGGCAAGTCGCGTGCGCGGATGCTGGATGAGAACACCAACACTGTCACCTTTGCCGACGTGGCAGGCTGTGACGAAGCCAAGGAAGACGTGCAGGAACTGGTCGACTTCTTGCGGGACCCCACCAAGTTCCAGAAGCTGGGTGGCCGCATTCCCCGTGGCGTGCTGATGGTGGGTTCGCCAGGTACCGGCAAGACGCTGCTGGCTCGCGCCATCGCCGGCGAAGCCAAGGTCCCGTTCTTTAGCATTTCCGGTTCGGACTTCGTTGAAATGTTCGTTGGCGTGGGCGCTGCGCGCGTGCGCGACATGTTCGAAAACGCCAAGAAGCAGTCGCCTTGCATCATCTTCATCGACGAAATCGATGCAGTCGGTCGCCAGCGCGGCGCCGGCCTGGGTGGCGGCAACGACGAACGCGAACAGACGCTGAACCAGATGCTGGTCGAGATGGACGGCTTTGAAACGAGCACGGGCATCATCGTGATCGCCGCCACCAACCGTCCGGACGTGCTGGACCCCGCGCTGCTGCGTCCGGGCCGTTTCGACCGCCAGGTCGTGGTGCCGCTGCCGGATATCCGTGGCCGCGACCAGATCCTGAAGGTCCACATGCGCAAGGTGCCGGTCAATACGGACGTCGACGCATCGGTCCTGGCTCGCGGTACCCCGGGTTTCTCGGGCGCCGACCTCGCCAACCTGGTGAACGAAGCCGCGCTGTTCGCAGCCCGCCGCAACGGCCGTACGGTCGAAATGTCGGACTTCGAAAAGGCGAAGGACAAGATCATCATGGGCGCGGAACGCCGCTCGCTGGTCATGCCTGAAGAAGAACGCCGCAACACGGCGTATCACGAGTCGGGTCACGCCATCGTCGCCCGCATGCTGCCCAAGACCGACCCGGTCCACAAGGTCACGATCATTCCTCGTGGCCGTGCCCTGGGTGTGACCATGCAGCTGCCGGAAATCGACCGATACAGCATGGACAAAGAACGCATGCTGAACACCATTTCGGTGCTGTTCGGTGGCCGGATTGCCGAAGAAGTCTTCATGCACCAGATGACGACGGGCGCATCCAACGACTTCGAACGTGCCACGGCGATTGCCCGTGACATGGTGACGCGCTACGGCATGACCGACACGCTCGGCACCATGGTGTACGCCGAAAACGAAGGCGAAGTGTTCCTGGGTCGCAGCATCACCAAGACGACGCAGATGTCGGAATCGACCATGCAGAAGGTCGACAACGAGATCCGCCGGATCATCGACGAGCAGTACGGCGTCGCGCGCAAGATCCTGGAAGACAACCGCGACAAGGTGGAAGTCATGACCAAGGCCCTGCTCGAATGGGAAACCATCGACATGGACCAGATCAACGACATCATCGACGGCCGGCCCCCGCGTCCGCCGAAGCTGCCCGAGTCGAACAACACCCCCACGCCGCCCACCACGCCCGGGGTCACCCCGAACGCGCACGCGCCGGCCTGACGGTGTCCTGCCTCGCGCATAGGTCTGGTGCTGCTCCTTAAACGGCGAGCCAGACCGATGCCGGGGCAACCAGCATGCTCCACTGCGGCCTATTGCGGATCTTTCGCAATAGGCCGCAGTCGTTTCAGGGTGCAGCCGTGGGTTCACCCGACGTTTCCCTGACCTTTCCGCTGTCTTTTTCCCCTTGATGGAATGACCGATATTCCCGCTCCACCCCAAACCCTGCGCTGTGGCCGCTACCTTCTGGACCTGTCGCGTCCGCGCGTGATGGGCATCGTCAACCTGACGCCCGACTCGTTTTCGGACGGCGGCAAACACGACTCCGTTGACGCGGGCGTGGCCCACGCTCGGCAATTGCTGGCCGACGGCGCCGACCTGCTGGACCTGGGCGGTGAATCCACGCGCCCCGGGGCGGCGGACGTATCCGTAGCCGACGAGCTGGCTCGCGTGCTGCCGGTGATCGAAGCATTGCGCGATTGCGGCGTGCCGCTGTCGGTGGATACGGCCAAGCCCGCCGTGATGCGAGCCGCCCTGGCGGCGGGCGCCGACATGATCAATGACATCTGGGGATTCCGGCAGCCCGGCGCCCTGGAGGCGGTGGCCGGCAGTGACTGCGGCCTCTGCGCCATGCACATGCAGGGCGAGCCGCGCACGATGCAGGCCGCGCCCGAGTACGATGACGTCGTTGCTGACGTGCTGCGCTTCCTGCAAGACCAGGTCGCGCGGCTGGAAGCCGCGGGCGTGGCGCCGGGCCGGATCAGCCTGGATCCGGGTTTCGGGTTCGGCAAGACCGTGCCGCAGAACTACCAGCTGCTGCGCGAGCTGGACCGCGTCGCGGCGCTGGGCTACCCCGTGTTGATCGGCGTCTCACGCAAAAGCATGATTGGCGCGATCACCGGGAAGGCGGTGGGGGACCGAATGGCTGGGAGCGTGGCCGCGGCCCTGTCAGCCGTGCAGCGGGGTGCCCGAATCGTACGTGTGCACGATGTTGCCGCGACCGTGGATGCGCTAAAAATCTGGGGAACAGTGGAAACTGTCGCCACACCATAATTTCTGACCGCCTGGCGCGCAGAACAGACGTTGCAGACGCTGCAAAGAATAAGGACAGCACATGGCGACGAGTCGCAAATATTTTGGTACCGACGGCATCCGTGGGGAAGTCGGCGGTCCGGTCATCAATGCCGAGTTCGCACTCCGGCTGGGTTATGCCGCCGGCCGTGTGCTGGCGCAGCGCGGGGTCAACGGCAAGCGGCCGGAAGTCTTGATTGGCAAGGACACGCGCATTTCGGGTTACATGCTGGAATCGGCGCTGGAAGCCGGCCTGTCGGCCGCGGGCGTCGACGTCATGCTGGCGGGGCCAATGCCCACGCCTGCCGTCGCCTACCTGACGCGCGCGCTGCGCCTGTCGGCGGGCATTGTCATCAGCGCCTCGCACAATCCGTATTACGACAACGGCATCAAGTTCTTTTCGGACCGCGGCATGAAGCTCGCCGACGACGTGGAACTGCGGATCGAAGAAGCGCTGGAGCAGCCCGTGGGCTGTGAACCTTCCGAGACGCTGGGCAAGGCCCGCCGCCTGTCGGACGCCAACGGCCGTTACATCGAATTCTGCAAGGGCAGCTTTCCGTCCGACCTGAGCCTGAATGGCTTGCGGATTGTGGTCGACGGCGCGCACGGCGCGGCCTACCAGATCGCGCCCAGCGTGTTCGAAGAACTGGGCGCTACCGTGATTGCGGTGGGATGCAAGCCCGATGGGATGAACATCAATGCAGGCGTGGGCGCTACCCATGTCGAGGCGCTGGTACGCGAGGTCAAGGCCCACAAGGCCCATCTTGGCATTGCGCTGGATGGCGACGCCGACCGGCTGCAGATGGTCGATGCCGAAGGCCGGTCCTTCAATGGCGATGAACTGCTGTACGTGATCGTGCGCGAGCGGCTGTCGGCGGGTCCGGTGGCGGGCGTTGTTGGCACCCTGATGACCAACTACGCGTTCGAAAAGCAGATGGCCGCCCTGGACGTAGGCTTTGCCCGCGCCGCCGTGGGTGACCGCTACGTCATGGAACTGATGCAGGAACGCGGCTGGCTGTACGGCGGCGAAGCGTCCGGCCATGTGATCTGCCTGGACCGCCACACCACGGGCGACGGGATCGTGGCCGCCCTGCAGGTGCTGGCCGCCATGCAGCGCGCCGGCAAGTCGCTGTCCGAATTGCTGGAGCCGCTGCGCCTGTTCCCGCAAAAGCTGGTGAACGTCCCGCTGGCCGACGGGGTGGACTGGGAGGCGCATGCCGGCCTGACCGCCGCCACCCGCGAAGCCGAATCCCGCGTGGCCGGCCGGGGCCGGGTGCTGATCCGTGCCTCGGGCACCGAGCCCAAGCTGCGCCTGATGGTCGAAGCCGAAGACGAAGCCCTGGTCGATGATTGCCTGGCGCTGCTCGAGGGCAGCCTCAAGTGACCCGCAAGGAAGATGCGCCATCCGCCAACGCCGCGCAGGTCATCCCTAAGGGCGACCCCGCCTGTCAAAGTCCGGTCATTCAACCGTCGCAGAATAAGGACCCTTTGTCCTTGATCGAAACGGATTCCATGAACTTGCTCCTGTGGCGCCATGCCGAGGCCGAAGATGGCCACGACGACATGCAGCGTGCCCTGACCAAACGCGGCCGCAAGCAGGCGGAGCTGGGGGCAGCCTGGCTGCGCCAGCACGCGCCTGCCGACCTCAAGGTGCTGGTCAGCCCGGCCGTGCGCACCCGGCAGACCGCCGATGCGCTCAAGCTCGACTACACCGTGATGCCCGACTTGGCGCCCGATGCCGAGCCTGCCAACGTGCTGGCTGCATCGGGCTGGCCGTTCGCATCGACGTCCGTCCTGATCATCGGGCATCAGCCGACCCTGGGCCGGGTCGCCAGCACGCTGCTGGCGGGCGAAGACCTGCCCTGGACGCTCAAGAAAGGCGGCATCTGGTGGCTGGCCCGCCGTCAGCGTGACGAAGACTTCCAGGTCGTCGTGCGTGCCGTGGTGAATCCCGAACTGCTGTAAACGCCGCTTTTCGCGCAGTCCCCACCGGCCGTGGCGTTTTCACGGCCGCGTCACATCCCGGTCAAGGAACTGCAACGCAAACCCCCGACACTAGCTCAACTAGCCCAAGGGGAGTGCGTACATGCTCGAGTTCAGCCGCATTGAAGCCCGTCGTCCGATTCCGGATGTCGCCCATCAGCGTTTTGCCGAACCCGCCCAGACCACGGGTTTCGCCGTGGGTCTGGCGCGGTCGTGGAGCGAGGTCGAGGCCGCGCAGCGCCTGCGTTACGACGTGTTCACCGAAGACATGGGCGCCATCTTCCCGAACGCCGTGAACGGCATCGATGAAGACCGGTTCGACACCTGGTGCGAACACCTGATCGTGCGCGAACTGACGACCGGCCGCGTCGTCGGCACCTACCGCATCCTGGGCCCCAAGCAGGCGCGCCAGGCCGGCAATTATTATTCCGAATCCGAGTTCGACCTGACGGGCCTGGCGTCCATCCGGTCCGAACTGGTCGAGTTCGGCCGTTCGTGCACCCACCGCGATTACCGCAGCGGCGCCGTCATCATGCTGTTGTGGTCGGGCCTGGCCGAATTCCTGCGCCGCGCCAATTACCGCTACGTGCTGGGTTGCGCCAGCGTCAGCCTGCGGGACGACGGCGCCACGGCGGCCGGGGTGTACCGCGCGGTGGCTGACCAGTTGGCCTCACCCGGACCCTTGCAGGTGTCGCCCCTGCATCGCCTGCCCGTGGAACGGCTGGATGCCGACCTGCCGACGCGCGTGCCGCCACTGATCAAGGGCTATCTGAAATTGGGCGCCAAGGTGTGCGGCGAGCCGGCCTGGGACCCGGACTTCAATACCGCGGACTTTCCGATGCTGCTGTCGGTGGATACGATGGATGATCGCTACCGCCGTCACTTCAACCTGGCCCCGGCGGCGTCGCGGCCGACCGGCACTGCGTCCCAGACCCTGGTGCGCGCATGACGACCTGGCGGCGGGTCTCGCCCCAGGCCAGGGCGCCCATCGGCCGGCGCGCGGCGCTACGCCGTCAACTGCGCCGCCAGTGGCGCCGCGCCGGACTGCGTTTCATGCGGCACACCACCGGCGGTCTGCGTTCAGAGCTCAAGCAGCTGGAACGTAAAGCCTACCTTGCTCCATTCTGACTCTTCGGCACGCAAGGTAAAGTCGGTCAGGGGGTGATCCTTCAGCCAGCCGGCGTCGACCTTGACCGTGATCGACCGGTCCCGCAAGGACACGGTCACGGGCAGGCTGTCCAGGTCTTCGCGGCGGCGGAACAGCACCGCAGCCAGCCGCAGGCAGAGGATCGCCACCCACTGCGCATCGGTCTTGACCAGCGCCTGCAGTTTGCCCAGCTTGCCCAGGTGGCCCAGCGTCAGCAGCGCCAGCTGGCGCTGGTCCTGGCGCGAGAACCCTGGCATGTCGGCGTTTTCCAGCACGTAGGCCGTGTGCTTGTGATACGTGTTGTGGGCGATCGACAGGCCCAGTTCGTGCAGGTCCGCCGCCCAGCCCAGGGCGCGTTCCAGTTCCTCGAACCCGGGGGTGTTGGCCGGCACGAGTCCGGCAAACATGTTCAGCGCTGCCGTCTTCACCCGCGTGGCCTGCGCCACGTCGATCTCGTAGCGCAGCATGAACTGGCGCACGGTGTCGTCGCGCTTGTCGGTTTCGGCGTCGCGCCCCAGCAGGTCGTACAGCACGCCCAGGCGCAGCGCGCCGTCGGCCGTATTCATGGAATCGATGCCCAGTTCGTCAAACACCGCGCTCATGATGGCCAAGCCGCCCGGCAGCACCGAATAGCGGTCCACCTTGGCGCCCAGCAACTGCGCCCGGTCCACCGTGCCTGCCTTGATCAGGCGTTCCTTCAATTTATCCAGGCCGCGGCGCGTGATGCCGTGGTCCGAAAAGCCGGATTCGACCAGGATCGTGCCCAGCGCCTTGCCGGTGCCCGACGACCCGAAGGCTTCTTTCCAGCCGGTGCGCCGGTACTGCTTGGCGATGACTTCCAGTTCGCGGCGGGCGGCCAGTTCGGCCTGCTTCATGCCGTGCGCATCGATCACGCCATCGGGAAAGTAGGCGCGGCTGTAGCTGACGCAGCCCATGTACAGCGATTCCATCAGTTCCGGTTCGAAGCCGTTGCCGATGATGAATTCGGTCGATCCGCCGCCAATGTCGACCACCAGGCGTTTTTCGGAAGAGGGCGGCAGCGAATGGGCCACCCCCGAAAAGATCAGGCGGGCTTCTTCGCGGCCGGCAATCACCTCGATCGGAAAGCCCAGGGCGGCTTCGGCGCGGGGCAGGAAGTCCGCCACGTTGCGCGCGACCCGGAAGGTATTGGTCGCCACCGCGCGCACGCGGTCCGGATGGAAGCTGCGCAGGCGCTCGCCAAAGCGTTCCAGCACCGAGATCGCCCGCTCGATGGCTTCCGGCCCGAGTGTCTTGTCGGCGCCCAGGCCCGCCGCCAGCCGCACGGTTTCTTTGAGCCGGTCGACCTGGTAGACCTGCGCCGTGTCGCCATCGCGCGCGATACGTCCGATCAGGAGCCTGAAGCTGTTGGAGCCGAGGTCGACGGCGGCGAGCATGGAGTTCATAGGGTGGGTAACCGGCAAGGTGACGTTCCCGGGGGATAGGGGCGGGAGCGCAAGATTAAGGGTTTGCTATGACAGGATCATGTCTTTGTCATAGGCTAGTCATCATTTTGACGCAAAATGGGCCGCTGCTTCGGGGTGTGCCCGCAGCCAGCCTCTATTCGGACCGTCTATGGCATCACGTTTGCCCGTCAACGAACTCTTCCTGAACCGTGAATTGGCCCTGCTCAAATTCAATGAGCGGGTGCTGGCGCTGGCCGAAGATGAACGCACGCCGCTGCTCGAGCGCCTGCGTTTCGTCTGTATCGTCAGCTCCAACCTGGACGAGTTCTTCGAGATCCGGGTGGCGGCGCTCAATGAGCAGCTTAGCCAGAATCCGAGGGTAAAGGGGCTGGATGGCCGTACCCCCGAAGAAGTGTTTCAGACGGTGTCGGCCAGTGCCCATGCGCTGATCGACCGCCAATACGCGCTGCTGAACCAGGTGATCCTGCCGCGCCTGCAGGGCGAGGGCGTGATGCTGCACATGGCCCACACCTGGACCGAGGCCCAGCGCGAATGGGCGCACGAAGTCTTCCAGATGGACGTGATGCCACTGCTCACGCCGATCGGCCTGGACCCGGCCCACCCGTTTCCCCGCGTCTTCAACAAGAGCCTGAACTTTGCGGTGCAACTGACCGGTCGGGACGCGTTTGGCCGCAATGCCGCGATCGCGATCGTGCAGGCGCCGCGCGCGCTGCCGCGCCTGACGCAGATGCCGCCCGAGCTGTCCGGCCATCCGCATGGCTACGTGATGCTCACGTCCTTCATGCAGGCCTTCGTGGGGGACCTGTTCCCCGGCATGAAGGTCAACGGCTGCTACCAGTGGCGCGTGACGCGCAACAGCGACCTGTTCGTCGACGACGAAGAAATCACCAATCTGCGCCATGCCCTGCAGGGCGAACTGACGCAGCGTCACTTCGGCAACGGCGTGCGCCTGGAGCTGGCGGATTCCACGCCGCCCGACCTGCAGCAGTTTTTGCTGAAAGAATTTTCCTTGCAGCCGCGCGATGCCTACCGGGTGGACGGCCCGGTCAACCTGTCCCGGCTGATGCAGCTGGTCGACCTGGTGGACCGCCCCGACCTGAAATTCGCCGAATTCCGCGCTGCCGTCCCGCCGCCGTTCGACGAACGGTCGCTGACGCCCGACGCCATGTTCCGCGCGATTGCCGAAAAGGATCGCCTGCTGCATCACCCGTACGAGTCCTTCCAGCCGGTGATCGATTTCCTGACGGCCGCCGCCGCCGATCCGTCGGTGGTCGCCATCAAGCAGACCATCTACCGCACGGGCGAAGACTCCGAGCTGATGCGCCTGCTGCTGGCCGCGGCCAAGTCGGGCAAGGAAGTGACGGTGGTGGTGGAACTGATGGCGCGCTTTGATGAGCAGACCAACATCAACTGGGCGTCGCGCCTGGAAGAAGTGGGCGCGCACGTGGTGTACGGCGTGGTGGGCCACAAGACCCACGCCAAGATGGCGCTGGTGCTGCGGCATGAAAAGGGCCGCATCCGCCGTTATGGCCACCTGGGCACGGGCAACTACCACCCGCGCACGGCGCGGCTGTATACCGATTTCGGCATGTTCACGGCCGATCCCCGCATTTGCGAGGACATGGACCAGATCTTTGCGCAACTGACCGGCCTGGGCGAGCAGCGCAAGCTGAAGGCGCTGCTGCAGGCGCCGTTCTCGTTGCATGAAACCATGGTGTCGATGATCCGGCGCGAGGTGCGCCACGCCAAGGCCGGCAAAAAAGCCAGGGTGATGGCCAAGATGAATTCGCTGCTGGAACCCACCATTATCGAAGAACTGTACAAGGCCAGCCAGGCCGGGGTGCAGGTCGATCTGGTGGTGCGCGGCGTGTGCACGCTGCGGGCTGGCGTGCCCGGCCTGTCCGACAACATTACCGTCCGGTCGCTGATCGGCCGCTTCCTGGAGCATTCCCGGGTCTTTTATTTCCTGAACGACGGCCAGGAAGCGGTGTACCTGGCGTCGGCCGACTGGATGGACCGCAACTTCTTCCGCCGGGTCGAAGTCGCGTTTCCGATTTTTGATGCGGACCTGAAGAAGCGGGTGGTCGACGAAGCCTTCAATTTCGCATTGCGGGATACGCAGCTGGCCTGGATCCAGCAGCCCGACGGCAATTACGCCCGCATCAAGAGCCGCCGCAAGCCCATGAACCTGCATACCCATCTGATGGCCCAGCTGGGCGGAGACGCGTCCACGTCCGAGTGACGTCGGGTTTTCGCCTACGCCGTTCATGACTGTCACGGTCATGTCATATTGGCTGGGTAATCTGCATGGGTACGCTGTTTTTCCCCCACCCAACGCAGAGGGTCCTGCAATGTTCAAGCACGTTTTCAAGCAAGTTTCGGTCGCTGTCGCTTTCGGTCTGGCATCTGTTGCCGTCCATGCAGCCGACATCACCGGGGCTGGCGCATCGTTCCCGTACCCCATCTACGCCAAGTGGGCGTCCGACTACAAGGCTGCCACGGGCAACACGGTCAACTATCAGTCGATCGGTTCGGGCGGCGGCCAGAAGCAGATCATCGCCAAGACGGTCGATTTCGGCGCCTCGGATGATCCGATGAGCGGTGCGGACCTCGACAAGAACGGCCTGCTGCAATTTCCCGCAGTGATCGGCGGCATCGTGCCCGTGGTCAACCTGCAAGGCATCACCCCGGGTCAACTGAAGTTCACCGGCGATCTGCTGGCCAACATCTACCTGGGCAAGATCAAGAAGTGGAATGACCCGGCCATCGCCCAGCTGAACCCTGGCGTGACGCTGCCTTCGACCGACATCATCGTCGTCTACCGTTCGGACGGCTCGGGCACCACCTTCGGCTGGACCAACTACCTGTCGAAAGTCTCCGCCGACTGGAAGTCGAGCGTCGGTGAAGGCAAGGCTGTGAAGTGGCCTGCCGGCCAGGGCGGCAAGGGCAACGAAGGCGTCGCCAACTACGTGAAGCAATTCGCCGGTTCGATCGGCTACGTCGAATACGCCTACGCCAAGCAGAACAAGCTGTCGCACGGCCAGGTGCAGAACAAGGACGGCAAGTTCGTCCAGCCGGAAGAAGAGGCCTTTGCTGCCGCTGCCGCCGGCGCCGACTGGAAAAGCGCGCCAGGCATGGGCGTGATCCTGAACAACGAACCGGGCGCCAAGGCCTGGCCCATCACCAGCGCGACCTTCATCCTGGTCCAGAAGACCCAGGACAAGCCCGCGCAGGCCGCCGAAGTCCTGAAGTTCTTCGACTGGGCGTTCAAGAACGGCAAGAAGTCGGCTTCGGACATGGATTACGTGGCCCTGCCTGACGCCGTGACCACCCAGATCCGTGGTCTGTGGAAGTCGGACATCAAGGACACGAGCGGCAAGGCCGTCTACTAAGTCCTGGATTGCAGCATGATCGGGAGCACTGTCCTTACGGGACGTGCTCCCGAGTCGTGTGTCCCGCCTGTACGTCGTTTACCCCCGCATTACCCCTGATTCGTCCCTATTCATCTCCTTTGGGTGGCCGTTCCGGCATCTCATACCCTTGACGGGAAGCACCGATGAGCGCGGTCCTTGATAACATGCCCGGCGTACGCCGAGGAAACTCGGTCCCAGTAACTACCGGGAACACGCCCCCGATGAAGAAAAGCAACAACGCGTTGATGGATGCGCTGTTCAAGAACGTCACCCGACTTGCGGCCTTCCTGGTCCTGAGTCTGCTGGCCGCCATCCTCATATCCCTCGTGTTTGGCAGCCAGATCACGCTGTCCAAATACGGCCTGAGCTTCCTGACCTCGTCCGAGTGGGACCCGGTCAACAACGAGTACGGCGCCCTGGTGCCCATCGTCGGCACGCTGCTGACCTCGTTCATTGCTCTGATCATTGCCGTGCCGGTGTCCTTCGGCATCGCCATGTTCCTGACCGAACTGTCGCCGACCTGGTTGCGCCGCCCCCTGGGCACCGCGATCGAAATGCTCGCCGCGATTCCGTCGATCATCTACGGCATGTGGGGCCTGTTCATCTTTGCCCCGCTGTTCCAGACCTACGTGCAGCCGACCCTGATCAACACGCTGGGCAACATCCCCGGCGCCGGCATCCTGTTCCAGGGTCCGGCTTTCGGTATCGGCGTGTTCACCGCCGGCATCATCCTGGCCGTCATGATCATCCCGTTCATTACCGCCGTGATGCGCGACGTGTTCGAACTGGTCCCGGCGCTGCTGAAGGAATCGGCCTACGGCCTGGGCGCAACGACCTGGGAAGTGGTGTCGCGCGTCGTGCTGCCCTTCACGAAAGTGGGTGTGGTCGGCGGCATCATGCTCGGCCTGGGCCGCGCCCTGGGCGAGACCATGGCCGTCACCTTCGTGATCGGCAACGCGTACCGGCTTTCGACCTCGGTGTTCGCACCGGGCAATTCGATCGCCTCGTCGCTCGCCAACGAGTTCGCCGAAGCGTCCGACGATGTCCACCTGTCGGCCCTGATCGAACTGGGTTTGATTCTGTTCCTCATCACGACCATCGTGCTGACCTTCTCCAGGCTGATGCTGCTGCGCCTGTCGAAGAGCGAAGGCATCAAGAGCTAAGCGACCATGATCCCGACCATTATCAACATGCAAAACCCGGTGTACCGCCGCCGGAGTGTCACCAACAAGGTCATGCTGGCGTTGTCGGCAGCGGCCCTGATGTTCGGCCTGTTCTGGCTGTTCTGGATCATCCTGACGCTGCTCACGAAGGGCGCCAGCGCGATGGCCTTTACGCTGTTCACCGAAATCACCCCGCCGCCGGGCCAGAACGGCGGTCTGATGAACGCGATCGTCGGCAGCGTCATGATGGCCGGCGTCGGGACCCTGATCGGCACGCCGGTCGGCATCCTGGCCGGTACCTACCTGGCCGAATTCGGCCAGCGCGGCTGGCTGGCGCCGGCCACGCGCTTCATCAACGACGTGCTGCTGTCGGCCCCGTCGATCGTGATCGGCCTGTTCATCTACACCGTGTATGTCGCCCAGGTCCGCCACTTTTCAGGCTGGGCCGGCGCGCTGGCCCTGGCCGTGATCGTGATCCCGGTCGTGGTCCGCACCACCGATGACATGCTCAAGCTCGTGCCGAACAGCCTGCGCGAAGCCTGCGCCGCACTGGGCTGCCCGCAGTGGAAGATGATCACCATGGTCTGCTACCGCGCGGCCCGCTCGGGCATCGTCACCGGCATCCTGCTGGCCGTGGCCCGCATTTCCGGTGAAACCGCGCCGCTGCTGTTCACCGCCCTGAACAACCAGTTCATGTCCCTGAACATGAATGGCCCGATGTCGAATCTGCCCGTCACGATCTTCCAGTTCGCGATGAGCCCGTTCGCCGACTGGCAACGCCTGGCCTGGGCCGGCGCGACGCTGATCACGCTCCTGGTGCTGGCCATCAACATCGCCGCCCGCATCATGTTCCGCAAACAAGCTGCCTGATCCCGCCATGCCTGCCTATCATTCGACCTCTTCGAACCAGACTCCCCGTAACGGAACCGCCATGGACCTCCACGCCTCGCCTGCCAAGCTCGAAGTCAAGAACCTGAACTTCTACTACGGCAAGTTCCACGCCCTGCGCAACGTGAACATGACCATTCCGGAAAAGAAGGTCACGGCATTCATCGGACCCTCGGGCTGCGGCAAGTCGACCCTGCTGCGCACGTTCAACCGCATGTTCGAGCTCTATCCCGAACAGCGGGCCGAAGGCGAGATCAACATGGACGGCGAAAACCTGCTGACGTCCAAGATGGACATCTCGCTGATCCGCGCCAAGGTCGGCATGGTGTTCCAGAAGCCGACGCCGTTCCCGATGAGCATCTACGAAAACATCGCCTTCGGAGTGCGCCTGTTCGAAAACCTCAGCAAAGGTGAGATGGACGAGCGCGTCGAATGGGCGCTGACCAAGGCTGCGCTGTGGGAAGAGGCCAAGAACAAGCTGAACCAGAGCGGCCACAGCCTGTCGGGCGGCCAGCAGCAACGTCTGTGTATCGCCCGCGGCATCGCCATCAAGCCGCAGGTCCTGCTGCTGGATGAGCCATGTTCGGCGCTGGACCCGATCTCGACCGCCAAGATCGAAGAGCTGATTGCCGAACTGAAAGACGACTACACCGTCGTCATCGTGACGCACAACATGCAGCAGGCAGCCCGCTGCTCGGACTACACGGCCTATATGTACCTGGGCGAGCTGATCGAATTCGGCGTGACTGACCAGGTGTTCATCAAGCCGACCAAAAAGGCGACCGAAGACTACATTACCGGCCGCTTCGGCTGATCGGTGATTCGGCAAGCGCACGCGATGCATGTTGCGCCGCGTGCAACTTGCTTTTGCAGGCATGCCAGTGCTATACTTTTTTTCTGCCTGAAAGGGCAGTGAAAAAAGTACTGCCACTAAGCGACCCGCCGAGCTCAATACGGCGGACGCAAAGTACTTCGGAGTGTAGCGCAGCCCGGTAGCGCATCTGCTTTGGGAGCAGAGGGTCCAAGGTTCGAATCCTTGTACTCCGACCAATTTGAAAGCCCGTCCACCGCAAGGTTGACGGGCTTTCGTTCGTCTGGCGATCCTCAACTCCACCACCCGCTACCGGCTGTACTTTGCAATGGATCCTCGCTAACGAACGAATGATTCTCCCTGCAAGGAATCGCCGTGGTAAAAGCATTTCGGGGAGTAGTTCGGATTAAACCGGCGGAGATAATGCCATGCGTAAATGGTTTGGGGTGGTGCTTGTAAGTGCATGCTGCGCGCTTAGTGCGTGCGGTGGGGGAGACTCCGGAGACGGCGGATCGACTGCTCCAGGCACGCCTCAGGATCCCTCTGTCCCTGTGACACCTGTCGATCCCCCGCAGCCGACATTCACGCAGCGTGATCTCGACAGCGCCGCCAACGCAAAAGTGTCATCGACACTGAACCTTGCGGACAACAGCGTCAAGCTCGAATGGACGGACTCCTTTGCTGCCGGCACCGACTTCGTCGTGGACATTGCCGGGGCGGATGGGAAATTCGCGCGGGCCGCCACGGTACCTGGCTTGAATGGTGCCGGCGGCCGTATCGCCTGGTCATGGCCGAATGCGCAGACGCAAACTTATCGCGTGAGCGCGGTGGTACCTGCAGGCGCGCTTCCTTTGACGGCGTCTGCGGGTGGCACCTCCATCGTCGTGGCAGTGCCGCAGGCGGCTGTCACCATCATCACCGACAAGACCGAACCGCTGACAGGCGCAGTAACCCTCTCACTCAGTGGGGGGGCCACCTACCGGTCGGTGAAGTGGTATTCCGATCTGCGTTTGCTCGGTGCGGGCGCCCAGACACCGGGCGCGCCGCTGGTCTGGGACAGCAAGTCGGACCCGGTCGGCAACCACTTGATTCTTGCCCTTGTGGAGGTGAGCGATGGTGTGTTCGTCGAATACCGGCGTGCCGTGGCTGTTGCAAACCCCGACATCGCAGCCAGCGTGGCCCGCAATGTCAGGATGTCAGCAGCATTTGACGAGGTGTACGACGTCACGGCGACCTCCGCCAACGGCATTGCCAAGGTTGCCGCCGTGCTTGACGGTGCGCCGTTTGGCGAATTGCTTCAGCCTAACGGGTGCCCGATCGAGCCTTGCGGTGTCTACCCCCAATCGGTGTACCGGTTCGTGCTTAACGAACGGGCCGTTGGCTCAGGTACCCACGCATTGAAAATTTTCGTCACGGACAAAACGGGTGCCTTCCTGGAGTTGAGCGACACCGTTCGTATTTCGAACGCTCCAGCGGTCACGTTGGAATCGGGACTGGATGGCAGTTTCATTTCGGGCAATGTCGTTCTGCGTGGCAAGGCCGTGACGGATAAGGCCTCGCCGCTGACCACGACCGTGAAGATCGGCAGCCTGACCGTTCTCACCACAACGCAGCTCGATTTTTCCGCGCCGTTCGAAGCGTCCGGTCTCGGCGCAGGACGATACGTGGTCACTGCGACGACGACCGACAACACCAACATGTCTGCATCGTCCACCGCTACGGTCTACGTTCAATCGCCGTCTGCGGCCAAGCCGGAAAAAATCACGGTCCTCCAGGCGGAGGGCGAATTGCTTGCAGCGGCCGGCGACTCGATTCTGTATCGGGCGGCGGACCGCTCGATTCATTGGCTCAACACCGTGACCGGGCTGAACCGACCCATTTCTGGCAGCATCGACCTGGCCTGGATCAATACGACTTGGCTGCTAGGCGACGGTTTCGTGGTCGCCGCCGGTCGCGGCTCGGATTGCCAGGACCAATGCGTCTATTTTTGGGGCAGCGACCTTGTTGTCAAAAACCTCACGAACATCGATCCGCAGCGATCGGTGACGGGGTTCGAAGGCGGCAGCAGAATGCCGCAGATTGTCGGCCGATATGTCGTATGGAAAAGCGAAGCGGTGTCCTTCGCCGGATTCCGGATCTTTGAAACAGACACGGCAACGTTGCGGTCTATCCTGCTTCCTGCCGGCACCAATAGCGACCTGGGATTTGGTTATATGCGGGGAGGTGTACTCAACGTCCTGTACACGATCAATCCCAGCCTGGGGGTAGCCGCAATTACGAACTGGAATGCGCAGACTGGCGCGTCCGAAAACCTGAATATCAATGGCAATTCGCCCAGGTCCGACGGTGAACGTGTGATCTGGACACGGCCCGGCACGGATCCTCTCTATCCAGGGCTTTCCGTGCCTCGCATCCTTCTCGGAAGGCCTCTTGCAGGCGGCCCGGAGTTGACCTACACAAGCACGTTGCGAGGATACTCGGTGTCTGACGGGCTGGTCAGATGGGGCGAGGACAGCACGGGCGCGAATTCCCTTTATTCGATCAACGGTAGCGACAAGTTCGCGGTGGATCTGACCACCAACCGGCAGCCGCTCCCCGGTTCGCCCATAGAGATCGATTTCCAGGCGAATCAGGCGGTATATACCTGGAAAGCCGCGTCCGGCAAGAGTCAACGTTTGCTTGATATCCTGCCCGTCAAAACGCTCCAGTCGGGAAACAAGCGTTACTTCACGCTCGGCAACAACAAGACGGTTTACAGGGTCGTCACTGACTGACGGTGCGCTGCAAGCGGCGTTCGAGGGCTGAAGGGCGTATCGTCCTGGTCATCGAATGCCCAGGATTCCATGATGACGTCTTCGCCATCCCGCCTGCCCCTGATGGACGCCATCAAGGCGGCTGGCTGCCTGGCGATCGTGGCGCATCACCTGGCTTTTTACGGGCCGATGTCGGACGTGGCGTATCCGCTCTCGCACCCCTTGTTCGACGGGCTGTATGCCTACGGGCGGATGGCGGTGCAGGCCTTCCTGGTCGTGGCGGGCTTCCTGTGCGCGATGCAGCTGGGGCCGCATGATGGAACCCGTACAGCCGCCAGCCCCTGGCGCGCGATTGCCAAGCGCTATCTGCGCCTGGTGGTGCCACTCGCCGCCGCCCTGACTCTTGCGATCCTTTGCAACGCCCTTGCCCGGCGATGGATGACGCATGAATCCATCTCGGCGGTACCCAATCCCTGGCAGCTGTTCGCGCACGTGTTCTTTTTGCAGGACCTCGTCGACCAGGAGGCCTTGTCCGCAGGCGTCTGGTATCTGGCGGTCGACTTCCAGCTGTTCACGATGATGGCGCTGATCCTGGCGATCACGGCGCGGGCCGGCATGCCCAGGATGGGGATCGTGGCGATCGCGGGGCTGACGTGGGCGTCATTGATCGCGTTCAACCGCGACGATCTGTGGGACGAAACCGGCGTGTACTACCTGGCCTATTACGGGCTGGGCGCGCTGGTGTTCTGGGCGACGGAACCGTCGGTCAGGCGGCCGCGGGTCTGGCTCGGTCTGCTGGTGGCCTGTGTCGGGGCGGCCTTGCTGGCGGATTTCCGATCAAGGATTGTCGTGGCCGCCGCCGTGGCCGGCCTGCTGGCGTGCGCGCGCCTGTCGGGCGGGCTGGCGCACTGGCAGATGCCTGACATCGTGTCCTGGCTGGGCCGCATCTCGTTTTCGATCTTCCTGGTCCACTTTCCGGTGTGCCTGGTGGTCAACGCGGCCGTCGCGCGCTTCCTGCCTGCCACGCCCGTGGTCAACGCCCTGGGCCTCGTCGCCGCGTTCTTCTTCAGCATTGCAGCGGGCGCCGTGTTCTACCGGATGGTCGAAGGGCGGCGCTTCAGCGCGGCGGGGCAGGGCGGGGTGGTCGCCCTGTTCTTTGCGGTGGGTCTGGCGGCTTGGAAACTCGGCTGGTAGACCGGCGCCAGGCCGGACCCGCGCTTTAGCGGGCAGGCGACGACGCTGCCCCGCGGTTCCCCCGTTACCGCCCCGGCAAGGTGATTTCGCTGACATCGGGATGCACCCAGCGCAGGCATTCCCGGGTGGCGTCGATGCAGCCGCCGTCCTGGTAGACGCCCTGCGGCTCGCGCAGCTTCAGCATCATCGAATAGATACGTTCCACGGCTTGCGGGTCGGCCAGGGTGGCGCGCACGCGTTCGTCGACGATGTCGTCATTTACCGCCAGGGATCCATCCGGCTTGCGATAGGTGGCGTCCCGCCAGTGATAGATCTCCAGGCATTTGCGCTGGAGCGAGAACACCTTGGTCGGCGTCCAGAAATTGTTGAACAGGCCGTTGCCCAGATAGAAAATCCAGGACCCTTCATAGCCTTCCACGTCCGACGAATGCGGATCGGGATTGCGGAACCACAGCCGGTCGCCGGGCACGTAGAACTTCAGCGGCAGCGGGGCGTCCATGCTGCCGTATTCGCGCAGGAACACTTCGTGGAATTCGCCGGACACGATCGCGCGCGTTTCCCATTGCCGTTGCAGGTCGTCGGCCAGCGCCGGGTTGCAGATGGCCAGTTCGCGCGCCAGTCCCATCAGCGTGACGTATTCGGTGGCCCGGTAACAGGAAAACGACCACTTGCGCTCGCCATGGTCCGGTTGGGTCGCCTTTTGCAAGGCGTCGCGCAGCGGCTTGCCTGGCTTGACGGTAAAGCCGCGTTCGTCGCTGTAGTCCCACCAATCCATGGGCCGTTCGGCATCAACCGTATCGAAGGCCAGCACCGCCTGCCGTGCCGCTTCCACGATGTAGCGGCGAATGCGGATGGACGACAGCAGTTCGGGCACGTGCGGGAACACGAAGGCGATGGGGGACGCCAGCATGGCCACGACCACCTCGGTTTCCAGGTCTTGCGGGCGGGCCACCGTGTCCAGCCCCAATTCGTCATGCAGCCGGGTGGTGTCGTAGCCGGGGGTCCAGGCTTCGAACAGGTCGGGCCGCAACGTCAGGCGCAAACCGGCTTGGTCGCCCTCCGTTTCGGACCGCAGGTCGGCCACTTCCTCCAGCCCGTGCAAACGCAACCAGTCCATCACATCGCGCTCGGCTGCGGCGCGCGCGTCGCCCGTGGCGGCCAGCACCAGGATGCCGCCGTCGACCTGGACCGAACCGCCCTTGATATCCGTCATGCCCTGCTCCCCGCCGCTTGGCGATCGCTGTGGATAGGTTGTAGTCAAGTTGCGCGCGATTTGCCAGCACACAAATCTCACCGAGTAGTGATTACTCTTGCGCGAAAGGCAAAAGCGGGAGCGGTGGCGCACTGCCGATACAATGCCTTTCCACCGCCACGCTCACCTAGGGGCAGCCATGCGCGCCGATCTACAGTCACTGGACATCCATCACCTGACGGTGTTGAGTCTGCTCCTGCAGCACTGCAGCGTGACCAAGGTCGCCGAAAAAACCGGCCAGGCGCAGCCCGCCATCAGCCGGATGCTGGTGCGCCTGCGCAAGGTCACGGGCGACCCCCTGCTGGTGCGCAGCGGCATCCGCATGGTGCTGACCGAACGCGCGGTCGCCATGCGTGAACCGCTGCAGGAAATCCTGGCGCAGGTGGCGCGGATCGAGGTTGGCACCAATTTCGCGCCCGACCTGTCCGACAAGGAATTCCGGATCGCCTGCGCCGACTGCATCCCCACCTTGCTGCTGCCGCAGATCATCGCGCGGCTGACCAGCGCCGGACGCCGGATCCGCGCCAAGCTGCGGCTGATCGATCCTGCCTTTGACGTGGCGCGCGCGCTGGAAGAGGGCGAGCTGGACCTGGTGATCAACAACAGCCCCAATCCGCGCGAAGACCTGCGTATCGGCCGCCTGTACACCGACGAAGTGGTCTGCATGATGCGGTCCGGGCACCCCCTGGCGGGGGAAGCGCGCCTGTCATTGGCGCGCTACCTGAACATGCAGCATCTCGCGCCGCAGCCCAGCTCGCTGCGCGAGATGGGGCCGGTCGACGGTGAACTGGCCAAGGTCGGCTATCGCCGTGTGATTTCCGCCACCGTGCCGGAATTCAATCTGGCGCCCTATGTGTTGCTGTCCACCGACCTGGTGTTCACCACGGGCCGCGTGTTTGCCGAGCACTACGCCAAGCTGCTGCCGGTCACCATCGTGCCGGCGCCCCGCGAATTCCCGCCGATGCGGTTCTACCAGCTCTGGCATGAACGCAACCACGCCAGCGATTCCAACCGCTGGCTGCGCCAGCAAGTCAGCGACGCCGTACGTGAACTGGTCGTCGATCCTCACCATGGCGATCGCGGCATGCTGACCCCGGTAGTGGCCGCCGAGGCCTGACTCATACCACTTGCGTTATGTACTGTATGGTGGCCGCGAGGCTGCCGCCTTCCCCTGATGCCGCATAGACTGCCTCATCGGCCTCTTGAGCCGGTTTGACATCAGGAAGCGCACCACGTCGGTGTGCACCACTTTGGGGAAAGGCAATGTCTATACGTCGTTGGTGGCCCGTGGCAGTAGCCACGCTGTTGACTGCAGCAAACGCGCACGCCGCAGAAAAGCTCACCTTCCTCACCAGCTGGAAGGCACAGGCCGAACACGGCGGCTACTACCAGGCGCTGGCCAAGGGCTATTACCAGGCCTGTGGCATTGACCTGAACATTCGCCAGGGCGGTCCCGCCATCGACGGCAAGCAGCTGTTCGTTGCGGGCGCCGTCGACATGATGATGGCCTCGTTCAGCGACACCGCCTTCCAGGTCAATGAAGCCGGCTTTGCGGCCAAGGCCGTGATGTCGTCGTTCCAGAAAAGCCCGCAGATCCTCATGACGCATGCCGGCAACGGCATCGAGAAGATGGAAGAGATGCGCGGCAAGCCCGTCATGGTGTCGGCCTCGTCGCGCACCAGCTTCTGGCCCTTCCTGCGCAACAAATTCGGTTTTACGGATGCCCAGCTGCGCGCCTACACCGGCCAGCTCGCCCCGTGGCTGCTCGACCCCACTGGCATCCAGCAAGGCCTGCTGACCAACGAGCCGTATCGCGTGCAGACCGAAACCGGCAAGTCGCCCAAGACCTTCCTGCTGGCCGACTATGGCTACGAGGCCTATAGCTCGGTCGTGATCGCCAGCAAGAAGATGATCGACGAAAAGCCGCAGCTCGTGCAGTGCTTCGTGTCCGCCACGCGCAAGGGCTGGGAAGAGTTCTTTGTCGATCCCAAGCCGGCCGTGGCCCTGATCAAGCAGAACAACCCCGAGAACACCGACGACCTGATCGCCTATGCCATCCGCACGATGAAGTCGGCCGGCATCGTCGAATCCGCCGACACCGCCAAGGGCGGCATCGGCACCATGACCGACGCGCGCTGGAAATCGCACTTCGACATGCTGGCGTCGGCCGGCCTGATCTCGAAGACGCTGGACTACAAGAGCGCGTACACGCTGCAGTTCGTGAACGCGAAGTAAGAGGGAGCCTGCCATGATCGTGACGAAACAAGCCGTGCTGCGCCGCTTCTGGTATGCGGTGATGCCCGTGTCCTTGCTGGATGAAGGACAACAGGGATTCACGCTGCTGGGCGAAAAGATCGTGCTGTGGAAGACCGCCGAAGGCAAGATCGCCTGCCTGCAGGACCGGTGCTGCCACCGCACGGCCAAGCTGTCCCTGGGTTTCGTCGAGAACGACAACATCGTCTGCGGCTATCACGGCTGGACGTTCGACACGGCAGGCGCCTGCGTTCGCATGCCCCAGCGGCCCGATGAACCCATCTCTGCAAAACATTGCGTGAAGGCGTTCCGGGCCGAAGAAAAGTATGGCTATGTGTGGGTCGCGCTGGACGACCCGCTGACCGGCATTCCCGAGATTCCCGAAGCCGCGCTGCCGGGCTTTCGCCAGGTGCCGGAGTTCTATGAGCCCTGGAAAATCGGCGCGCTGCGGCTGATGGAAAATTCCTTTGATTCGGCGCACGTGGCCTATGTGCATCGCGAAACCTTTGGCGATGTGGCCCAGCCCGAAGTCGGCGCGCGTGAAGTCGAAGTCAGCGATTTCGGTTTCGATTCGGCCTACGACTCGCCGGTGGTCGTGCGCGGCGACACGGCGCAGAAAGCCGTCGTCACCGCCGATGGCCGCACGGTGCGCCACACCCATTCGACGTGGTACATGCCCTTCGCGCGCCGCACGGCCATCCGCTACCCGCATGGCCTGCAACACGTGCTGATCACCTGTGCGACGCCCATGGACAATGGCAACACCATGGTCGTGCAGTGGGTGTACCGCAATGACACCGAAGCCGATGTGGCGTCGGCCGACGTGGTGGCCTTTGACCGCGCCGTCACGCTTGAAGACCAGCTGATCCTTGAAAGCTGCGAACCCGATGTGCCGCTGTCCACCCAGGACGGCGAAGAACTGCACATGCCATCCGACCGTCCCGGCCTGATCATGCGCCGCATGCTGTCGCAGTTGCTGCGCGAGCACGGCGAAACCGAACAGCGAGCCTTTGCATGAGCACACCTGCCAACAGCCTGCCCGGCGCCGCCGTGCGCGGCGTCGCGCCTCCCGCCTCGGTGGCTGCCGGCGCCGCCGCGGCCACGTCGCCGTCGACTGCCTTGCCAGCCGCGCCCACGGGCACGGCCATCAAGGCGCCGTCCAAGTGGCGCACCCGCGCGCCCAACATCCTGCTGCCGCTGATCACGGGCGTGGCTTTCCTGCTGCTGTGGGAATGGCTCGTCACGATCAACAACATTCCGAAGTTCGTCCTGCCTTCGCCGTCGCTCATTTTCCAGACCTTGATCGCCGACCACGTGACGCTGTTTCGCGCCTTGCGTTTCACGGCCGCGATCACGCTCAGCGCCTTCTTCCTGGCCTTGATCAGCGGCCTGGCGGTGGGCGTGCTGCTGACCCAGAGCCGTTCGCTGGAACTGGCGTTCTGGCCCTATGCGGTGGTGTTGCAGGTCACGCCATCGATCGCCATCGCGCCGCTGATCATCATCTGGGTGGGACTGGACCGCTTGTGGCTAGCGCTGCTGTTGCTGGCGTGGATCGTGGCCTTCTTTCCTATCCTGTCGAACACGGCCATCGGCCTGAAGTCGGTCGATCACGGCCTGCGCAATGTATTCGAGCTGTATGGCGCGTCGCGCTGGAAGCGCTTCCGCTATCTGCAGCTGCCTTCGGCCTTGCCCTACATCCTGGCAGGCGTGCGCATCTCGGCGGGGCTGTCGGTGATCGGCGCGGTGGTGGCCGAATTCATGGCCGGCAGCGGCACCGCGACCGGCCTGGCGTGGACGATTGTCGAAAGCGGAAATCTGCTGAATATCCCGCGTATGTTCGCCGCCTTGCTGATGCTGTCGGTGTTCGGCATCGGCATCTGGTATGCGACGGCCTTCATCCAGTGGGTGCTGCTGCATCGCTGGCATGAAAGCGAAACCAAACAGGAGAATTGATCATGTCCGCTGTTATCAAGTCCGGCTTTCCCCGCCGCCAGTGGGTCGACATGACGACCGAGGAATTCGCGGCGCTGACCCCCGACACGGTGGCGGTGCTGCCCGTGGCCGCGATCGAACAGCATGGCCCGCATCTGCCTGTATTTGTCGATGCCTGCATCAATGCCGGCGTGGTCGACCGCACGCTCAAGCTCCTGCCCGATGATTTGCCCGTCACGTTCCTGCCGGCCCAGACCATCGGCAAGTCGAACGAACACCAGGCCTTTCCCGGCACGCTGACCCTGCGCGCCGAGACCCTGATCCAGCTCTGGACCGACATTGCCGAAAGCGTGTATCGCGCCGGCATCCGCAAACTGGTGCTCTTCAACTCGCATGGCGGCCAGCCGCAGGTGATGGACATCGTGGCGCGCGACCTGCGCGTGCGGCTCGACATGTTCGTGGTGACGGCGGCGACCTGGAGCTTTGGTTCGGTACCCGACCAGTACCCGCCCGACGAAAAGACGTATGGCATTCATGGCGGGTCCAGCGAGACCTCGATGATGCTGGCGCTGCGGCCCGACCTGGTGCAACTGGACAAGGCGCAGAACTTCACGCCGCTCGGTATCGAGCTGGCCCAGGAATATCGCTACCTGAACGCCGAAGGCCGGGTGGGCTTCGGCTGGCAGACCCAAGACCTGCATCCGGCCGGCGCCTGCGGCAACGCGCTCGACGCCGATCCGGAACGCGGCAACCAGAGCCTGGATCATGCGGCGCGCGGTTTCGCGACGCTGCTCCAGGAAGTCCATCGTTATCCCCTGGATCGCATGAGGTCGCGCGCATGATTTCCGTCGTCCCCAACGTGGCCGCCGTCAGCACGGCGGCGCCGCATGCCCCCCATGCCCCGGTATCCACCAAGCCCCTGGTGCGCCTGCGCGGCGTCGACAAGGTCTACGCCAACGGCACGCTGGCCGTGCAGAACCTGAACCTGGATATCCGGGCCAACGAATTCATCAGCCTGCTGGGCCCGTCGGGCTGTGGCAAGTCCACGGCACTGCGGATGATCGCGGGCCTGGGCGAACACAGCCGCGGCGAAATCGACTGGCCGACCGCCCGCTACGATGCGCGCGGCAGGCCCATCCGCGAGATCGGCTTTGTGTTCCAGGAGCCCACGCTGATGCCTTGGGCCACGGTGTTCGACAACGTCTATCTGCCGCTGATGCTCAAGGACATTCCACGCGCCGAAGTGGTGGATCGTGTCAACAATACGCTGGACATGGTGGGCCTGCTGGCGTTCGCCAATTCGCATCCGCGAGAGCTGTCGGGCGGCATGAAGATGCGTGTGTCGATCGCGCGCGCACTGGTGACCCAGCCCAAGCTGCTGTTGATGGACGAGCCGTTCGCGGCACTGGATGAGATCACCCGCTCAAAATTGAACAACGATCTGCTCGACATCTGGCAGCGCGCGCAGTGCACCGTGGTGTTCGTCACGCACAGCATCTACGAAAGCGTCTACCTGTCGAACCGCATCGTCGTGCTGGCCGCGCGTCCGGGCCGCATGATCGGTGAACTGGCCGTGGATACGCCGTACCCGCGCACCAACGATTTCCGGCTTACGCCCGAATACATCGCGCATTGCCGCGCTGTATCCGACATGCTGGACCTGGCCATGCATGGCGCCGCGCCTGCGTCGACGCTTGCTTCGGAACATTCGCATGGCTAAGTCTTTTCCTTTGGGTTCGTCGCCGCGCAATCAGTGGCAGGTGTCGCGGGAGTCAGCCAACCTGGTGCGCACGCCCGCCGCGCCGCAGCCGGTCAGTTTCACGGCGACGCCGCAACACCTGACGATCGACCTGCGCCGCACGGCGATCGTGGTCATCGACATGCAGAACGACTTTTGCCATCCGGACGGCTGGCTGGCGTCGATTGGCGTGGACGTGTCGCCGGCGCGCACGCCGATCGCGCCGCTGGCCAGGCTGTTGCCCGCCTTGCGCCAGGCTGACGTGCCGGTCGTGTGGGTGAACTGGGGCAATCGCCCCGACCAGCTGAACCTGAGCCCGTCGCTGCTTCACGTCTACAAGCCGGCGGGCGAGGGCGTCGGCCTGGGCGACCCCCTGCCATCCAATGGCGCGGCGGTGCTGGAGGCCGGATCATGGGCCGCGGCCGTGGTCGACGAGATCGCGCCACACCCGGGCGATATCGAGGTCGCCAAGTACCGCATGAGCGGCTTCTGGGATACGCCGCTGGATTCGATCCTGCGCAATCTGGGCGTGACGACCTTGCTGTTTGCCGGCGTCAACGTCGACCAGTGCGTGCTGTGCACGCTGCAGGACGCCAACTTCCTGGGCTACGACTGCGTGCTGCTCGACGACTGCTCGGCCACCACGTCGCCGGCCTTCTGTGCCGATGCCACCCGCTACAACGTCAATCAATGTTTCGGCTTCGTTGCCGAGTCCACCGCCTTGCTGCAAGGGATGTCAGCATGAACGTGCCAGCAGCCATCAAGAAGTCCATGGGGGCCTGCCCGGCCTTCCGCATCTCGAGCGGGGACACCAATTATTTTGCCCTGGTCTTTGACCGCGAAGGCGAAGACTGCGACCTGGTTGCCGTAGTCGAGATTTTCGAGCCTGGCGGCCGCACGCCGCCCAACGGCCACCTGCGTGCGCACGAAATGTTTTTCGTGCTGGAAGGGGAGGGCGATGCCTATGCCAACGGCGAGTGCACCCGCATTGCCAAGGGCGACGCCCTGATGATCAAGCCCGGCACCGCGCATGCGATCGAAAACGTGGGCGCCGGCAAGCTGTATTGCCTGACGGTCATGGTGCCCGATGAAGACTTTGCGGCGTTGATCCGATCTGGCACTCCGGTCAAGCTGCAGGAAGACGATCTGCGCGTCTTGGGCGGGTTGCGCTAAGCGCGATCTTGCGCAGTTTTTGCCGGGGCCGGGCAGTTTTTTCACGTCCATGACAGCAGCCGCCCGCCTGTGCAGCAGGCGGCACTCGCTTGGCATGAAGCGTGCATAGGGGGTTGTCATGGATGACCTGCACCCGACCCCGAGTCAGCACGAGATTGCTGAGATCCCCGCCGACGCGGCCCTGCATTGCCAGGTTGGCGGGCTGACGTATGTCGATGACCGGCTGCCGGGCATTTCGCGCAAGATCATCCGCAAGCACTTCCAGTACTTCGACCCTAGCGGTCAACGCATTACCGACCAGGCCGAGATCAAGCGCATCAATGCGCTGGTGATCCCGCCGGCCTATACCAACGTGTGGATCTGCCCCGATCCCGATGGCCATATCCAGGCCACCGGGCGGGATGCCCGCGGCCGCAAGCAGTACCGGTACCACCCGCGCTGGCACGAGGTGCGCGACGCCAACAAGTATGAACAGCTGTCGGAATTCGGGCATGCCCTGCCGCGCGTTCGCAAGCACGTGGACGCCAACCTGGCGGCCAGCGGCCTGTCGCAGGAAAAAGTCATGGCCGTGGTGGTGCGGCTGCTGGAGACGACGCTGATCCGCATCGGCACCAGCCGCTATGCCAAGGTGAACCGTTCGTATGGGCTGACCACCATGCGCCGTCAGCACGCGTCCGTGCAGGGCGGGCGCATCCGCTTCAAGTTTCGCGGCAAGAGTGGCGTCGAGCACGACGTGACGCTGACCGATCGCCGTATCGCCAACATCGTCAAGCGCTGCATGGAAATTCCGGGTCACGACCTGTTCCATTACCGTGACGACGACGGCACCATTCGCCATATCGATTCCGGCACGGTCAACGCCTACCTGCGCGAAGTCGGCAAGGGCGAGTTCACGGCCAAGCATTTCCGCACCTGGGGTGGCTCCGTCATCGCGCTTGCAGCTTTGCAGCGCATTCCGTTCACCAGCGCCGACGACGCCCGCAAGGTGGTTGTCGCGGTCATCAAGGACGTGGCCAAACGCCTGGGCAACACGCCCGCCGTGTGCCGGTCCTGCTATATCCACCCCGCCATCATCGACGCCTACCTGCGGGGCGATCTGCCCCCGCCGCCCAAACTTTCCAGCCCGCGCGGCCTGAGCCTGGATGAGCGCCGGCTTTTGCATTTCCTGGAAAGCAGCAACGCCCAGAGTTGACTCTGCCGTCGGGTACAAAAGTTGCGATTGGTGAGTCGAGTCACTCATCAATAGCATGGACTACGGCAAGGAGAGCCACATGGGATCATCCCTGGAAGGTATTAGCGTCGCCGTTCTGGTCATGGACAATTTTGAGCAGGTCGAGATGACCAGCCCGCGCCAGGCACTCGAAGCCGCCGGCGCCAAAGTCGTTGTGGTATCGAAGAAGGCCGGGCAGGTCACCGGCATGAATCATGACGTCAAGGCCGACAGTTTTCCGGTCGACATGACATTCGAGGATGCCGACCCCGATCAGTTTGCAGCCGTCGTGCTGCCGGGCGGCGTGTTCAATTCGGACACCATCCGCAGCGAAGTCGGCGCGCAGCGCTTCGTGCAGAATATTCACGAGCAGGGCAAGCCGATTGCCGTGATCTGCCACGGCGCCTGGCTGCTGGTGTCCGCCGGACTGGTCGATGGCAAGAACATGACCAGCTGGCCGTCCCTGCAGGACGACATCCGCAACGCGGGCGGGGATTGGATGGATGAAGAGGTGGTCCTTGACGGCAATCTGATCAGCAGCCGCAAGCCGGACGACCTGCCCGCCTTCAACGCCAAGCTGATCGAAGCGCTGGGCGCCAGCCAGGCGCAGATTCCCGCAGCGGGCATGCCCACCTGATCGGTCGCCTGCCCGGGGGATACGATACAATCCCGGCCTTCCGCAGATCTGCCCTTAGCTCAGTCGGATAGAGCAACAGCCTTCTAAGCTGTGGGTCGGGGGTTCGATTCCCTCAGGGCAGGCCACCGTCTTATTCCGCCGTCGCGCCTTCGCGGCGGTGCGACCTGAAAAACCGCCACAGCAACGCCGACGCATCCGGACCCCGCCTCGCATGAAAGCGATGCGCCGGGTCTCCGCCTGCCCAGGCGTGATCCAGCTGCGCGATCTCGCACACCCGCACCACCGTCTTGCTGCCCCGCCGATAGTCCAGGCGGCGATAGGCGTCAGGCGTCGCCACGGCCAGCTCGGCCGTCACGGGCGTTTCGCCGTCCATGCCATTCACGTGCAGGAATTGTTTCGTCAGCTGTTCTGCATTGCGCGGCGCCACCACGGGATCCCGCATGCCTTGCAGGATCAGCGCGGGCAGGGCGGCATCGTCTTCCAGGCGCCCCGGCCGGGTATTGGCCCCCAGCACGCCAGCCAGCAAGGACAGGGGGTCGCGCAGCGTGCCGCGCCGCATGGTGCTCAAGCCCGCCGACGTGCTGCTTGCCGCGCCCACCACCGCGCCGGAATGCATGCCGACGGCGGCAAATCGATGCGCATGGCGCAGGGCCACCAGGGCCGCCATTCCGGCGCCCGCCGACATGCCGGCCACGTAACGTCGTTCAGGATCCAGTCGGTATTGCTGAGTTACGCTGTCCGCAAGGTTGGCGATGGCATCGGCCTCCGCCGCACCGACGCCCGCTTCGGGCTGGAACCAGCGCCAGCACCGATGGGATTGGGCCCCGCGCGATTGCTGGGGGTACAGCACGGCAAACCCCTCGCGCTCGGCAAGCCGGTTCATGCGGGTTCCCGCCGCAAGGTCGCTCGCACTCTGGCTGCAGCCATGGAGCATGACGATCAGCGGCAGGCCGACGGCAGGCCGGCTGGAAGGCAGATAGACGAAATAGTCCAGACGGCCGATCAGCTCGCCTTGCATGGGCGGCGTGGAGAAGACGCCCGCCACCCAGGTGCCTGTGGCCGCCGCCGCAACCGGCGCGGCAGGCACCGGACGCCGGACGCTCCGTTGCAGGGGCGAGCGGGCCAGGGTGCCCTGGCTCAGCGTGCCACTGCCCAGGGCGGCGGCGCCCGCACCCGCCGCACCGCGTTTGCGCGGGCTGGCAGGCGGCGTCAACGCACTGGTCTTTCCGGTGCCGGTCTTGGTGGTGGTGGGTCTGGGCGTGCTGGCTTTCAGCGCCTTGGCGTTGGCAGCCGCCGTCTTGGTCGCCGTGCTCGTGGCGAGCTTCATGGCACGACGCTGCAGCCGCGCAATGCCGGTGGCGGCGTCGAGCATCAGTCGTGTCAGTGAGCGGCTTTTTCTGGCCATGGAAGATCCCGGGAGTCGGCGCAAGGTAGCGTGACCTCCATTGTCAGTCATCTGCTGACAAATGGTGCACTGCGGTGACCAACGGACACCATGGCGCATCAACGCCACGCCGCCGGGAAAGTCGTAAGGATTTGTCTTGATGGGCGGCGCGCGATCGACATGTCACGATCGGGCCGTTCCCGTCATCCGGGGGCATTGTTCCCAAGGCGTTGAGTCATCACCGCCCACGGCATGGGATTCTGGCGGGCCACTCCGGGCCGCCAATCGCATGCTGCGTTTGAAAGGAGTGAACCATGTCGCATGGCGCAGGCGAAACCTATAAAGGGTATTTCATCAAGACCGTGGCCCGGGCAGTCAATCCCCATAGTGTGGTCTCGGTGCTGTTCGAAGGTTCGGCCAGCGTGTCGCAAGACCCCGCTGCCGCCTACGAAGACATCGTGCCGGAATCGCATATTGGCGAAGACCAGGTGTTTGGCACCGAATTCGAAGCGCATCGGCACGCCGAGCGTGCGGCGCGCAAATTTATCGACGGTCTGAAGCACGAAGCAAAAACCGCCTGACGGCGCTGTGGGGTGAGCTGTCTCCGCCCGCGTCGTGGTGGCGGGTGGACGTGAAAAGGGCGGGCCGGTGTTTCACCGGCCCGCCCTTATACCTTCAGTCAAACGAAAGGACTATCGTTCGTTAGGTTGGCGTGCGCCACCTTGCTGGTTATTGCCGGCCTGCTGGGACCGCTGATTCTGCTGGTCCTGCTGGTCGTTGCGACGCGAGGGGTCCTGATTCGCCTGGTTGCCCTGGTTGCCTTGCTTGGCTTGGTCGCCCTGGCGCGCGCCGCCGGATTGCTGGCCGTGCTGCGAGGCATTGTTGCCTTGCTGTTGTGGCTGCTTCTGATTCGATTGGTCGGCGGTGTTCTGGGCGTTTTGGCCTGAGTTGCCTTGCTGGTCAGTGGTCTGCTTCATTTTGTCGTCTCCAAATGCTAGGAATTTCCCTAGGGTTTGTATTGGAAAGCCCGAAGGGACGTGGCATTTGCCACGATTTTCAACCAGCAATTGATGTGCCGGACCTGCTCACCCAGTGCATTATCTGCAGCGTCGCGCAAGTTTTGGCGTGCTTGATCGGTAAATTGCGCCAGCTTTGGGTAAATTCTGCGCGCGTAAATGCCACGGCTAGGGAAAACACGCAGGTTTTGGTGCCATCCGCGGGATAAGTCCTGCAAAATCAATCACTTGGATTCATCTCAAATACCACTCGTGGCGACTACTTAAAAAAAGCGAAAAGGCCTTGCTGTTTTTCTCGGACATTGTTGTACAGTAGCGGTACGCAAACGCAAACCTGTTGACGGAAAAGGCTCCTAGCCCCATAGTCAATTGGCAAGATTTTCAAGTGACGCGGTTTTGTTCAGTGTGGTTGCCTTTAACGGTACTTCAGTTGGCCTATTGCCCTTCCTTGATTTCTTCTTGCGGTTCCGAGCATTTGCTCACCTAAACTCCAAGGAAGTACAGCATGGCCACAGGCATCGTTAAATGGTTCAACGACGACAAAGGTTTCGGGTTCATCATGCCCGATGACGGCGGCAAAGACCTTTTCGCCCACTTTTCGGAAATTCAAGCAGAAGGTCGCAAGACTCTGCTGGAAAACCAAAAGGTGAGCTTCGAGGCTACCCAAGGTCCTAAGGGCCCACAAGCCTCCAAGATCCGCCCGCTGTAAGCTTTTAGCTGTCAGCCCTGCGCTGTCGGCACTGGTCCGCAAGGTCCAGTCGCTCTACAAGTCGTCGGTCCAAAAAGCTCCTCCGGGAGCTTTTTGTCATTGTGGGCTTGCGAAGTGCAGGGCTCCGGTAGCGGGCCCAGCGGCGGGCAGCAGGGCGGTTAGCCCGCTCGGTAATGACTGCGAAAATGCGGTCTGTCAGCCGCGTAATGATGTCCGCTTTGCCAAGCGAACGAAAGTTAGCTAGAATGCTGTTCTTCGCTGCTGCAGCCCGTTCGGGAAGCACGTGAAGGCAGGTGAAACGCAGTTGGTTGATCCTGGCAGCGTTGTCATGCAGTTTGTCTTTTCGGTGGTGACTGTAGCTCAGTCGGTAGAGTCCCGGATTGTGATTCCGGTTGTCGTGGGTTCGAGCCCCATCAGTCACCCCACCCTCCCCCTAGTTCAAAATACCCGCCGCAGATCCTGCTGGATCCGTCCTGGCCATGAATCCCCCATCTTGATCATTGCAGTTGGCCACGCCACGTAGGCGGCAGCTTGCCCGTGTCCTCGCGTATCCACGTCATAATTTCCGGCAGCGGTAATTCGCGCCGCCATGCATGGCTGCTGGGGCCCTGGCGTCAGTCCTTGCGCCACCGCCGTGTTGCGGTTGTGTCCGATGGTTGCCGCAACTGCAATATGGCGCTGGAGCGCCTGCACGCAGCTATCGAAGTGGTTAAGATGGCGCCTGCGTTGACGGGCTGTCCGTCAACGGCTCGCGCTGACGATTCCATTCCGGGTTCGGGGGCGCGAATGCGCTGCACTGCAGCGCTCCAACGCGGTGCGACAGGTATGGATCTTGCATTTTCCTTGCGCGCGCCCGCCGCGGCGTGTCATTCGAGGAGATGGGATTTGAATCAGGCTTTACCCCGCCGTGTGCTGATCGTCGACAATTATGTCAGCGCCGCGGAAGCGCTCGCGGAAGCGTGCAGCGATCATCATGATGTCCGTTTCGTTGGTGGCGGGTCGGCCGCAATGGAAATGGCGCTGTCGTGGCGTCCCCGTGTGATGGTCCTGGATATCGACATGCCGGCGCCGAATGGGCTGGATGTCGCGACCATGATCCGCGAGACGTCTCACCTGGATCCCATCATGCTGATCGCCGTGACCGGCCGTGATGCCGCGTTCGACCGCGAAGAAGCTCTGGCGCACGGGTTTGACAGTTACCTGACCAAACCGGTGGATGTCGACAGGTTGCTGACGCTGATCGCCAGCGCGGAGTAAGGGCTGGGGCGGCTAGGCCGCCGTAGCAGGAAGGCCGCAGCGGCTTACAGCGCGGCAGCCTTGGCAGGCAGCTTGTTGGCCGCGGGCGCGGCCGCCGGAGCAGGGGCGTCGAGCCTGGCCCGGCCATTGGGCAGTACCGGAGCGACTTCGGGCCGGATGACGGTCAGGTTGTTCTGCATCATGTAGTCGTTCATTTCACGCCAGCCCAGAAAGATTGCGGCCTTGGGCATGTTGGGATTGAACGTATAACAATCTTCAAGTGCGCGACCGGCCTGGCGGCAGGCGCCACCGATGGCCTTGCCTTCGGCTTCCTTGCGGGCTTCGAGTTTCGATACGGGCTGCAGCCCGACATAGTCGCAACCCGCCAGGCTGCCCAGGGCGGTCAGGACGGCCAGCAGTGCAGCGCGCTGGCGCAGCGGGCGTACGATTGAACGCAGGATGGAAGTCTGGGACATGGCTAAGGCGGGTATCGATGTCGTCATAGGGGCTTTATCGGACGCCATAGCGTGGAACTGTAGGGCCGCCTTCTCTAAACTTGTGCCAACCCTTGCCGATAAGTGAGTGATGCACCGTCATATCCCTCCTCACCTGCCCGCCGACGGCGCGCCAGGCAGCCTGACTCTCGAAGACTGGGACGCGCTTGCGCGTTCCGGCCTGTTTGCCGGTACCACCGCCGAACAACGGCTGCTGGTCGAACCGTTCGCATGCACGCGGCACCTTGCCCACGGGGCGTTCCTGCTGCAGCCGGGCGAGGCCAACAGCAATATCTACGTGCTGGTCGAAGGTCAGCTCGGCGCCTATCGCGATGCGGCCACCCAGCGCATGCTGGCGCGGTTCGTTCCGGGCGACGCCGTGGGTGAACACGCCCTGATCGGCCAGGAAGGCGGCACCGTCTATGTGGCGGCGCAGTGGCCGTCGCGGCTGGTCGTGCTGAACGCGGCTGCGCTGCGCGCGGTGATCGACGCCGTGCCGCGTATCGCCATCAATGTGCTGGACATGCTCAGTGAACGCTTGCGGGCCATGAACCTGCGGCTGGAACCCGACGAGCAGGCCGAATCCATGGATTTCATGGCGACCCACGACGCCGTCACCGGGCTGCACAACCGCCGCTGGATGTCGGACGCGTTCCAGTCCGAAATCGCGCAGTCGCAGCAGGCGGGGCAGCTGCTGCACCTGATGCTGATGGACATCGACCACTTCGACCGCTTCAACCAGGCGCTGGGCCGCAATGCGGGTGATGCCATCCTGCGGCAGCTGGCCGACCTGATCCGGCAGGTGTTGCCGGGGATCGAGACACTGGTGCGCGTATCGGGCGACCGTTTCGCGGCGCTGCTGTCCGACGTCACCCTGAATGAAGCGGTGGCGGCGTGCGACCGGCTGCGCAATCACATTGCCGGCCGGCAGTTCGCGCTGCGCGGGCACATCGCCACGCAGATCACCGTGTCGATCGGCATCACGCCGGCCGGCACCGACCTGGATACGGCGCTGGGCAACGCGGCCATTGCCCTGGCGCGGGCCAAGGAACGCGGCCGCAACCTGGTCGAGTCCCTCCCTTCCTAGCCACGGCGCGGCTCGACAGCCGCTGCCGGTGTATCCTTCGGGTCGGCTTCCAGCGGGGGGAGCAGGGCGCTGCCGCGCCCTCTTGCCGCACCAATCTCTACAGGGTCACCGTGGTATCAGATTCCTCATCGACCGGGGCGCCGGTCCCGGCCGCGCTCGCGGCGGCGCGTCGCGCACCGCACTACCTGGTGCTCGACGCCTGCGTGCTCATGTCGTCCATCTTGCGGCCCTTGTTGCTCGACGTGGCCGACGCCGGTTTCTTCCGCCCGATCTGGAGCGCCCGCATCGGCCAGGAATGGCGGCGCAACGCGGCGCGCATCTGGGCCGTCGCACCCGAACAGCTCGATGCGCAGTGGGCGGACATGACCGCCCGGTTTCCGGATGCCGATCCGGGTGACCTGAGCGCCTACGAGGCGGGCCTGCGCTACAGCGATGAAAAGGACTGGCACGTGATCGCCGCCGGGCTGGCCAGCCGCGCGCGCAGCACCAGTCAGATGACACCTGAAGTCCGGGTGCTGACCTGGAACCTGAAGGACTTCAACAAGGGCGAACTGAAACGCCAGGGGCTGACGGCGTGGGATCCGGACCGTCAGCTGTCGGCCTGGCTCGAGCAGTCGCCCGAACCAATGCTGCCCTTGCTGATGACCGTGCGCACGCACGCGCTGGCGCGGGGGCGCGACGAACCTGTTGCCCAGACCCTGAAACGGGAACGGCTGTTCCGCTGCGGCCGCCTGCTGGCCACGATGGAAGGAGTCGCGGCATGACCCTAGTCTATATCGTACTGGCGACCCTGGTCAGTGGCGTGGTGTCGGCCCTGGTGGCCGGCTGGCTGGGCTTTCGCTACTTTTCGCGCTACCTGCACGAAATGGTCAGTTTTTCGGTGGGCGTCCTGTTGTCGGTGGCGCTGCTGCATACCTTGCCCGAAGCGTTCGAGTCCGAAGCCGATACGCGCACCCTGTTTGCCCTGTTGCTGGGCGGACTGCTGATCTTTTTCATGCTGGAAAAGGTGGCGCTGCTGCGGCACAACCACCATCACGAGCATGACGGGCATCACCACCCGGCCGGGCATGATGCCCACGAAGCCGGCCGCGGTGGCATGGCCGTGCTGGTGGGGGACGGCCTGCACAACTTCTGCGACGGCATCCTGGTCGCCGCGGCCTTTCTGGCCGACCCGAAGCTGGGCGTGCTGACAGCCCTGTCGATCGCCGCGCATGAAGTGCCGCAGGAACTGGGCGATTTCATCATCCTGGTGAACGCCGGGCTGACGCGCAAACGCGCGCTGCTGTTCAACGTGCTGTCCAGCATGATGGCGATCCTGGGTGGCGTGCTGGGCTACTTCCTGCTGGAAGGCTCGCAAGCGCTGCTGCCTTATGTGCTGGTGGTGGCCGCCAGCAGCTTCATCTACATTGCCGTGGCCGACCTGATGCCGCAGATGCAGAAGCGGACTAGCCTGCGCGACAGCCTGCCGCAGTTCGTGCTGGTCGGGGCGGGCGTGGCCATTGTGTATACCCTGACGGTAGTGTTTCACGCGCATTGAGCGGGACAGGGCGCGGCCGCAGCGTCTTTGGCGGCCGGCGGTTCATGCGGCCGCTGCGGCCTCGCTGGCTGCCGGCGCTCGCCAGTCGCCGGCGCTCACCAGTCGCCGGCGCTCGCCAGTCGCCAGCGCTCGCCCGTCGCCGCCTCTTTCAAGCCGCCGGCGCTTCCTCTTCCGGCCGCACCCGCGTCGTCAACAGTTCGCCATGATGTTCCAGCACCGGGTAGGCCGCCGCGGCTACCAGGTGCGTGTTGACCCGGCGCAAGTCCCGCAGCACATCCAGGTGCATGCCGCTGGTTTCGGAACTGTCGATCCGCCCGGCGCGCAGCCGGACGAAGTGGGCGCGCGTCGCCTCGGTCTCCATCTGACGAAACACGTCCTTTTCCGCCGCGAGCATGCGGGCGGCGCGGGCGTCATCCGTCATGAACAGGGACGCGGCCAACTGCAGGTTGGTCGACAGGCGATCCAGCATGGCCGTCATTTCCGCCTGCCCCTCGGGCGAAAAGCGCAGGCCGCGCTTGAGCCGTTTGGTGGCCTGCGCCAGCAGATTCTTTTCGATCACATCGCCAGCGTGTTCCATGTTGGTGATAAAGGCGATGATCTCGCCCGCGCGCCGCCGATCGTCGGTCGTCATCTCGTCCGGGTCCAGGGCCGACACGTAGGTCTTGATGGCGGTGTTGAGCCGGTCCAGCACGTCGTCCTGGCGTTTGCCTTCGGCGATCCGGTTGCGGTCCCCCTTGGTGAACGCATCGCGGGTGAAGGCCAGCATGCTTTGCAAGGTGTCCGCCATCCGCAGGGCTTCGCGGGCCGCATGGCCCAGCGCCACGATGGGGACTTCACGCGCCGCACTGTCCAGATAGCGCGGCCGCCCGGGGTCGGACAGGTCCTCATTCGCCGGCAGCCAGCGCCGCAGCAGCTTGGCGTAGGGCGTGAGCAGCGGCAGGCACAGCACCGCCAGGCCGACGTTGAACAGGGTGTGGAAATTGGCGACCGCACGCGCGTGGCTGCCGCCCAGCGCGCTGACCCAGGGCTGGATCACGCCCAGCAGCGACAGGACAATGACGGCGCCCACGCCGCGCACCACAAAATTGCCCAGCGGCAGGCGGCGCGCGACCGGATCGTCTTTGGCCGACCCTTCCAGCAACGGGTTGATGGCGGTGCCCAGGTTGGCGCCCAGCACCAGCGCGAACGCCGTGTCGGGCGGCACGATGCCTTGGGTTGCCAGTGACATCACCAGGACCACCACCGCCACGCTGGAATGCGCGGCCCAGGCCAGGATGGCCGCGATCACCATTGCCAGACCGGTCTGCGACGCCAGGGCACGCAGGCCGGTGCGCAATGCAGGCAGGTCACGATAGGGTTCGAGCAGGCCGACCAGCAGGTGCAGCGACATCAGCAGCAGGCCCAGCCCGATCATCACGCGGCCCAGGTCGCGCGTCATGCTGGCATTGCTGCGGCGGAACATGACCACGCCGATCAACACCAGGATTGGCGCGATCGGCGAAATATCGAAAGACAGCAGCTGCACGATCAGCGTCGTGCCCACATTGGCACCAAGCATGGCGCCCAGCGCCGGCACCAGACCGACCAGCCCGCTCGCCGCAAAGCCCGCCACCATCAAGCCCGTGGCGGTGCTGCTCTGCAGGATGGCCGTGACGCCCATGCCCGCGAAAAATCCGTAGAAACGATTGGCCAGCGCAATGCCGAGCGCCGTGCGCAGGCTTGGCCCGAAGGCGCGCTGGATGCCGGTCTGCACCATGTGGACGCCCCACAGCAGCAGCGCGACATAGCCGGCCAGGTCAAGCAAGGTAATCAGAATAGTCATTGAACCGTCAATCGGCGCGCGCCGGGCGCGCCGTCATCACTCCTTGAAAATCGTTGCGACAGGCGGGGCCCGCGCATCAATGCATGTACCAGCCGTGGCTGACGACGAACGATTGCCCGGTAAACGCAGCGGACGGGAAGGTGGCCAGGAACAGCACCGTGTCCGTCACGTCCTGCAGGGTCGTGAATTCGCCGTCGACCGTGTTGCCCAGCATGACCTTGCTGATCACTTCGGCTTCGCTGATGCCCAGGCTGGCCGCCTGTTCGGGAATCTGTTTGTCCACCAATGGCGTACGCACGAAACCCGGACACACCACGTGGGAACGCACGTTGTGCGGGGCGCCTTCCTTGGCCAGCACGCGGTTCAGGCCCAGCAGGCCATGCTTGGCGGTCACGTAGGCCGACTTGAGCGGCGAGGCCAGGTGCGAATGGACCGAGCCGGTGTAGATCACGATGCCGCCCCGGTCGTCTTTGTACATGTGCTTGAGGGCGGCCTTGGTTGTCAGGAACGCGCCGTCGACATGGATGGCCATGACTTTTTTCCAGTCCGCGTAGGCGAATTCGTGGATGGGAGCCACCACCTGGATCCCGGCATTCGAGATCAGGATGTCGATGCTGCCATAGGCGTCGACCACCTGCTGCGTGCCGGCTTCCACCGCCGCTTCATCCGTCACGTCAATGGCGACGCCCATGGCCTTGCCGCCCGCGGCTTCCAGTTCCGCTGCCACGGCCTGCGCCGCCGCAAGATTGATGTCGGCGATGGCGACCGCCGCGCCTGCCTTGCTCAGGCCGATCGCGATGTCTTTGCCGATACCGCTGGCGCCGCCGGTCACGATGGCGACTTTTCCCTGGAGCTGCATGGTGGTGTTCCTTGGTGAGAGATTAAGGGCGGTGCTGCCGAGCCGGGACGATCAGTCGGCCAGCGCTTCGGCAACGAGGGCATAACTGCGCACCCGGGCCGCGTGGTCATGGATGGTGGACGTGATGACCAGTTCTTCGGCATGGGTGGCGGCCGCGAGCGCGCCCAGCGATTCCCGCAGCTGGTCGGGCGATCCGATGTGGATGCGGCTGCGGTTGTACTGGCGCAGGCTTTCTTCCTGCGGGCTGTAGCGGTAGGCGAGGGCTTCTTCCACGCTGGGCACCGGTTCGCCGCGGCGGCCGCTGCGTGTGCGCATCATGGTCAGGTCGGCCGTGGCCGCCAGACGCGTGGCTTCTTCTGGTGTCTCGGCGCAGATGACCGACACGCCCAGCATGGCCTTGGGATACTGCCCCAGGGCCGAGGCGCGGAAGCGGTCGCGATACAGATGCATGGCTTCTTGTGCGTGTTCCGACACGATGTGGTGGGCGTACACGAAGCCCAGGCCATTGGCCGCGGCCACCTGGGCGCCGTAGGTGCTTGACCCCAGGATCCAGATCGGCGGGCAGGCCACCCCCATCGGCGCGGCGCGCACGCGGGCGTGCGGGTGGCCTTCGGGCATCACGTCTTTCAAATAGCCGACCAGATCGGCCAGTTGCTGCGGAAAGTTGTCGCTGTCTTCGGCATTGCGCCGCAAGGCGCTCGCGGTAATCGGGTCCGTGCCCGGCGCACGGCCCAGGCCCAGATCGATCCGGGTGGGGAACATGGCTTCCAGCATGCGGAACAGTTCGGCCACCTTGAGCGGGCTGTGATTGGGCAGCATGATGCCGCCCGAGCCCACCCGCAGCGTTGACGTGGCGGCGGCCACACGGGCAATCAGCAGTTCGGGGGCCGAGCAGGCCAGCATGGCCGTGTTGTGATGTTCGGCGAACCAGTAGCGGTGGTACCCGAAGGTTTCGACCGCCTGGGCCAGCGCAATGCTGTTGGCGATGGCATCGGATGGCGTGAAACCCGACGGTACCGGGCACAGATCAAGGACGGAAAGCTTGAGCGACATGGGGCAGAGCCATTCGACAGGGATGCAGAGAGTGTGAACCCGCTGTGGTTTTCCCGCAACCCGAGAGCCGTGTCAGGGCGTTGCGCCGATCGCCACCGGGCGGCCCGGGTCGGCGCACCACTCGCTCCACGAGCCCGGGTAGAGCGCCGAGCCGTTCAGCCCGGCGTGTTCCATGGCCAGGATGTTGTGGCAGGCTGATACGCCCGACCCGCATTGATGGATCACTTGGTCGGCCGGGACCTGGCCGAGCAGGGCGGCAAATTCCTGTTTCAGGACAGCGGCCGGCTTGAAGGTGCCGTCGGGCTGCAGGTTTTCCTGGAAGGGGCGGTTGAGCGCGCCCGGAATGTGGCCCGCCACCGGGTCCAGCGGTTCGGTCTCGCCGCGATAGCGAGCGCCCGCACGTGCGTCGACGACCTTGGCGGCGCGCGTGTTCAGGTTGGCCAGCATGTCCTGCGTGGTCACGGTAGGCGCCAGGCGCGGCCGTGCAGCGCCCGCCGACAGGAAGGATTGCGCGCCTGCCTGGGGGGCCGCTGCATCGCCGGCGCCCGGCATGGGTCCGCCTGACGTGGGTTCCCCCAAGACGCTGCCCGCCATCTGCTGTTGCTCCTGGGTGGCCAGGTCGCCCTGGGTAACGGCGTCGCTTTCGACCGGACTGCTGTCTACCGGAAAGCCGCCCGCCTCCCATCCCTTGAAGCCGCCATCCAGCACTGCCACCCCTGCGTGGCCGAGCCAGCGCAGCATCCACCAGAAGCGGCCCGCCGACTGGCCGGTGTGGTCGTCGTGCACGATGACCTGCGTGTCGGGGCCGATGCCCAACTGCGCCACGAGTTTGCGAAAGATATCCGGATCGGGCAGGGGGTGCCGTCCGTTCTGGCCGGTATGGCGGCCCGCCAACTGGGTGTCCAGGTCGACGAAGCGGGCGCCGGGAATGCGCGAGCGGGCATGCGAGTCCCGCCCGTGGGCCGGATTCATGAGGTCGTGCCGGCTGTCGATGACAAGCCAGTTCGGCTGGCCCAGATGGGCGGCCAGTTCCTTTGCGGAAATCAGGGTGGTGAACATGACGCTTCCTTGGCGGGAGGAGGTGAGCGCCAGGCGCGCCGACAGGTGCGAAACGCTCGACAGCGACCTATCGGGACGCGGCTGGCACCGCCATCGTACGCCAGGTCGACACCAGCCCGGCGGCGGCGATCAGGACAATGCCGAACCACGCGAAGCCGTCGGGTGAGTCGTTCCAGAACAGGAAGCCCAGCAAGACCGAAAACGGGATGGTCGCGTATTGCAGCACGGCCGACAGCGCGGCCGAGCCCTGGCTGAACGCCCGGGTCATGGCGAACTGTCCGAGCAGGCCGCTCAGGCCCACGCCCAGCAGCAGCGCCCAGCCGCTCCAGGACGGCGCCACCCAGCCGGTGGCCGCCGTGGCCGCGCCGCCGGTCAGCACCGTGCTGAGCGAAAAGAACAGCACGATGCGCCATTCGGCTTCGCCCGCGCGGCCCAGGCTGCGCACCTGCATGACGGCCAGCGCCGTGGCGCCGCCGGCCAAAAGGCCCAGCAGCGACGCCAGCCACTGCGCGTTGTCGACATCGGGCCGCAGGATCGCGATCACGCCCACGAAGCCCAGCGCCACCGCGAACAGGCGCAGGCGGTCTTCCCGCAGGCTGCCCTGGAACATCATCCAGGCCGCGATGAACAAGGGCGACGTGTAGTTGAGGGTGATGGCCGTGGCCAGCGGCAGCCGCGACATGGCGTAGAACGACAGACAGATCGACGCCACGCCCGCGATATTGCGCATGACATGGGACCGCCAGGTGGTCGGGATGATGGGCTTGCCGGCCCACAAGGCCCAGCCAAGGATGCCGATGGCGGTCGGGACGCCGCGGAAAAGAATGATCTGGGACAGCGGAACTTCGGTCGACACCAGTTTGACGAACATGGACATGATCGCGAACATCAGGGAGGCGAACAACATCCAGAGTGCTTGCATTGGCGTGAGGCAGAAAAAGTCGTGGAGCGAAGGGGTCGGACGATTGTAGCCCCGTACAAGGGTATCTACGGGGGAACCCTTGGATGCTTCTGTCCAGGGTGCGGCTCTTGAACCCTGCGCGACCGTTACCATATACGTCTGTGACGGGCGGGCGCTGCGGGGCGCCGGTCCGATTGATCGAAGGTTCTCGGAGAATTTACCCCTCATGAAACGCATTGTGCTTTTCATCATGACCAACATCGCCGTCATGCTCGTGCTGACGGCGACCCTGAGTATTCTCGGTGTCGGCCGCTTCATGGACGCCAACGGATTGAATATTCAGTCTCTGGCCATTTTTTCGCTGGTCGTGGGTTTCACGGGCGCCATCATTTCGCTGCTGTTGAGCAAGAAGATGGCGCTGTGGAGCACGGGCGCCCGCGTGCTGGATCCGAACGCGCCGGTGAATCGCGAAGAGATCTGGCTGCTGGATACCGTCAACCAGCTGGCTGACCGCGCCGGTATCGGCCGCCCGACTGTCGCCATCTACGAAGGCGAACCCAATGCCTTTGCCACGGGCGCCTTCAAGAATGAAGCCCTGGTGGCGGTATCCACCGGCCTGTTGCGCGGCATGACCGAAGAAGAAGTGTCGGCCGTGCTGGCGCACGAAGTCGCGCACATCGCCAACGGCGACATGGTCACGCTGACCCTGATCCAGGGCGTCGTGAACACCTTCGTGGTCTTTCTGGCGCGGGTGGTCGGCTACTTCGTGGACCGTGTGCTGCTCAAGAACGAACGCGGCGGTGGCATCGGCTACTTCGCGACCGTGATCGTCTGTGAACTGGCTTTCGGGATCGTCGCGTCGATCATCGTGGCGTGGTTCTCGCGTCAGCGCGAGTTCCGGGCCGATGCCGGCTCCGCCCACCTGCTGGGCTCGCGTGAACCGATGATCCGGGCCCTGGCCCGCCTTGGCAACATGGCCCCTGGGGAATTGCCCAAGAACTTCCAGGCCTCGGGCATTTCCAGCGGCGGCGCGATCTCGGCTATATTCGCGTCGCATCCGCCGATCGAGGATCGCATCCGCGCCCTGATGGCAGCCGGCCAGCGCCGCTGATCGGTTCCATCGCCCCGGGCAGTCACGCCGGGGCGCCGCACTGCCAGGCCCCGCGTGTCGGGGCCTGATCGTTTCCGGGACAAGGTTCCGGATCGTGCCTACCGGGCGGCGGTCAGTGCACGCGCGTGCCGTTTCCGCTTTACCGTTCCCCTCCAGGTTGACCAGCATGACCGCACCTTCTTCCCCCCACATCCCCTCTGACCACGACGATCCCAATCGCCAGCCCGTGGATGACTTCCTGGCGCTCGCCCGGCAGGCGCTGGCCGACGGCACCGTGGTGACGCTGGTGCTGGCGGGGTATCGCGGGGAAGGGGACCTGAAGCGGGTGCAGGCGCGCGCGGTCGTGTTGAAAGACGCGCCCATGCTGTCGCTGCTGTACCGGCATGCGACCAAGGACATCACCAAGAATTTCCCGGTCGACGAAGGCCTGCAGACGCTGCGGACCCTGCTGGGCAGTGAGTTTCGCAACGCGCAGCTGACCACGCGCACCCAGGACATCCAGTTGGCGTTCAGCAAGAAGGGCAAGGCCACGGTGCGGGTAGGGAAGGCGGCGCAGGCAGGCGGCGGGTCGGCAGACGCAGGGTCCGCAGGCGACGGCGCGTCAGCCGCCACTACCGGCCACAACCGCGAAAAACATCGGTACCTGGACCTCGGTCGGCCCTTTCTGGTCGAGCTGGGCGTGACGGATCGCGACCACAAGCTGGTGCCGGCCATGTCGCGCAAGTGGAAGCAGATCAACAAGTTCATCGAGGTATTCGCGGCCGCCTTGTCGGCGTCGCCGCTGGGATCGGCAGCCACCCCGATCCGGGTGGCGGACTTCGGGTCGGGCAAGGGCTACCTGACCTTTGCCATCCACGATTATCTTCAAGGCGTGCTAGCCCGGCCGACCCAGGTGACCGGCGTCGAATTGCGCCAGGAACTGGTCGACCTGTGCAATGGCGCCATTGAACGGCTGGGTCTGCAGGGACTGACTTTTGATGCCGGCGACGTGCGCAGCTATGCGCCGCAGCCGCTTGACGTAATGATCGCCCTGCATGCGTGCGACATCGCGACCGATTACGCGATTCACATGGGCATTCGCGCGGGCGCGTCGGTCATCATGTGTTCGCCGTGTTGCCACAAGGAAGTGCGCCCGCAGCTGCTCAGCCCGCATCCGCTGCGGCCTATCCTGCAGCACGGCGTGCATCTTGGGCAGGAAGCCGAGATGCTGACGGACGGCATCCGCGCGTTGCTGCTGGACGCGGCAGGCTACGATACCCAGGTGTTCGAGTTCATCTCGCTGGAACATACCAACAAGAACAAGATGATCCTGGCCGTGAAACGTGCAACGCCCAAGGCGCCCGAGCCGGTGCTGGCGCAGATCGACGAGATCAAGCGCTTCTACGGCATCAAGGCGCAGTGCCTGGAAACCCTGTTGAAAGCCGACGCCCTGGTCTGAGGAGACCGTCATGCCCGCCGAACGTATCGTGTTGAACGCGCCCGACGGGGAGTGCCCGGCGTATGTAGTGACTCCGGGGCCCAAGTCGGCTTCCGATTCCCGCGATGGCCCGTGGCCTGCCGTGATGCTTTACGGCGACGCCGGCGGGCTTCGGCCAGCCATGGTCGACATGGCGGAAACCGTTGCGGCAGCCGGCTACCTGGTGCTGGTGCCCGACGTCTACTACCGCGTCGGCCCCTACACGCCGTTGGTGCCCAAAGAGGTCTTTGCCGGGGATGTCGGGGCCATTCTTGGCCCGCTGATGAGCACAACCGGCAACGACAAGGCCGCCAGCGACACGGCAGCCTTCCTGGCTTGGCTGGACGCGCGCCCCGATGCCCGCAAGGGCAAGGTCGGCGCGGTCGGGTTCTGCATGGGCGGCGGCATGGCCTTGTCGGCGGCGGCCGCCTGGCCGGACCGGATCGCCGCGGTGGCGAGCTTTCATGGCGGCAATCTGGCCAGCGATGACGCGTCCAGTCCGCATTGGCGGGTCGGCGCGATTCAAGCCGAGGTGTATATCGCCAGCGCGGAACACGATGGCATGTATCCGCCCGCCATGGCCGCGCGATTGGAAGCGGCACTGGATCAGGCTGGCGTGAATTATGTTGCCGAGGAATATGCGGGCGCAGCCCACGGCTGGATGGTGCCGGACTTTCCGGTCCATGACGCAGCATCCGCAAGGCGCGGCTGGCAGGCGTTGGTGGCGCTATTTGATCGGACGCTGAAGCAGTAACGCATAAAACCGGATCACAGATAATAAAAAACGGCCCCGTCGATAATCGACGGGGCCGTTCTGCATTTCTGCCGAGCGCCGGCAGCGGCACCAGGTGCCACCGCCAGAGTCAGGAACCGATTAACGGCTCTTGACGCGCAGGTCGTTCTTGACGCTTTCCACGCCTTCCACCGAGCGGGTGACCGCAACGGCACGAGCGATCTGCTCGCTGGAGTCAACGAAGCCCGACAGTTGGACCGTCTTGCGGAACGTCTCGACGTTGATGTCAACGGAGCGGATGTCCTTCGTTTCCAGCAGCTTGGCCTTCACTTTTG